>JBFLVU010000230.1:0-3818 GCA_040758175.1 Acidobacteriota bacterium | reverse complement strand
CACAGGCAGGTGGGGACGGCCTCCAACGGAGGCGAGGTCCAGACCCTCTCCCAGATCCTGCCGTCGACCAGGTCGAAGGCTTCGATCCGTGGGGAAGATCCCCCCATGGAAAGGAAGAGGGTGGAACCGGCGGCGGCCAGGGCGCCGGCGCCTTCCGCGGGCCCCGGGATCCGGGCCAGGTCCGAGCCGCGCACGGCCGCCGTGTTTCCGCCGGGATCCAGGAGGAGAAAGTGGGTGCCGCCCGGCCCCACGGCCTTCACCATCTGGACGAAAGAGCCCAAGTCCCTTCCGGCGTAGTCAAAAAGGAGGAATGCGCCGGCCTCGGGGTCCCACTGGGCGGAGAGGAATTGGGACGTCCGTGGGCCCATGGGGAACCCTTCGACCTTGCCTCCCGGCGCGAACATCCCGCCGCTTCCCCTCGCGAACCAGCGGCTGTCGGATGTCTCGGGTTCCAAGAGGGCAAGCCGCGGAGGGTCGGCTTCGTCCCAGACGAGGCCGGCAGGTCCCTGAGGGGCCTCCCGGTTCCATTTCTGAAGTACCGTTCCGTCGGCCGGGTCGGTGCGGAGGAGGTCACGGTTTCCCAGAATCCAAAGCCGGGCCGGAGGCCCCGTTTCCCAGGCCAATGCGCGGATGGGGCCCTCGGCGGTGGCGATGATCGAACCTGGCTCCACGGGCTCCGCGGTCCGCGTCGGGATCCGGGTAGCCAGCGGGGGCCGGATTTCGAACCGGAGGGTGGCGGCGCCCGCGGCCTTTCGAAGTTCCACCTGAATGGACCTCAGGGCGCCTTCCGGGGTGGTTTCCGGGGACAGCCACAAGAGGAAGGAAAACGAAGCGGGATCGAGCTGAGAATAGGCTTCCGGTGCTCCGCCCGCGGTGACGCCCAGTTCGGCGAGCGTCAGCGCCTTGGGAAGGCTCCTGGCCAGATCCGCGCCCAAGGTCGCGAGACTGGGCTCCTCCATGTCCCAACCGACAGCCGTTGGATTCGATTGGGTTCCGTCGATCCGACCGAGCAGTTCCCTCGCAAGGGCGAGGGCGACGGCGGGGGTTCCCCCCTCGGAACTCAGAACGGTGGAAGGCGCCTCGGGTCTTTCGGCGGGCGGAGTAGATGGAGGAACTCGGACGCCGGCCGGGGCGCACCCGAGGAGGAGCGCGGAGGCGGCCGCCGCGATCCATGCGAAGACGGGCTTCACGGGGTCACCCCGGCGAACTCGGAGAGGCGCCTCGCCACGTCCCGCTCGTCCCCCGGCAAGAGCGTGCGGAGGTGGATCAGGATCCGGCCTTCGGACGTCTGGGTGACCACCGGCGGGTCGCCGCCCGTGCGGAGGTGGCGTTCGAGGCTTTCGGGGTCCCCGAACCGGGGGACCACGGCCATGGCGGGGGAGGGAAGGGCCGCGAGGGGTGCCGAACCGGCTCCCGTGCGCCCCTCCGCTTCGACCACCTCCAGGCGGAACCGGCCGGGGCAGGCCTTCGACACGCGGCGCAGGAGCGCCCGGGCCCGCCGTCTCAGCTCGCCTGCCTCCCTGTCGAGGAGGGCTAGGGCCGGGACCTCCTTCCGCCGCCCACGGCGGTACCGGTCCACCACCGCGGCGAGCAGCGAGTAGGTCACCTTGTCCACCCGGAGGGCCCTCAAGAGGGGGTTGGAGCGGAAGGCCGCCACGCGCCCAGGGGCCACCAGGAGGATTCCCGCCTGGCAGGCTCCGAAGAGCTTGTCGCCGCTGAAGCAGAGCGCGTCGGGGCGGGCGGAGAGGGCCGAGGTCACCGGCGGCTCATCGGGCACGCGCGAGCCGGAGGCGGGGTCCACCAGGCCCGATCCCAGATCGAACCCGACGGGCAGACCCAGCTCGCGGCCCAGCTCCACGAGGCTCTCCAGGCTCACTTCTTCCGTGAAGCCGAGGATTCGGTAGTTGGACGTGTGGACCTTCAGCATCAGCGCGCTCTGAGGGCCGGCGGCGCGACGATAGTCGGAGAGCCGCGTGCGGTTGGTGGTGCCCACCTCCTTCAGGAGGGCCCCCGAGGCCCGCATGACCTCGGGCATGCGGAAGCCCCCCCCGATTTCCACGAGTTCGCCCCGGCTTACCAAGGTCTCGCAGCCCAGGGAAAGCGTGTTCAGGAGGAGCATGGTGGCCGCCGCGTTGTTGTTCACGACCACCACGCCGTACTCCGTGTCGAACAAGCCCTGGAAGGCCCGCTCCAGCGCGGCGTCCCGGTGGCCCCGATGGCCGGCTTCCAGGTCCATTTCCAGGTCCACGTATCCCCCGAGGACCCCTTCGATCCCCCGCAGGAGGGGCCGCGAGAGCGGGGCCCTGCCGAGGTTGGTGTGGAGGACGACGCCGGTGGCGTTGACGACCCGGCGGAGGGGTGGGCGGAAAGTCTCCGCCAGACGGAGGGAGGCCTCCCGGACCACGTCTTGGGCGAGGGGGACCTGGCCGGAAGCCCTCCAGCGCGCCACGCCGGCATCGAGAGCCTGGCGCAGGGCCCGCTTCGTCTCAACAGGGCCGTACTCCCGGGCCAAGTCGACGGAGGCCGGCTCGGCGAGGAGCCGGTCCATCCGGGGCGGGCGTTCCGGAGTCATGGCATCCCCCCCTCTTCCACGGCGTCGCAAAGCGCCCCGGGGTCCCCCAAACTGGAGAGGAGTACGTTGGGGGCCAGGGCCTCCAAGACCTCGAGAGGGGTGTGGCCCGTGGCGACGGCGGCGCACCGGACGCCGGCGGTCCGGGCCGCGCGAATGTCCCTCTCGGAATCCCCGACGATCCAGACGGAGTCCGGAGGGAATTCCTTCCCGAAGTGCCGGCGGCACCGGTCCAGGGCCACGGGAACGAGGCCGGGACGGTCGGCGGCGTCTTCCCCGAAGGCTCCCAACAGGGCACTTCCTCCGTTCCGGAAGAAGGCGTCGAGGCCGGCGGCGCGGAGTTTTACGAGGGCCCCGCCGCGCACGTTCCCCGTGAGAAGGGCCAGGTCGTGACCGCGCTGGAGACAGCGCTCCAAGGCCGCGGGCAGACCGTCGCAGCGGCACTGCTCGGACGGGGGAAAGGGCTCGGCCGACAGGAAGCCCACGTACGCGGCGAGCAACCGCTCCAGGACGGGCGGGTCCGGGTCCGTGTTGAGGGAGGAGAGCGTCCTGCGGGCGATCTCGGTGTCGAGCAACCCGTCGTAAGAAAAGGGAGCCGGATCCACCGGGGCGCCCAACACCGTCTCGAGGGCGGCGAGAAAGGACTTGCGGCCCAGACCGAGGGGCCGCACGAGGGTGCCGTCCACGTCGAAGAGAAGAAGGGCCATGGGGCCTCCCCGGGCCCCAGTCTAGCCAAAGGCGCCCGTGGCGGCAAATGGGGGATCGGCGCCGGAGGCGCCCGCGGGGCTCCCTGGGGAAGCCGGGCAACGGCCTGCTCGTGTGGCGAGTTAGAAGTTCGATAAGGAATGGGCCCTCGCCACACGGCGGGTGGGGGTCCGGGGGAGGCGCCGCCGCGCCTTCCCCGGTAGGGCTCGCGGGGAGGGCAGGCGGATTGCGCGGCCCGAGGCCGCCGTCCGCAAGCCGCATGGCCTTCCCCGCGAAGTGTCCCGAGGCGGACGAATCGTGCGCGAATTTCCGATTCGGGACGCTAGCAGGCTGCTGAAAAGCCCTTGCGAGCCGCGCGCAAGAGGCTTGGGGGCCAGATGCGAGGCGCGGCGAGGAGGAACATGCAGGGCGCATCGTCGACGAGCCGGAACAAAGCAGATGGCCCCCAATCCCTTGCGCCCGTAGGGTTGCCGCGGCACGGCCCCGCCTGCGGCGTTGTCGCTCCTAGACGATGCGCAAAGGCATCGACGGCGTCGCGACGCCT
>JBFLVU010000229.1:0-3830 GCA_040758175.1 Acidobacteriota bacterium | reverse complement strand
CGGAATGAGGCTCCGCTTCCCCCCTTGCCACGAGGCGCTCGAGACAGTCGGGCGCCATGCGCGTATCGGGGTTGAGGAGGAGAAGGAAGCGCGATTCCCCCGCCACGATGGCCCGGTTGTTTCCCGCCGCAAAGCCTGGGTTGTCGCGCAGGGGCAGGAGCCTCAGCCCCCCGGGCCAGGCCGCGAAGCGCGTGGCCAGGGCGTCCAGGGCGCCGTCGTCGGGACCGTTGTCCACGAAGAAGAGGCGGACCTTCTCCTGGGGATAGGTCTGCGCCTCGATCCCCTCCGCCAGCCCCTCCACGTGCCGCAGGGAACCGTAGAGGACCACGATGAGGTCCACGGCCGGCGGGGAATCCGATTTCAAATGAGACATTTCCGAGGGTCCTTAGACGAGAGACGAGAAACGTAAAACGAGAGGCGTTAGACGGGAGACGGGAGACGGGAGACGGGAGACGGGAGACGGGAGACGTTAGACGTGAGACGGTTCTCGTAGGGGAGGGCCTCCGTGCCCTCCCCGGCGTTGGTTCTAGGACGGGCGGCCGCGCCCGGCGGTCAGAGCCAGCGGCGCTGGATCTCGGCCAGACGCGGATTGGCGCGGAGCTCCGGGCGCTCGCGGCGGGCGCCGGAGAGGGCGGAGGCGTACTCCTCCCCCCGCCCCAGTCTCTTCCACAATGCCCGCGCGATAAGGTGCCACCTCAGCCACAGCGGAGCGCACAGGGCCACCGACCGCGCGGGCCAGTAGCGCCACATGAGGACCTGGAGGTTTCTCAGCACCAGGGCGCGCCGGAAGTCGCCCGGCGCCTTGCGCCCCGAGATGCCCCGCTTGTGCAGGACGGTTGCACTCTTCACGAGGCGGGAGCCGAAACCGCTCAGCCGGAGGCGGAAGGCCAGGTCCACGTCCTCCAGGATGGCGAAGAGGCTCTCGTCGAGAAGGCCGGCCTCCTGGAGGGCCGCAGCCCGGTAGAGCGCCGCGGCGGCGCAGGGCCCGAAGATCTCCTCGGGGGCCGACGCGGCCCGTCCAGCCGGCTCTCCCGCTCCGGCGTCCACCGCCCCCGGCCGGAAACCCACGCGGATGCCGAGGGAGTCGATGCGCCCGCCGTCGTACGACAGGAGGACGGGCTGGGCGGACCCCGCCTCGGGATGCCTTTCAAGGTCCTGCGTCAGGGCCGCCAGGGCCCCCGGCCGCACCCGCGTGTCGTTGTTCAGGAGCAGGACGTACTCGAAGCCTTCCGCGAGGGCCCGGCGCATCCCCACGTTGTTGCCACCCGCAAACCCAAGGTTCGCCGCGTTCCGAATCACCTCCGCCCAGGGAAAACGCCGCTCCACGGCCTCCAGCGTCCCGTCCTCGGAGCCGTTGTCCACGACGAGGACCGTCTCCCCCTCCGCCGGATGGCCCGCCGCCTCCAGGCTTTCCAAACAAGCGAGGGTGTCCATTGCGCCGTTCCAGGTGAGGATGACCACGGCCAACCTTCGGTCGGCCGAAGCGGCGTTTGGGGTCTTTCCCCATTCGGAATCACCCCTCACCCCATATACCCCAATCCGCGGAGGCGTTCCTGGACGGCTTCGGCGTCGAGGTCGGCGCGGGTGCGGTCGGGCGGGGTGACGGGGGCGAAGGCGGGAGGGTGCGCGGCGAGGTGGACGGAGTCGAGGAGGGCCGGGACGAGGGCTCCGTCGAGGCCCTCGGGGAGGGCCTCCCCGAGGCAGTGGAAGATCAGGGGCGCCACGTCCGTAACCGAGAGGGGGGCGCCGGGGAGTCGGCTCGAGGCGAAGGCGGGGCCGAATCCGAGGAAGATCCCCTCGGAGGAGTGGATGCCCGTCCGGTGGGGAACGAAGGGGATGTTCTTGAGGGCTTTGAGGGCGGCGGAGACCCCCCAGCGGCCGGGGCCCAGCAGGAGGTGGGCCGCCTCCCGTGTGCGGGGGCCGGCGTAGACCTCCTCCCTGCGCCGGACATCGGCAAAGACCGGTCCGCCCTCGGGGTCCCTCAGGCCCGCGAGGGCCTCCTCGAGGGAATGGAGGGTTTCCGGGACGCGGCCCGGCGCCACGGCGCCGTCGGGGAATTCTGTCTCGTCGTGGACGGTGATGCCGTGGCACTCGGCGGTGAGGGTGGAGGCCCGGCTCCGGCTCGGGTCGGGCCGGAAGAAGAGGGGCCAGGTGCCGCCGAGTCTGCGGAAGACCTTGGCGGCGAAGCGGGCCCCTCCGTTTCGGTGGACGGCGCGCAGAACCGACGCGGGAAGGCGCGGTGCGTCGGCCCCCATGGCTCTCTGCGCCGCCTCCTCCATGCGGTGGCTCACGGGGAAGGCCGGGCGGCCGTAGTCGGGCTCCAGAAAGCCCTGCTCCATGAGCCACTCGTTGAGGTAGAAGATGCCCTTGGCCGTCGTGAAGCCGTGGTCCGAGACCAGGAGGAGATGGTCGCCGGGAGCCAGGCGCTCGGCCACCCAGCCGAGGACCCGGTCCGCGTCCTCGAACATCCCGGCCGCCTGGGGGCAGACCTCGAAGCGCCCCTCCACGAGGTCGGGGAAGGCCTCGTGGCTCACCCAGTCCGTTCCCGAGAGGACCGCGAAGAAGACGTCCCACGGCTCGTCCCACAGGCATCGGATGGCGTCGAAGCGGTGGGTCTCCACGTGGCGGATGTCTCTCAGGTAGGCCTCGGACTCGCCGCGCGCCCTCAGCCCCGCGTCGGGAAAGACGCGGTAGCCGCGCAGGAGCGGGTGCTTCTCCTTGAGGGATTCTGGGAAAACGGCGTTGTCGCCCTGGGTGAGGAGCGAGGTGAGCGTCACGTGCTTCGTGAGGGGGGGATAGGTGCAGGGCAGGTTGACGAGGACCACGCCGCGCCCGCGCTCCTCGAGGACCTCGTAGAAAGTCCTCTCCCCGATGTCCCACGTCTGGAGGGGCCGGAGGCGGCCCAGGGCCCCGTCGGGCCGGTTGAAGTCGAAGCACCCGTGGCGGCCCGGATTCACGCCCGTGGCCACGGACACCCACGCGGGCGCCGTCACGGGGGGGTGGGCGGACCGCATGCGCGAGTGCACGGAACGTGCACACAGCGCCTTCAGGTTCGGCATCCTCCCCGCTTCCACGAGGACGTCCAGGAGGTCCCAGGTGGCGCCGTCGAGGCCGAGGACCACGAGGCGGGTCATGGGAGGAGGCCTCTGAGGGACGTTAGACGGGAGACGTTAGACGGGAGACGGGAGACGTTAGACGGGAGACGGGAGAGAGAGCGCGGGCGTCGCTTTCCCTGGCCCAGTCGATCAGGCTTCATAGGCAGGCTCCTCTTCAGAGGCGATTCCCCGCTTGAGCTTGCGGGACAAACCTTCCAGCAGGCTTCCTATGGCTTCGCACTCGTTGGCCAGCACCGTGTACTCCGCCTCTCGGAGCAACCGCAGGTCCTGCGAAAGCACCAGAAGGGTCTCCAGTTCGCTCAACGATCCCCGCGACATCCGGAGAAATCGAAGAAAGTCCGCATCAGATCCCCTCGCGGCCCCTTCGGCGATGTTGGCCACGATGCTCACACCGGCCCGCCGGATCTGGGAGATGAGCCCGTACTGTTCGGTTTGTGGGAACGTGCCGGTCACCTCGTACAGGCGCACGACCAGGGTCCGGCCTCGTTGCCATACCGTCAGGTTTTCATGCGCCCGCTTCACCCACATCCCCTTTCGTCTCTCGTCTCCCGTCTCTCGTCTCCCGTCTCACGTCTCCCGTCTCACGTCTCCCTTCCCCATCGGGCCCCTTCGAAGCTACATATACCCCAGCCCCTTGAGCTTCTCGGCGAGTTCGGCCTCCTCGCCCTCGGCGAGGGAGGGGCCGGAGGCGCCTCGAAGGTGGGCGTAGGAGGC
>JBFLVU010000228.1:0-3861 GCA_040758175.1 Acidobacteriota bacterium | reverse complement strand
GCGCAAGCCGGCCCCGCCGCCGCCGCCTCCTCCGCCGCCGCCGCCTCCTCCTCCGCCTCCTCCGCCGCCGCCGCCTCCTCCTCCGCCGCCTCAGCCGCCGCCCCAGATGATCAAGATCACCCTGGACGAGTCGGTGCTTCATTTCGCGCTCAACAAGTGGGCGATTCCGAAGGACGGCGAGCCCGTGCTCGACGGCGTCGTGGCCAAGCTCAACCAGTACAACGCGATGGACATCAACATCGTGGGCCACACGTGCAGCCTCGGCTCCGATTCCTGGAACGCCACCCTCAGCGCCAACCGCGCCGAGTCGGTGAAGAAATACCTGGTCTCCAAGGGCATCGCCGAGTCCCGCATCGCCAGGGTCAACGGCGTGGGCCCCAAGGAGCCCATCGCGGACAACAAGACCAAGGAGGGACGCTCCAAGAACCGCCGGGTGGAGATCTCCGCCGTGGCGCCCGTGGAAGTCCCGGTCAAGTAGCGTTTCCCAACGGCGTACGTCTTCGGGGGCGGGCTTCGGCCCGCCCCCTTTGCTTGGGCCATGGCAGGGCGCGGCCGGGCCGGTCCGGCGTTCCTCACGCCCGTGCTATCCTTGGGCCATGGCCGCGGGAGGGAGAAGGCGGGGAGGCAGGGGGGCGCTCGGGTGGGCGATCGCCGGGCTGGCCTTGTGGGCCATGCCGGTCCTCCCCCTCGATCCCGAGCGGGCCATCACCCAGTACCTCCACCGCTCCTGGACCTCCGACGAAGGGCTTCCCCAGAACTCCGTCCAGGCCGTCGCCCAAACCGCCGACGGCTACCTCTGGCTGGGCACACAGGAGGGGCTCGTCCGGTACGACGGCTCGTCCTTCGAGGTCTTCGACGCCGCTCGGGCCCCCGAGCTCCGCGCCGACAACGTCATGTCCCTCCTGGCCTCCCGCGACGGGAGCCTCTGGATCGGCACCGAGGGGGGCGGCCTGGTCCGGTTCCGGGACGGCGCCTTCACGTCCCTTCCCTTGCTGGACGCGCCCAGCCAAAAGGTCGTCCGGTGCCTTTTTCAGGACGCGCAGGGGGGGGTCTGGGCCGGCACCAGCGGCGGCCTGACCCGGGTGGAGGGCGGCCGCATGGTCCCCGTGTCTGAGCCGGGGGCGCCCTTCGCCAAGACCAGCGTCAACGGGGTGGCCTCGGACGGGGAGGGCGGGCTCTGGCTGGGGACCTACGGCTCGGGCCTCCTCCACCTGGATTCCGGGGGCCTCTCGCCCTTTCCCTTCAACGACCGGCTGGGCACCACGAAGATTTACTGCCTTCTGCGGGACGCCTCGGGGACCCTCTGGATCGGCACCGAGGGGGGCGGACTCTGGTCCTGGGACGGCCGCTCCCTCCAGGGGTTTGCGGAGAAGGAGGGCCTTCCCATCCGGATGGTGTACAGCCTGGCCCAGGACCGCAGCGGGTCCCTCTGGGTGGGCACCTACGGGGCGGGGCTCTGCCGCTATCGCGGGGGGCGTTTCGAGATCCTCTCCAGCAAGCTCGGCCTGTCCAACGACGTGGTGCTCTCCCTGCACGAGGACGCGGAGGGTTCGCTCTGGGTGGGCACCTACGGCGGAGGGCTGAACCAGCTGGAGGACGGCAAGGTGACGTGTCTCGGCGTCCCCGAGGGACTCCCGGAGAACATGGTCTCCTGCGTGCTCGAGGACGGCCGGGGGGCGCTGTGGGTGGGCACCTACGGGGCGGGCCTCTGTCGCGTGGAGAACGGGGCGGTTACGGCCGTCTACGGGGTGGGCCAGGGCCTCAACGACGCCTCCGTCTACTCCCTGTGCGAAGACCGCGAGGGGGGCCTCTGGGTGGGGACCGGCGCGGGCGTGAGCCGGTTGAAGGGCGGCCGGTGGACGAGCTGGACCCAGGCCGACGGCCTTTCCAGCGCCATGGTGTACGCCATCGCGCAGACCCCCGACGGGAGCCTCTGGTTCGGGACCGGGGGCGGCGGGCTGAGCCGCCTCTCGGGAGGCCGTTTCCGCACGTACGGCACCGATTCGGGCCTGGCCCACCGCACCGTCGTGGCCCTTCTGGTGGACCGCCGGGGGACCTTGTGGGCCGGGACGTACGGCGCCCTCAGCCGCCTCGAGGGCGACCGGTTCGTCAACGTGACCGAACGAGAGGGGCTCTCGCACAAGATGGTCTTCTGCCTCCACGAGGACGCAGGAGGCGGCCTCTGGGCCGGCACCTACGGCGGGGGCCTGGACCGCGTCCGCGAGGGCCGCGCCCGGGGGATCCGCCAGAAGGACGGCCTCTTCGACGACGTGGTCTACCGGATCCTCGAGGACGGGGACGGGCGATTCTGGCTCACCTGCAACCGCGGGATCTTCGCCGTTCAAAAGAGCCAGCTGGAGGACTTCCTGGAGGGCCGCGCCTCCTCCGTCTCGTGCCTGTCCCTGGGCCGAGCCGACGGGATGCGCTCCGCCGAGTGCAACGGCGGCACCCAGCCCGCGGGGCTCGCCCTGAGGGACGGGAGGCTCTGCTTTCCCACCACCCGGGGGCTCGTTTTCGTGGACCCCGACCGGCTCGGACCCGGGGGCCCGCCGCCTCCCGTGGTGCTGGAGAGGGCCTTCTACGACCGCGCCCCCGCCGACCTGGGCCAGGGTCCCCCGGAGTTTCCACCGGGGCGCGGGGAGCTCGAATTCCGCTACGCCGCCCTGAGCTACCTGGGGCCCGAGAAGATCCGCTTCGCCTATCGGCTGGAAGGCTTCGAGAAGGAATGGCACGACGCGGGCGGCCGCCGCACCGCCTACTACACCAACATCCGCCACGGCGCCTACCGCTTCGTCGTGAGGGCCTGCAACCGGGACGGCGTGTGGAACGACGCCGGAGCCGCGCTGACCTTCCGGATCCGGCCCCATTTCTACGAGACGCGCGCCTTCCTCCTGCTGATCCTAGCTCTGTCGGGCACCCTGCTCGGCCTGGCCTACTGGGTGCGCGTGGCGCGCTTGAAGGCCCGCCAGCGGGAACTGGAGGGGCTGGTCGCGCTGAGGACGGCCGACCTGAAGTCGGCCCTGAGGACGGTGGAGGACCAGCGCAGCCAGCTCCAGGAATTCAACGCGCAGCTCGAGCGGAAGGTGCGGGAGCAGTTCGAGCAGATCGTGCGGGACAAGCGCCTGACCAAATACTTCCCGCGCAAGCTGGTGGACAAGATCCTCCTCTCCCCCGAGGACGTGAGCCTCTCCACCGAGAAGCGCGTGGTCACGACTTTCTTCACCGACCTCACGGGGTTCACGCGCCTCTCCGACACGGCCGACCCCGACCGGGTCACGGCCATTCTCAACGAGTACCTGTCGGAGATGGCGGCGCTCATCGAAGCCCACGGGGGCACCCTGGCCCGCTTCATGGGCGACGGGATCCTCGGCTTCTTCGGGACGCCCGACGAGATGGCCCCGCCGGTCCAGGCCGAATCCGCCGTGCGCATGGCCCTGGCCATGCAGGACCGGATGGGCGGCCTGAGGGAGCGGTGGGGCCTCGGCGGGGAGTCCGACTCCCTCCGACTGCGCATCGGCATCCACCAGGACCGGGTCACCGTGGGCAACTTCGGGTCCCAGGACCACGTGGAATTCACCGCCCTGGGGCGTGGCGTGAACCTGGCCAAGCGCCTGGAGGAGGCGTGCCCGCCGGGGGCGGTCCTCGTCACCGAGGCGGTGGCCCTCCCGCTGGAGGGGCGCTTCCGCTTCGGCGACGTTCAGGCGCGGCGGTTCAAGGGTTTCGGCGAAGAGGTCCGGGTGTGCGTGGTGGACGGCCCCGCAGGGGGTTGATCCCGGAGGGTGGCGCGGTGGCGGCGTGGCGCGTTCTCCTTTCGGCGGGCACCTTCCTCCTGTGGCCCCTGCTCCCGGAGGGGTGGCGGCG
>JBFLVU010000227.1:0-3866 GCA_040758175.1 Acidobacteriota bacterium | reverse complement strand
GCCTCGGGGTTCGGCCCGGGGTGTACGCGCGGGAATTCTTTCTCGCCTTTTCCTTCGCCGTGGTCCCCTCCCTGCTGGCGGGGACGCTCCTCCTGGTGGCGGGCCGTGCGCCGTCCTCCGGCTCTCCCCGCCGGAGATCCGGGGCGGAAACAAAGCGGGCGGCACGCCCGTAGTCCATCGGGGGATGGGTGTATCCCCGGCGAAAACCGCAAGACCCTGACGAAACCGATGGAGGAGAAGGCGATGAGAATTCCCCTTTGCGCCGCGGCGCTCCTGGTGGCCGCGAGGATGGCGGCGGGAGCGCAGGCCGGCGAAAGCCACCTCATGCGTCTCGCGGACGTGCACGGCGACCGGCTGGTTTTCACGTACGAGGACGACCTGTGGACTGCCTCCGCACGGGGAGGCGACGCCTCGCGCCTCACCCGCGACGCGGGCGCCGAACGGTACGCGAAATTCAGCCCCGACGGGACGCGGATCGCGTTCACGGGACAGTACGACGGCGGGGTGGACGTGTACGTGATGGACGCCACGGGTTCCCCGCCCGTCCGGCTGACCTTCCATCCGGCCCCGGACCTGGTTCTGGGTTGGACCCCGGACGGCGGCTCGGTCCTCTTCCGGTCCCGCCGGGAGTATCCCTACCGCGGCGAGCAGGTGTACGCGGTGCCGGTTGGGGGCGGAACGGAGAGGAAGCTCGCCGTGGATCGGGCCGGACTCGCCGCCCTCTCCCCCGACGGGAAGAGCCTGGCGTACTGCCGGCTCACCAACGAGAGCGCCACGTGGAAGCGTCACCAAGGGGGGGACGCGCAAGAGATCTGGATGGGGAGCCTCGAGAAGGCCGATTTCCGGGTCATCGCCCCCTGGAAGGGCATCGACAACTACCCCATGTGGGAAGGTCGAGCCATCTACTTCACCTCCGACCGAGAGGCCGGAACGATGAACCTGTTCCGGTACGACGTGGGGACGGGGGAGGTGCGCGCCCTCACCCACTACACCGATTACGATGTGAAGTATCCCTCCTCGGGGCCCGGTTCCATCGTCTTCCAGTACGCCGAAAGCCTCCACATCCTGGACCTCTCCACGGGGACCGTCCGAAAGGTCTCCATCCGGATTCCCAGCGACCGCGTCCCTATCCGTCCAGAGTTCGTCGCCGCGGAAGCCGGCCACGGCGCTTTCGGCCTCAACCCCGATGGCTCCCGCCTCCTGCTCGAGTTCCGGGGAGAGGTCCTGTCCATTCCGGTGGACAAGAAGAAAGGGGAACCGGTGAACCTGTCCCGCGCCTCCGGTTCGCGCGAGAAGGACCCCGCCTGGTCTCCGGACGGAACGCGCGTGGCCTTTCTCTCCGACCGGACCGGCGAAGAGGAGGTTTACCTGGCCGATGCGGCGGGGATCCAGCCTTGGAAACAGCTCACTTCGGGAGGCCTGGGCTACCGGATGCGCCTGACGTGGTCGCCCGACTCCAAGTGGCTCCTCTTCTCCGACAAGTTCATGAAGCTCAACCTGGTGGACGCGGCGACGGGCAAGATCACCGTGATCGACAGGGGAGAATACGACGACGGCTGGGAGCGCTGGGGCATTCAGGACTTCACCTTCTCCCCCGACTCCCGGTTTGTCGCCTACACCAAGAAGCTCGAAAACACCTACGAGGCCATCTACCTGTACGGCCTCAACTCAGCGAAATCCACGCCGCTCACGGACGGCATGGCCAACTCCTGGAGCCCGTCCTTCGATCCGGGGGGAAAGTACCTCTACTTCCTCTCGGACAGGGCCTTTGATCCCATCATGGGGACGGTGGGCCAGGACCACGTGTTCTTGAAGATGGCCTCGCCCTTCCTGGTGGTCCTCAAGGCCGGGTCGCCCTCCCCCTTCGGCGCGGAGGCCGAGGCGGCGGAGCCGGCCGGCGAGGCCAAGGACAAAGAAGCCAAGGAGAAGAGCAAGCCGGGAGCGCCCGCGGAGCCGTCCATCGACCTCGCCGGGCTTCCCGAACGCGTCCTGCCCGTCGAGGGGGTGGAGCCCGGGAACTACTTCCGGCTCGAAGCCACCGAATCGGGCTTCCTCTTCCTGTCCAAGGCCGAGCCCGAATTCCTCAAGTACCAGACCGTTACCGACGCCAACGAGACGCCCTGCGACCTCATGGCGTACGCCCTGGAGGAGAAGAAGGCCGAGACCGTGTCCTCGGGGGTCGAGAACTACCACCTCTCGGCGGACCGGAAGAAGATGGCGGTGCGGTCGAAGGGCGCCTTCTCGGTATGCCCGACGGGTCAGAAGGCCAAGCCCGATCAGGCCGTGGACCTCTCGGACGCGAAGGTCCGGGTGGACCGGATGGCGGAGTTCGGCCAGATCTTCGACGAGGCCTGGCGCATCGAGCGCGACTGGTTCTACGACGCGAACCTCCACGGCCTGGATTGGAAGAAGACGGGCGAGATGTACCGCCGCTTCCTCCCGGACTGCGGAAACCGAAGCGACCTCAACTACCTAATCGGCGAGATGATCTCCGAGCTCAACACGGGCCACACCTACGTCGGCGGAGGGGATTTGGGCGACCCGGGATCGCGCTCCACCGTGGGCCTTCTCGGCTGCGATTTCGAGGTGTCCGACGGAGCCGCCTTCCCCGTGCTCCGTCACATCCTGCCGTCGTACCCCTGGGATTCGGACCACATGTCCCCCCTCCGGGCGCCCGGGCTTCCCGTTCGCGAGGGGCAGTACCTGATCGCCGTGGACGGTGAGGCGGTCTCCCCGTCGTCGAACCTCTACGCCTACTTCGAGAACAAGGCGGGGAAGACGGTCCGCCTGACGGTGAACGACCGTCCCTCCGCGGAGGGCGCCCGCACCTTCCGCGTCAAGACGCTCCGGAGCGAGGCGGCCCTGCGTTACCGGGAGTGGGTGGAACGCAACCGGGCCTACGTGGACAAGGTCTCCGGCGGGGCCGTGGGGTACGTGCACATCCCCGCCATGATGGAGGACGGCCTCATCGAATTCGCGCGGTATTTCTATCCCCAGCTCGGCAAGAAGGCCATCCTGCTGGACGCCCGCTACAACGGAGGCGGGTTCACGAGCGGCATGATCATCGACCGCCTGGAGCGGAAGGTGTGGGCCGTGACCCAGCCCAGGGAGGGCAGGCCCTCCCTGAACCCCGAGGCGGCCTTCTGGGGCCCCTACGCCCTGCTCATCAACGAGGATACGGGAAGCGACGGAGAGCTCTTCTCCGAGGCCATCAAGATCAAAGGCCTCGCCAAGATTTTCGGGATGCGGACATGGGGCGGCGCCTTCGGCATCGAGGCCCACCAGGACCTCGTGGACGGCGGGACCGTCACGCCGCCGCAGTTCGGCCTCTACGGGCTGGACCGCCGCTGGCTCATCGAAGGCCGGGGTGTGGACCCCCACGTGGAGGTACAGAACCTGCCGGGGGACGTCCTGAATGGAAAGGACGCCCAATTGGACGCCGCCCTTGGATACCTCATGGACCTCGTGGCCAGGAATTCCCAGGAGGTCCCCCCTCCCCCGCCTTACCCAAACAAGGCCAGGCCGGCCGGGTCCGACATCTCCAAGCCCTGAGTCTATCGGAAGGAAGGCCCAGCACGTGGGGGCACGGTTCGCCGTGCCCCCGCTTTTTTGCGGAGCGCTCCGATGTATCCTGTGGGAGGAGGTCGTGCCATGTGCCAGCGACGGGAACGAACCTTGGCGTGCGCCGGCCCGGCGCTCCTCCTCCTCCTCGTGCTGTCCTCGTGCACCGTCGGCCGGGCGAAGGGTCCCGAAGGGCTTTCGCCGGAGCCCGAGGCCGCGCCCCGGTTGCTCTGGGTTCGGGGGTCGGCGGGCCGCCTCCGTGTGGAGGACGGGGGGAGGGGCGGCATTCCCGTGGTATTCGTTCA
>JBFLVU010000226.1:0-3932 GCA_040758175.1 Acidobacteriota bacterium | reverse complement strand
GACGGGGCGGCCCCCGAGCCGGCGGAACCGTCGCCGAAGGTCCACGCGTAGGCGTACGGCGGAGTGCCTCCCGTGGCGGAGGAGGAGAACTGCACGGCCAGGGGCGCCAGCCCGCGCTGGACCGAGGCCGAAGCGGAGGCGGCCAGGGGAGCGCGGGCCACGACGGTGACGAAGTCCGAGTAGGCCGTCTGGGCGGGGGCGCCCGAGTCGGTGGCCTGGAGCCGCGCCGTAAAGGTGCCCGGGGCGTTGTAGGTGTGGGCCACGGAGGCGCCCGAGCCGTTCGGGGTGCCGTCGCCGTAGGTCCAGGTGAAGAAGTAGGGAGGCGTGCCGCCGAGGGCCTGGCCGGAGAAGGAGACGGTCAGGGGCGCGTCGCCGTCGAGGGGGCTCCCCACGGCCGTGCAGGTGAGGGGGTCCGGGGCGCAGGCCTCGGCGCGGCTCACCTCCACCTCGTCGAGGTACCACCCTTCGGCCACGGTATTCGAGTCGGTGTGGAACCAGAAGCGCACCTTGAAGGCCGATCCCGAGTAGGCCGAGAGGTCCAGGTCCCTCAGGATCCAGCCGCCGGAGTTCCCCGAGACGCCCGAGCGGATCGTCGTCCACGTGGAACCGCCGTTGGGGCTCACCTGGACGTAGCAGTAATCGTAGCCGGACTCGGTGTCGTACCACTCGCGGAAGCGGAGGCGGTAGCCGTGGCCGGGCGCGCCGAGGTCCACGGCGGGGCTGGTCAGGTAGGCGTCCTGGGAGTTGGCGTAGGTGCCCGAGCAGGAGGCGGCGCCGCATTTCCAGGCGCGCGCCCCGGCGAAGGCGCGGCAGGTGGAGGCGTGCCACTGGCCGCCGGGGAGGAGGGACGGGGTCCCCTCCACCGTTTCGGGGCCGAAGGCGTAGGCGCGCCCCGTGGTCTTGAAGGTGAAGTAGAGGCCGCCGTTGTCGTCTTGGGCCTCGTTCCCCGCGGCGTCGGAGGAGGCGACGGCGAAGCGGTAGGTCGTGCAGGGGGAGAGGCCCGTCAGCGTCACCGAGTGGGCGGTGACGAGGGCGCCGTCCTCAGCGGTCAAAGAGGGCGGGGCGGTGGGGCCGTAGTCCACCCGGCTCGTGGAGGCTTCGTTTGTGGTCCACGTGATCAGGGCCGTGGATTCGGTGATGGAGGAGGAGGCCACGGCGGAGATGGAGGGGGCGGTGCAGTCCACTTGGGCCGTCCCCGTGTAGGTCGTGCCCGAGGCGCCGCTGCAGTCCAGGGCGTCCACGTAGGAGGCGGTGAGGGTATCGCCCTCGTTCACGCTCAGGGTGCCGTCTCCGTGGGCAGGCGGGGTCGTAGCCAGGGGGATGGTGCCGCGGAAGACGGGGGAGTCGGGCCCCTCCTCCGTGAGAAGGACCGTCTCCGCCACGGACTCCCGGGTGCTGGAGACCGACACCGTGGCGGTCTCGACGGCGAGGGGATCGGTGTTGAGGTCCCCGTCGCCCAGGATCACCTGGGCCGATGCCGAGCAGGCGTAGGCGGGGGCGCCGAAGGCCACCTTGAAGGGCTGGCCCAGCTCTCCCATGGCGGCCACGGAGGCGCGCACGACGGAGTAGAAGAAGCCGGGGTTCCCGCAGTTCACGATGGTGTCGTTGCTCGTGTGGTAGTAGGGGTAGTGTCCGTCGTGGCTGCAGTAGCCCTCGTTGTCCGTGATGCCGCACACGGCCGGGAAGCCCCTCTGCCAGAAGGGGTAGTGGTCGGAGGCCGTGAGGCTGGGGCAGAGGAAGGCGTCCACGCTCAGGCCCGTCCCGTAGGTGGAGGCGGCCTGCGCGAAGAGCTGGCCCAGGGGCTGGGAGGCGGAGTTGTAGTTCAGGTCGAGGTTCTCGGGCGAGGGGGAGCCGTCCCCCTCCCATCCCGGCATGTCCATGTTCACGACGCCGAGGATGTTCTCGCCGGAGGCCTGGGCCGCCGCCGCGTAGGCGGCGCTCCCCTCCAGGCCGGTCTCCTCTCCCGTGACGAGGATGAACTTGAGGGTCGCGTCGAAGACGTCGCAGGCCATGACCCGCGCCGCTTCGAGGACGGCGACGCTCCCCGAGGCGTTGTCGTCGGCGCCGGGGGCGTACCCCGAGGAGGGCATGTCGTCCAGGTGGCCGATGAGGATGTAGACGTCCTCTGGGTGGACACGGCCGGGGCGGGTGGCGATGACGTTGGGGGCGTAGCCGGTCTTGTAGTTCTGGTACTCGGTGTCGTAACCCAGCGCCTGGAAGAAGGAAAAGGCCCAGGCCGCCTCGTCTCCGCAGCCCGCGGTGGTCGTGTAGCGGGTGCCCGTTCCGGGAGGGTTGGGCGGGACCACGGCCTGCCACGTGGAGAGGATGTTTTGATGGGCGACGCGGTTGACCATGCGCTGGACGAGGGGGTCCGCCGCCAGGAGCGGCGAGCCGAGGGACCGGCCCACAGGGAGCGGGCGGGGGGCGGCCACGGGTTCGCGGGGCAGGGGGGAGACGAAGAAGCGGCCGTCCCCGAGGGCCCGCGCGTCCAGGCCCGGCCAGAGGCGGAGGAGCACCCAGTTCTCCTCCGTGTACACCACGGTGCCCGCGCGCTGGAGGGCCGCCAGGTCCGAGTCGGGCCGGATCCCCACCTGGAGGTAGGTCCAGGCCCGGGGATCGGCGTCGAGTACGTGGGCGGGGTATCCGAGGGCGCCGAGCCGGTCGAGCGCATCGGAGCCGCCGGCCGCGAAAAGGGTGCCCGAGGTCTCCAGGATCACGGGAACGTCGGCGGACCGAAGGAGGGAAAGGTCGTCGGGGGCCCGCCGCTCGATGGCGACGAGGTATTCCGGAGCGCCCGCGAGCGAGGCGAGCGGGAGGCAGACGGCCAGGACCACGGCAGACAGGGCGGCGTTTCGCATGAGAGGTTCCCCCGGGCGCCGGAGCCCCCTTGCCCCTCCCAAGGGCCCGGGCCGCGGCGCGCTGGATTCACTCTAAAGCGCCGGGCCCCGAAAGGCAAACCGGTCCGGTCTTCGGGACTGGGGACCGGCGGGGGACTGGGGGACGAGGGGATCAGGGGAACCGGAGGAATGCGGGCGAGGGCGCCCGCCCCACGGGTTCATGAGGTTTGGTGGCGTAGCCGCTCCTGGGAGATCATCGCGCTCTGGAGAGCGCTCCTACATCTCCGAGCCGAACGGTTAGCCTCTCGCGTCTGCGCGAGCATCGGCCGCTCCATTGGCCCACTCTCTCGTCTCTCGTCTCCCGTCTCCCGTCTTCCGTCTCCCGTCTCTTATTCTCCCTTGAGGAACTGCTTCTCGGGGACCTTGAGGAGCATGCCGGCTTCGGGCGGCTTGTCGGGGTTGAAGATGCCGTTGTAGAAGGCGAGCCTGGGCGCGGGGCCCGGCTTGCCGTACTCGCGCTGGGAGACGGCGGTCCACGTGTCGCCGGCGCGGGCCGTCACGAGCCGGAGCTTGGGGCTCTTCACGGCCTGGATCTCCTGCGCGGAGGGGTAGCGAAGGCTCGAAAGGAAGGAGCGGAATTCCTCCTTGGCGGCGGGGAAGTCGGCGTCTCGTGTGTAGCCGTAGAGGACGAAGGCCGTCCCCTCGCGGAAGGTGAAGCCCATCATGGCCCGGAGCGTCCCCCCTTCGACGGTCAGGTCCAGGACCCGCAGGTCCATGGCTCCGGCGCCCTTCGTGGACAGGGTGTCGGAGTTCCGCACCTGGTGGGGCACGTCCACCTTTTTGAGGTAGTCCTGGATGAAGGCCTGGCGTCCCAGGCCCTTGGTGGGGATCACCTCCACGCCGAGTGTGTAGCGCGTCGAGTTCCCGCCCGTGAGCTTCACATCGCGGACCAGGAGGGCCTCGCCCTCGGGGGGACTCAGGTTGGGCGTGTAGGCCTCGGGGGCGTCCACGGCGGCGCGGGAGGTCTTCAGCGTGAGGACGCCTCCGGCGATGACCTTGTCCCCGCGGCTCTGGCCCAAGTCGAGGCCTTCGATC
>JBFLVU010000225.1:0-4009 GCA_040758175.1 Acidobacteriota bacterium | reverse complement strand
CGGAGCCTTTCGCGGCGCTCCCTGGCCGTGTTCATCGGTGCGCAGGCGGCGGCCGCGGCGGCCTGCGTGCTGGGCACGGCGGCCTCCGTCCGCTACGACCTGCCCACGGGGGCCGCCATCTGCCTCGCCCTCTCCCTGCCCCTGGCGGGGGCGTGGGCCATCCGGCGCCTGCGGGACTCGGGCGCGCTCCGGCGGCGGGAGGGCCCCTGATCGGGGGGGACGTGCTCGGAACGAGGCGCGGGCCGGTTCCTCCGGTTCTCAAGGCCGGCTCGAGTGTGGTTCAATAAGGCCTGGGGGATCCGAAGGCCGGAAAAGGAGGCGCCGGGGGGGTGCCGCCGGGCCGTCCCAGAGGAGGTGGCCTTGAATTTCGAACTGACCGCCGAACAGCAGGTGCTGAGGGATACGATCCGCTCCTTCGCCGAGGAGAAGATCGGGCCCCACGTCCGCGAGTGGGACGACGCCTGCCGCTTCCCGAGGGAGGTCTTCGCGGAGCTGGGGGAGATGGGCGTCATGGGCGCCATCTTCCCCGAGGAGTACGGCGGCGCGGGCATGTCCTACGTGGACTACGTCCTCATCATCGAGGAGCTGTCCCGGGTGGACCCCTCCGTGGGCATCGGGGTGGCGGCCCACAACTCCCTCTGCAGCAACCACATCTACCTGGCCGGGACGCCCGCCCAGCGGGAGCGGCTTCTCACGCCCCTGGCCCAGGGAAAGAAGATCGGCGCGTGGGCCCTCACGGAGCCCGGGTCGGGCTCGGACGCGGCGGGCCTCCGCACCACGGCGGTGAAGAAGGATGGGGGTTGGGTGCTCAACGGGTCCAAGACCTTCTGCACCCACGCCACGGTGGGGGACACGGCCGTCATCATGGCCCTGACGGACCGGTCGGATCCGCACCACGGCGTGACGGCCTTCGCCGTGGAGAAGGGGACCCCCGGCTTCCGCGCGGGCAAGAAGGAGAAGAAGCTCGGCCTCTGCGCCTCGGACACGGGGGAGCTCATCCTCGAAGACTGCTTCGTCCCCGACGAGAACCGCCTGGGCGAGGTGAACCGGGGCTTCCAGGACGCCCTGAGGGTCCTCGACGGAGGCCGCATCTCCATCGCCGCCCTCTCCCTCGGGGGGGCCCAGGGGGCCTTCGAGACGGCCCTCCGGTACTCCAAGGAGCGGGTCGCCTTCGGCAAGAAGATCGCCGAGTTCCAGGCCATCCAGTTCGCCCTGGCGGACATGGCCACGCGCATCGACGCGGCGCGCCTCCTGACCCTCCGCGCCGCCCAGGAGAAGGACAAGGGCCGGACCGTCACCAAGCTGTCGGCCATGGCCAAGATGTACGCCTCGGAGGTCTCCGTCTGGTGCGCCGAGCGGGCCGTCCAGATCCTCGGCGGCTACGGGTTCACGAAGGACTTCCTGGCGGAAAAATTCTACCGGGACGTGAAGCTCAACACCATCGGCGAGGGCACGAGCGAGGTCCAGCGCCTCGTCATCGCCCGGCAGCTCCTGAGGGAGTGACGGCCCGCGAAGGCCCGACGGGGAAACCATGCACGTCTTAGCGGAAGCCGTTCTCCGGGGGGACCGCCGAGCGCTCGCGCGCGGATTGAGCGTGGTGGAAGACCGCCGCGACGGCTACCTCGACCTCCTGAAGGACCTGTACCGGGACGGCGGGCGCGCCCGCATCGTGGGCGTGACAGGACCTCCTGGGGCCGGCAAATCCACCCTCGTGAACCGCCTCATCGGGGCCTACCGCGGGAAGGGGAAGACCGTGGGGGTGGTGGCGGTGGATCCCTCCTCGGCCTTCTCGGGAGGCGCCATCCTGGGGGACCGGATCCGGATGCAGGACCGCGCCCTCGACCCCGGCGTCTTCATCCGCTCCATGGCCACCCGCGGCCACATGGGCGGTCTGGCGCGGGCCACCGCCGACGCCCTGGTGGTCCTCGACGCGGCGGGCTTCGACGTGATCCTCGTGGAGACCGTGGGCGTGGGCCAGGACGAGGTGGACATCGTGCGGGAGGCGGACACGGTCCTCGTCCTCCTGGTGCCCGGGCTCGGCGACGACATCCAGGCCATCAAGGCGGGCATCATGGAGATCGCCGACGTCTTCGTCATCAACAAGGCCGACCGGGAGGGGGTGGAGCGCGTGGAGCGCGAACTGCGGGCCGCCCTCCAACTGGCCGAGGCGGCGTCGGACTGGGCGCCGCCGATCCTGAAGACCGTTGCGTCGAGGGACGAGGGCACCGCCGAACTGGTGGCGGCCGTGGAGGCCCACGGGGAGCACCTGTGCGGCGCCCGCGCCGAGAGCCGCCTGCGGCTCAAGTACGGACAGCGATTTCGGGACCTGCTCGCGGAGCGGTTCCTCCAGGGCCTGCGCTCCCGCTGGCTCTCGGAGGAGCAGGAGGCGCGCCTCGTGCAGGCCTTCGTGCGCCGGGAAGCGGACCCCTATTCGGCGGCGGAGGAGATCCTGGCCCGCATCCGCTGGGAGGAAAGGCCGTGAAGATCGAACACGTCGGCGTGGCCGTGGCATCCCTGGAAGCCGCCAAGGCCTTCTACGAGGCATTGGGCCTGGTGTGCGGAGGCGAGGAGGAGGTGGCGGAGCAGAAGGTCCGGGTGGCCTTTTTCCCCCTCGGCGAGAGCCGCGTCGAACTGCTGGAGAGCACGGACCCCGAAGGGCCCGTGGGGAAGTTCCTCGCCAAGAGGGGCCCGGGCCTCCACCACCTTTGCGTTGAGGTCCCGGACGTGGCGAAAGCCCTCGAAACCTTCAAGGCGCTGGGGTACGCCCTCATCGACGAGACTCCCCGGACCGGCGCGGGCGGCCACCGGGTGGCCTTCGTCCACCCCAAATCCACCGGCGGCGTCCTGCTCGAGCTGTCCGAGAGGGCGGCCCCGTGAACCGGCGCCGGATGGCCCCGCCGCCGGCCGGGGAGAAGGCCGCGCCCCCCCGCCGGAAGGTCCCGGCCCCCCGAGTTCCCCCCCTGCCCGGGCAGGGTTCCTACGTCGTGGCCTACCTGCGGGACCCGCGGGAGAAGGTCTGGGGCCTTCTCCTCCGCATGGAGGCGGCGGGATTCTGGATCCGCGGCATCGAACTCAACGCCTTCGAGGACTGGGCCCGAGAGGTGCGGAGCGCGGTGTCCCCTTCCATGGGGCTCTCCACGACCTTCCTGCCCTTCCTGCGGGTGGAGAAGATCGTGGCCGACGAGCGAACGGGGTCCATGTCCTCCCTGGCCGAGCGCTTCGAGGCCCTGGCGGGCCGCCCCGTGGGGGAGTTCGCCGGCCTCAAGTGACCGCCGGACAGGAGGAGCCGCCATGTACGATCCGACCGACGAGAAGGTGGAGGAGCTTTTCGCCGCGCTCCTCTTCCTCCTGAAGGGGGCCCCGGCGAACCTGGCCAAGCAGTCCCTCGCGCGCCTCTTCGAGGAGGCGGCCCTCACGGACCTCCTGGCGCGGGAGGGAAAAGGCCTGCCCGCGGACGAGGAGGCCTGGCAGGAGGCCCTCGCCGAGCGGTGGGAGGAGGTGGAGGCCCTGCGAAACGAGAAGGCCGCCTCCTTCCTCCACTCCATCCAGATGTCCGAGTTCTGATCGGAGTGCTTTTTCCCCCTTCTCTCGATGGAAGCAAGACCGTGTCCCCAAGCGCCCCTGCCACCGCCCCATCCGGCCCGGCGCCTGCGGCGCCTCCACCCGAGGTCGGGTCCGCGCGTCGAAAGGAAGGCCCTTCTCCTCACATCTCCCGTCCCAGGAACCACCACCCGCCGCCGATCGCGCGGTAGGGGCGGCCCTCCGGGGCCGCCCGCTTCGAAGGCCCCACCTGTACCGGCCCTTGCTCGCATCGGCCTAGGTGTTACCTATGTCCTGAACCAATTGTGTTACCCATGTCCTGACTGCACCTCCCGTTTCCCGTCTATCGTCTCCCGTCCACCGTCTCTCGTCTCACGTCTAACGCTTTCCTCCTGTCGGGAGACAGGCGGGCGAGGGCGCCAGCCACCACGAATTACACTTTCGCTCCTGCCTGTCCAACATCTTTTTG
>JBFLVU010000224.1:0-4016 GCA_040758175.1 Acidobacteriota bacterium | reverse complement strand
GCCCCTTTTTCCGATGGTCTGCCGCCCACGTGTCTGGGGAGCTTGGAGGCGCCGAGGCGCCGGTTCGGATGCCGGTTTCGGGGGGGCGCCTCCCCCCGGTTTCGCATAGGGCATGGAATGTAACATTTCTGATCAATTTCTTCGCGGGCAGGTGCCCCACTTCCAAAGGTGCGAACCTAACGGTTTGATAATGCTTGAATTTCTCCTCCATCCCCTCAAAGGACGGGGCGTGAGTGGCACTCTCCGTGAGAGATTTCACCCAAAACACCCTTCCGAGGGAGGGGGCCGTTGACCCCCTTTTCCCCTACGTCCTACATTAGGGGTGCCGCGAGCGGAGCAGGTTTCCTTTGGGTTTCTGCCCGCCGAAATAAGTAGAAACGGCAGGATTACCAAGGACCGCCAAGGGGTGACCGAGGGGGCCGGGTGCGTGCCCGGCGAAGGAGTGGTGTACGCCCATCGATTTCATAAGGAGGTGCGGACAGGTTGGCGGCGGCCCCGGTGCTATCAGCAGGCGGTTAGGGTGTCGCGCCGCGCAGGGATCTCTTGGGAGATGCAGTTGACGTCGGATTTCAGTTAGGAGGTGACCTGATGCCGAGTTACGTGAACCCGGAAAAGTGCGACGGGTGCAAGGCGCTGGACAAGACGGCTTGCCAGTACATTTGCCCCAACGACCTCATGGTCCTCGACAAGGACAAGATGAAGGCGTACAACCGCGACGTGTCCATGTGCTGGGAATGCTACAACTGCGTCAAGATCTGCCCCAGCCAGGCCGTCGAAATCCGAGGCTACGCGGACTTCGTCCCCATGGGCGCCCAGGTGACGCCCCTGCGCTCCACGGATTCCATCATGTGGACGGTGAAGTTCCGCAACGGCATGCTCAAGCGCTTCAAGTTCCCCATCCGGACCACCCCCGAAGGTTCGGCCGTGCCGGACGGCGGCTGGACGGAAACCAAGGGCGACCTCAACGATCCCGCGGTGCTCTTCACCGAGCCCGCCTCGCTGGATCTGCCTGAAGTCTTCACGCTGAAGAAATAAGGGGGGAGAAGAACGATGGCCAACTTTGAGAACGTCGTTGTCGAGACCGACCTTCTGATCCTGGGCGGCGGCATGGCTTCCTGCGGCGCGGCCGTGGAGGCGTGCTACTGGGCCAAGCAGAAGGGCCTGAAGGTCACCCTGGTGGACAAGGCTGCCATGGACCGCTCCGGCGCCGTGGCGATGGGCCTCTCCGCCATCAACCAGTACGTGGACCTCCGCACGGGCAAGAACTCCGTGAAGGACTACGTGGACTACGTGCGCAACGACCTCATGGGCGTGACGCGCGAGGACCTCGTGGCCTCCATCGCCCGCCACGTCGATTCCACCGTCCACCTCTTCGAGAAGTGGGGACTCCCCATCTGGAAGGACGAGCAGGGCAACTACGTCCACGAGGGCCGCTGGCAGCTCATGATCAACGGCGAGTCCTACAAGGTCGTGGTGGCCGAGGCCGCCAAGAACGCCCTCCTCCAGACCGGAGTGGGCGAGTACTTCGAGCGCGTGTTCATCGTGGAGCCCATCATGGACGGCGACCGCGTCGCCGGGGCCGTGGGCTTCTCCACGCGCGAGAACAAGTTCTACATCTTCAAGGCGAAGGCCGTCATGATGGCCATGGGCGGAGCCGTCCACGTGTTCAAGCCCCGGAGCTCGGGCGAGGGCCTCGGCCGCGCCTGGTATCCGCCGTGGAACTCCGGCTCCTCCGCCTACTTCACCCTGCGGGCCGGCGCCGAGATGACCTGCCAGGAAGTCCGCTTCATCCCCGTCCGCTTCAAGGACGCGTACGGCCCGGTGGGCGCTTGGTTCCTGCTCTTCAAGTCCCGCGCGACCAACGCCCTCGGCGGCGAGTACATGGTGGAGCGCAAGCCCGAGCTGGAGAAGTGGGGCTCCTACGGTCGCGTGAAGCCCATTCCGGCCAACCTCCGCAACTACCTCGGCATGCTCGACGTCATGGAAGGCAAGGGCCCCATCTACATGAGGACCGAGGAGGCCATCCAGAAGATCGCCGCCCAGTACAAGGACGACGAGAAGGCCTACAAGAAGAAGATGAAGGAGCTCGAGTCCGAGGCGTGGGAAGACTTCCTCGACATGACCATCTCCCAGGCCATCCTCTGGGCCGCCAGCAACGTGCAGCCTGAGGAGAAGTCTTCCGAGATCGCCGCCGCCGAGCCCTACTTCATCGGCTCCCACTCCGGCGCTTCCGGCGCCTGGATCTCCGGTCCCGAGGACCTCCAGACCGACGAGACCAAGAAGGAGTACTTCTGGGGCTACTGCAACATGACGACGGTGAAGGGCCTCTTCTGCGCCGGCGACGCCTCGGGCGCCTCCAGCCACAAGTTCTCCTCCGGCTCCCACGCCGAGGGGCGCATCGCCGCCAAGGCCGCCATCAAGTTCATCGTTGAGAACAACACGATGCCCAAGGTGGACATGGCCCAGGTCGAGGCGATGAAGGCCGAGATCCTCAAGCCCATCGACACCTACGAGCAGTACAAGAACGCCACCACCGATCCGGAGGTGAACCCGAACTACATCAAGCCCAAGCAGTTCATGTTCCGCCTCCAGAAGATCATGGACGAGTACGCGGCCGGGGTGAGCAGCAACTTCACGACCAACGAGTCGTCCCTGAACCGCGCCCTCGAGCTCCTGGGCTACCTCAAGGAGGACGCCGAGAAGCTGGCGGCGTCGAACCTCCACGAGCTCATGCGCTGCTGGGAGAACGTCCAGCGCATGTGGCAGGCCGAGGCCCACGTCCGCACGATCCTCTTCCGCGAGGAGACGCGTTGGCCCGGGTACTACTTCCGCGCCGACAAGCCCGCCCTCAACGAGAAGGAGTGGCTGGTCTTCGCGAACTGCAAGTACGATCCCAACTCCAAGAAGTGGGAGATGATCAAGCGGCCCATCCTGCACATCTTCCCGCAGGCCAAGGAACACGAGCTCCTCGGCGGCTGACGCCGTGGACTTTCACGGGGAGGCCCCCGCGGGGGGCGAGGGTCTCCCCGGTTTTTCTTCCGAACAGGCAGGGCGGATGACCGAGAAGAAGGGAGCGACGCCGAGCCCATGAGCCCCGAAGAGACCCCCATCTGCCCCCACTGCAATCGCCCCCTCGCCAAGTGGGCCAACCCCCAAATGACGAACTGGCGGGGGGAACACCAGTTCGTCTGCTTCAACGACGACTGCCCCTACTTCGTTCGCGGCTGGGAGTGGATGAAGTCCCAGTTCAACGTCACCGCCTCCTACCGCCACCGCCTGGACCCCACGAACGGCGAGACGGGTCCGCTGCCCGTCTGGTCTCCCGACGCCCTCAAGAGCGGCATCCTCGAGAACGGGAAGGACTCCCCCGCATGACCGACACCCCGACCCGCGACGCGATCCTCAAAGAATACGAGCGGCTGACGCTGGACGACCGGTTCACCTTCCGCTGCGGAAAAGACCTGAAGTGCTTCACCCAGTGTTGCAAGGACGTGGCCATCGTGCTGACGCCCTACGACGTGCTCAGACTGAAAAGAAACCTGAGAATGGATTCCACCGAATTCCTGGACAAGTACACCATCGTCCCCTTCACCAAGGACCAGAAGATCCCCGTCGTCCTTCTCAAGATGGAGGGCGAGGACAAGCATTGCCCCTTCGTGGGAGCGGACGGCTGCGGCGTGTACGAGCACCGGCCGTGGGCCTGCCGCATGTATCCCCTCGGCCTCGCCGAGCCGCGAAACCCGAACCCCGAGGAGGGGAGCTTCCACTTCCTCCTCAAGGAGGACCTCTGCCACGGCCACGGCGAGGGGTCCGCCTTGACCGTGCGGGAATGGATCGCCGGGCAGGGGATCGAGGACTACGACCGCATGGGGGTCTCCTTCAAGGCCCTGATGCTCGAGGAATTCTGGGAGAAGCTGGAGAGCCTCCCCCCCGAGAAGATGGAGATGTATTACACGGCCCTGTACGACCTGGACCGGTTCCGGCGCTTCATTCTCGAGTCCTCCTTCCTCAGGAGG
>JBFLVU010000223.1:0-4028 GCA_040758175.1 Acidobacteriota bacterium | reverse complement strand
GAAGCACGGCGGCGACGGGGCGGACGATCTGCATGCACACCTCCAGAAGCGGAAAGGTAAGAGTTTGATACGGACGCTCTCCTCGCGCAAGCCCCCCGCCTCACCTGGGGGTTCATCGAAGGGGCCAGCGTAGTATACTGCTGGCGGCGGGGAGGGAATGTTCCTTAAAGACCAGCGCGTCGGGAAATACCGCATCGACAAGCCCCTCGGAAACGGGGGGTTCGGGGCCGTCTACCTCGCCGAAGATACGGTCATCGGCAAGAGGGTGGCCCTCAAGATTCCCCACCGCCAGAACCTGGCTGAGGAGGAGATCGCGGCCGAGGCGCGCCTCATGGCACCCCTCAGCCACCCCAACATCGTTTCCGTCCTCACCGCGGACCGGGATCCGGAGACGCAGATCTTCTATATCGTCATGGAGTACGTGGAGGGCGAATCCCTCGCCGAGAAGCTGACCCGCGACGCCCGCATCGACGAGCCTCAGGCGCTGACGTGGGCCATCCAGATCACGGACGCCGTCCGCTACGCGCATTCGAGGAACCTCCTCCACCGGGACCTCCGTCCCTCCAACGTCCTCCTTACGCGGGACGGAACGGCCAAGGTTGTGGACTTCTCCATCTCCCGTCTTCTTGAGCGAGATCCCTACGCGTCCACCCGGATCGGTTCCCCCCCGTACATGGCCCCCGAACATTTCCAGGGACGCGCCACCTTCGCCTCGGACGTTTACTCCATAGGGGTCATGCTCTACGAGATGGTCACCGGCGTCCTGCCCTTCTTCGATATCAACCCGGCGAGGATCGAGGAGCTCGTGGCCGCGGGGCGCTTCACGCCGCCGAACCTCAAGAACCGCCAAGTCAGCAAGGCCTTCTCCGACGTCGTGGCGCGGGCCATGGCCAGAGACCTCTCCCAGAGGTACCGCTCCGCCGACGACCTGCTCACGGACCTGAAGCACCTTCGCCTGTCCCCCCGTAAGGAGAGGGAGTTGAAGGAGATCCGCGAGCGGATCGCCGCCCGCGACGCGCCGCGCGAGGCCTTTTGTTTCCACTGCCGGCGCCCCCTTCCCCGGCGGGCCGTCCAGTGCCCCTTTTGCGGTCAGAGGCAGTGACATCCGTTCGGGCCATCCTGGCCAAGCTCGCCGAATGGCTCGCCGGAAGGTGGAGACTTCTCCTCTCCGCCTTCGCCCGCACCGGCGCACGCCTCGGAAACGTGGCGAGAAAGGCCCGGGAGGATCAGATCCTGTCCCGGGCCGCGGCGCTTTCCTTCTTCACGCTCGCAAGCCTATTCCCGGTCGCGGGTTTGCTCCTGTTCCTCGCGAGCCGCACTTCCGTGCTTTCGGGGGAACTGGACCGGATGGAGAGGGTCGTCGTCGAGCAGCTCGTCACTCCCTCGGCGCAGGGCGTAGCCCTGGAGGTCGTCTCGTCCCTGAAGGCCAACCTGGGCGCTCTGGGAAGTGGAGCTTCCGGCCTCCTCGCCCTCGCCCTGTTCGTCTTCGCCGGGACATCCCTGATGGCGACGGTACAGAGGAACCTCCGGTTCATTCTCCACGCGCCGGACCGAACCCGCGTCTCCCTTTTCAAGATCCTCCCGCTCTGGATCGGCCTCCTCGTGCTATCGGCGGCCGCGGGCCTCTCCTTCTCCCTCTTCGGAAGCCTGGGGGAACCTCTCTCCGCGTTCACCCGCCTCGCCCTGCCCTACCTACTCACCGTATCGGGCCTCTTCTTCCTGTATGCGGTCCTGCCCCGGGCCTCGGTGGGCGCCCTGCCGGCTCTGGCGGCCTCGGCCGCCGCCGGGCTTCTTTGGGAAGGGGCAAAGGTGGGGCTAAGCCTGTACGCCATCCACGTGTTCAAGGGATCCGTCGTGGGACGGCTGTACGGCTCGCTGGGATTCGTGCCCATCGGCCTCCTGTGGATCTACTACACGTGGTGCATCGTCCTCTTCGGGGCCGAGCTGGCCTACGGACTGGACCACGGCCCGGAGAAGGCAGGCCGGGACGGGGGTGCGGGGCCACCCGTCCGTGGCGCGGGCGCCTCGGCCGCCGTACAATAGCGGCACCGTCTGCGGAGGACGCCGTTGGCGAAGACCTGGGGGGCCGAATTCCAGATGATCTCCGAGGCCGTCCGCGAGCTTCGCAGGCGCCCCCCCCTGCCCCAGGCGTCCGCCGAGTCCCTGGAAGAGCACGCCCGGACCATCGCCCACCTGCAGAACATCCTGGGACTCGTCGCCACCCTGCCCGCCTCCCGACGGCCCCCCGCGGCCCAGTGGGACGAAGTGCTTGGCCCCCTCTGGAGGCTTCTCTTTGCGAAGGGGGCCGACATCGACCGCTACAGCCTCGCGAAGCAGTGGCGCCCGGTCCTGTGCGAAGCGGGGGAGACGGAGCGTTTCTTGCGCTCCACGACCGCTGTCGCCGCCTCGGCCCGCAATTTCTACCATTTCGAGGAGGCGCTGGAGTGCTGCCGCGAGGGCCGCGCCGCGGCCCACGGACGTCCCTCCGCGGCTTTGGCGAACCTCATCAACACGGAAGGGATCATCCACACCTGCGCAGGCGATTTCGACTCCGCCCAGGCGTCGTTCCTGGACGCCGAAGCCATGGCCCAGTTTCTTCCGGAGGAGGACCTCCAGAAGTGGGCCGGGCTGGGCCGGTCCGACTTCCTCGGCCAGGAGCGGCTCAACCGGATCGACGTTCTGCTTCGCCGGGGATTCGTGACGGAGGGACGGGAAAAGTCCTCCGTGGTGGCCGCCGCGCGCACCGCCCTGGAGGAAATGGAGAAATACCCCCTGGACATCGGTTTCCGGCAGCTCTACCTGCAGGACATGGCCGAACTGGCGATCCTCGAAGAGAGGTTTGGTCAGGCCCGGGAGACCCTGACCCAGCTCTACTTCGACCCCCAGGCCTCGGGTCCCTACCGCTTCTCCCTCCAAGCCTCGCAAAGCCGCCTCATGTCGGTCGCGTTCAGCCGCGAGGGGGACTGGGAAGGGGCTTACCACTGGATCCGGAAGGCCGTCCGGGAAAGCGTCGGCCAGTGCTACCCGGCGGAGGAACAGTTCGTTCTGGAACAGGCTCTCTCGGTTCTGCGCGGCCTCCACGGCACGGACGGATCCACGCGGGAGGACCTGATCCGCGATCTCGTGCGGCTCCTGGAAGAGAAGGACTGGTATACGGGGCGTTCCCACGCGAGGGGAGTGAGCCTCCTGGCGGGGAGGCTGGCCGAACGTCTCTGCAACGGCGGGGGCTGGCGCGTCCCGATGGATGTCCTCAAGGAAGCCGGCCTCCTTCATGATATCGGGAAGCTGAGGATCTCGTGGTCCCTCTTGAACAAGATCGCCCCCCTCACCCCGAAGGAAATGGACATCCTGCGGGAACACGCCCGCCACGGCGGAGACCTCCTTCGGGAGATCGGCATGCCCGATGTGGCCGAGGTGGTGGAGCAGCACCACGAGGCAATGGACGGATCGGGCTATCCGAAGGGCCGGCCGCCCTCCGACCTGGCCGCCGTCATCGCCGTCTGCGACGCCTATGAGGCGTCGGTGACACCCAACCGCCGGTACAAAGAACCCAAATCCACGGTGACGGCGGTGGCGGAACTGGTCAGCGGCGCCGGGAGGGTCTATCATCGGGACGTAGTCGAGGCGTTGATCCAAGTCGTGCAGGCGGACTCCCAATGAGCGAGCGAATGGCATCCGCGTGGAAGGACTTCTCCCAGGCCTCCCAGGGGCCCCCGGGCGTTCGCCGCCTCTACTTCCTGTACGGATGGGCCGCTTTGGTTCTCTCGGGGGCCCTGGTACTCCGAGAGGCGTCCGCACTCCCGTGGGGCCCCCTTCTCCTCCTGGGCGCCCTAGCCGGAGGCGCCAGTACGCTGGGCCTGCGCATCTTCGAAAACTACACCCTCTCCCTCGAACTGTCGATCTACCTGTACGCCCTGCTCTGCTACGGTTTTTCGACGGCGCTCCTATGCATCCTCGTCGCCTCCTGCATCCTGATCGTCTACTCCATGGTCTCGTCCGAAGAACCCAAGCGACTGGACGTGGCCTTC
>JBFLVU010000222.1:0-4037 GCA_040758175.1 Acidobacteriota bacterium | reverse complement strand
GGAGAAGGTGGGGTTCCGCGTGGCGGGGTACCAGGATCCCGTCCAAGGCCTGCGCCACCTGCAGGAGCAGGGCGGGGTGGATCTCGTGCTCACGGACCTCCGCATGCCCGGCATGGACGGCATGGAAGTGCTCAAGCGGGTCAAGCAGGCGGAACCCACCCTGCCCGTCCTGCTCATCACAGCCTTCGGCTCGGTGGAATCCGCCGTGGAGGCCATGAAGGTGGGCGCCGACGACTACCTGGCCAAGCCCGTGGACCTCTACGAACTGCGCCGCCGGGTCCAGGCCCTGGTGGAACGGCGGCGCCTGAGCGTGGAGGTGGATGAGCTCAAGGCCCGGCTGGACGAGCGATTTGGATTCGAGAACATCGTCGGGGCCTCCCCCCCCATGCGCGAGCTCTTCGACCAGATCCGCATGGTGGCCCCCACCCGCGCCACGGTCCTCATCCGGGGCGAATCGGGCACGGGCAAGGAGCTCATCGCCAACGCCATCCACCAGCTCTCGGACCGCAAGCGGGGCCGGTTCCTTCCCATCAACTGCGCGGCCATTCCCGCCACCCTCATGGAGAGCGAACTCTTCGGCCACGAGAAGGGCTCCTTCACCGGGGCCGACCGGGCACACCCCGGAAAGTTCGAGCAGGCCCACGGCGGGACCCTGTTCCTCGACGAGATCGGCGAACTCAGCCTGGACCTCCAGGCAAAGCTCCTGCGCGTGCTCGAAGAGAAGACGGTGACCCGCGTCGGCGGGACCCAGGGCATCCCGGTGGACGCCCGCATCCTCACGGCCACGAACCGCGACCTCCACCGCTTGGGGGCGGAGGGACGCTTCCGGGAGGACCTGCTCTACCGGCTGAAGGTGGTTGAGCTGCGGATCCCTCCGTTGCGGGAGCGCGGCGAGGACATCCCCCGCCTGGCCCATACCTTCGTGGCCCAACTGGCCCGGGAATACGGCAAACCCATCGCGGGAATCTCGCCGGAGGTCCTCCAGGCGCTGACGGCCTTTCCCTGGCCCGGGAACGTACGGGAGCTGAAGAACGTTATAGAGCGAATGGTCATTTTTTGCAGCGACACGGAACTCCGGGAGTCCCACCTGCCGTCCGAGTTGCGGTCCCACGGGGGACCGCTTCTCCCCGCCCCCTCAGGGGCTCCGGCGCTCCCCGCCGAGCATCGAGTCCCCCCGGCGCGAGACGTTCAGCCGCTGGACCTCCTCGAGAGGGACGCCATCCTGGACACGCTGAAGAGAACCGGAGGGAACAAGACCCAGACCGCCCGGCTCCTCGGAATCGGTCTGCGGACCCTCCATCGCAAGCTGAAAATCTACCGATACGACGACCCCGAGTCCGATCAGGAAAGGAGTTCCGTATGAAGACCGTCAAGACCCTCATGCTGGTGACGCTGGGGACCCTCCTGGTGCTGGTGGGCTTCGGCATCGCGCAGATGAGCGGCGTGAGCACGTCCACCGCCCGCGCCATCACGGCCTCGCCCGCCGCCTCCGCGGCGGCCCCCCAGGTTTCGCCCCCAATGGGCCTCCCCAGCTTCTCGGAGGTCGCGGAGCGGGTCAATCCCGCCGTCGTGGGGATCACCGCCTTGAGCGTTCAGGACGGCAAGGGACCGTCCTCCTCGGAGGACCCGGACGATCCCCAGGACCCCTTCGGAAATCCCTTCGAATTCTTCTTCGGCCGCCCCCACCCTCCCATTCCACGGGGCACTCCGCCCGTGGAAGAGGCGGGGGGCAGCGGGTTCATCATCAGCCCGGACGGGTACATCTTGACGAACAACCACGTGGTCGAAGGGGCCAGCAAGGTGAGGGTCACGCTGGATGAGACCATGAACTACGATGCCAAGGTCGTGGGCCAGGATAAGGAGACGGACGTCGCCCTCTTGAAGATCGAGGCCTCCGGCCTTCCCACGCTGCCCTTGGGGGACTCGAACGCGGTTCGGCCGGGGGACTGGGTCATGGCCGTGGGCAACCCGCTGATGTACAGCCACACCGTCACGGTGGGCGTGATCTCCGCCAAGGGCCGCCGGATTTCCTCAAGCTCCCTCGACGACTTCCTCCAGACCGACGCCGCCATCAACTTCGGCAACTCCGGCGGCCCCCTCGTGAACATCCGCGGGGAGGCCGTGGGGATCAACACCGCCATCACGAGGAGCGACTTCCGCGGCCGCGCCGTGGAGGGGATCGGTTTCGCCATCCCCATCAATCTCGTCAAGGCCCAACTCGACCAGCTCAAGACCAAGGGCAAGGTGGAGCGCGGCTACCTCGGGGTGCGCGTCGGACCGGTGGACCAGGACGTGCGGGATTACTACCAGAAGACCTACAAACAGGAGCTGAAGGGCGGCGCCCTCGTCCAAAGCGTGGACGAAAACACCCCGGCGGCCAAGGGCGGCCTCAAGAAGGGCGACATCATCGTGGGCGTGGAAGGCTCGGACATCAAGGACAGCCGGCAGCTCCCGCACAAGATCGCCGCGTTCCCGCCGGGCCGGACCGTGAACTTGGAGGTGCTGCGCGAGGGCGCGCGCAAGACGCTCAAGGTCACCCTTGGCGACCGCGCGAAAGGCCTGGAGGGTGAAGAGGAGTCCGCCGCCCCCGGCCAGGAGAAGGAGAGCCAGGATGCCCTGGGAATCACGGTCCAGAACCTCACGCCCCAGAACCGTTCCATGTACCGGCTCCCCCAGGAGGCGGAGGGTGTCGTGATCACGGCGGTGGACCCGAAATCCAACGCGTACACAAAGGGGCTTCGCGAGGGAATGGTCGTCTCCGAGGTGAACGGACGGACCGTGTCCAGCGTCAAGGACTACCGGGCGGCCGCGGCGGAGGTGAGGCCCGGAGATCCGGTGAGTCTCTACGTCATCGACGGGCGAGGGGGCGGGATCTACTTCTACTTCCGGGCCGGCTGAGCCCTTCCCGAACCGTGCCAAAGGGGCGCGCCAGTTTGGCGCGCCCCTTTTCGTTCGGGAAGGCCTTTTTTCTTCCTCCGAAACATGCCCCCTTGAGGATTGACCCCATGAAGCTTTCCCGCCTATAATCAAGGCTTTCCGGAACGGGAGCCCCCTTGGAAGACGAACTCATCGCCCAGCGCCGCGCCAAGCTCGCCCAGTGGAGGGAGGCTTTCCCGCAAGCCCTCCCCTTCCGCTTCGATGCGACCCACTCCCTTGAGGAGATCCTTGCCCGCTTCGGGGACCACAGCGCCGAGGCCCTTTCCGAAAGCCCCCCCCATGTCCGGGTCGCGGGCCGCCTCGTCGCGCTCCGTAAGATGGGCAAGCTGGCCTTCGGCCACCTGCAGGAGGGCGCGACTCGGCTCCAGGTCCTCTTCGAGCGCCAGCGCCTCGAGGCCGTCTTCGCCCACCTTTCCCTCCTGGACGTCGGCGACTGGTTGGGGGTGGAAGGACCCCTCTTCCGGACCCGGACGGGCGAACTCACCGTTCTCGTGGAGCGACTGGTGCCCCTGCAGAAATGCCTGAGGCCCTTGCCCGAAAAGTGGCACGGTCTTCAGGACGTGGAGCTCCGGTACCGCCAGCGCCACCTGGATCTCATGATGAACTCCGACAGCCTGCCCCGCTTCCTGGCCCGGGCCCGGATGGTCCAGGCCCTCCGGGCCTTCATGGCCGATCGGGGCTTCGAGGAGGTGGAGACGCCCATGCTCCACCCCATCGCCGGCGGCGCGGCCGCGCGCCCGTTCGTGACCCACCACAACGCCCTCGACTGCGACCTGTACCTCCGCATCGCTCCCGAGCTGTACCTGAAGCGTCTCGTGGTGGGAGGCATGCCCCGCGTCTTCGAGATCAACCGGAACTTCCGGAACGAAGGGATCGACACGACCCACAATCCCGAGTTCACCATGATGGAGTTCTACCAGGCGTACGCCTCCGCCGAGGACCTGATGGACCTCACGGAGGCCATGCTGCACAGCGTCGTCCTCAAGGTGAGGGGGACCGAGGCGGTGGACTACCAGGGCCGGGAGATTTCCTTCCGCCCCCCCTTCGCACGATTGGACCTCCGGGATTCCGCTCGCGCCGCCCTCGCCGAGCGGGGAGTT
>JBFLVU010000221.1:0-4083 GCA_040758175.1 Acidobacteriota bacterium | reverse complement strand
CCTGCCGCCGGGAGGCCCCCGGGCTCTTGGACGCGGGGGAGGGCCGCCGAGTGGCCTGTCCCGTCACCCTCCGTTCCTCGCCGGGCCTCGCCCCCTAGTCCCCTCCTCCCCTACTCCCCTATTCACTTACTCACTTACTCACTTACTTCCATGCTCCCCCAGCGTCCGCACCATGTGGAGGGAAGACCATTCACCCCGGGAGACGTGGGTGATGAGGGGCTTTCCCGGAAAGAGGCGGCGGTCGATGGCCTCGTCCGAAAGGCCCTGGACGCGCAGGTCGGACACGCGCCCTTCCAGGTCCAGCAGGTAGTCCCGCTTGCGCCTCAGGAGGGCCGGCCCGTTTTCCAGGGGACCCTGGTGGGTGTCGAAGAGCGTGCCGAAATCCAGGGCCGAGAGCCTATCGAGGGTTTCCAGCGTGACGCGAAGGTCCTCGTCCTGAAAGATGACGCGCGGTGTGGCGGTGAGGAAGAAGTCTCCCGTGAAGAGCCATCCGCGGGAGGCCTCGTGAAAGAGGACGTGATCCGCCGTGTGCCCCGGCCCGAGCAGGACGTTGAAGGCGTGCCGCTCGGTCTCCAAAAGGCCGGGAAGGGGGAGGGCCGGAAAAGCCGGGCGGCGACCCCAGATGAGGCGCCGGTACAGCGGGAGGCGGGGCTCGACGGAGGCCTGGGCCAGCCCGGAGGCGGGGGCGAGAATCGCGGCGCCACGCTCGGCGAGGGCGGCGGCGTTTCCGCAGTGGTCCTCGTGCAAGTGGGTGAGGGCGACGCGGCGGGGCATGCGCTCGCCGAAGAAGGACCAGAAGGGACGGCGGAGGCTCCAGGATCCCGCATCCACCAGCAGGTCGTCCACGGCGAAAACGAAGACCTTGAGCCGGTAATTGAGGAGCCGCGCCTGACCCCACCACGACGTCACGCCCCCCGATTCGCTCCAGCCCCATGCGGGCGCCAAACGTGCCTCCCTTCGGCTTCGGGCCCGGGGCGGCTTCCGCGCCGGTCCTGAAGGCCGCATGTTACCAGATGCTCTCGGGGGAGGCACTTCTGCCAATAGGAGCGAAGGTGAATGGACCCTCCAGGGACGTAAAGATCCGATCACAGGCCCGACGGGAGGATCGCGGTTCCCGAAGGGAGATAGGGGTCAGGTCCTTTTGCAGCCCAGGACGAAGCCCCACGCCGACAGGAAGCCGGCGCCTACGAATCCCGCGGCCGAAAGCCACTGGGGAAAGCTCCCCTGCCCCACCCGAACCTCCAGGCCGTAGACCACCCGCAGGAGGTGGGCCAGGGCCACGAGCCCGAGCAGGACCGCCGTGATCAGAAAATAGAGCCGCTTGCCGTCCATCTCGCCCCTCCTTATGGACCTTCCGGTGGAAAGGTAGGGCCCTCCGAGGGGACCTTCAAGGAGGCGGCGGCCGGATCAGGAAGCCCGGCTCTTCAGACAGCCGCCCACCAGGACTCCCGCACCGCCCAAGAGGGCCACGAAGAAGTCGAACCACTTGGGCTGGATGGCGTAACTCGCCGCCTGGAAGGTGGACAGGTCCAGGTCGGCGGGTGGGACGGCGGGCTCCGCCCCAAGGTGGAGGATGGCCAGGATCAGGCCCAGTCCCAGGACGATGCCCGCCAGAACCTTCACCGCGGCCCCCCGGCCGTCACGCGCGATGGCGCCCGCCGTCCATCCGCCCAGCAGGGCCGCCGCGAGGTTCACTGGGGTGGCCATCAGGAGCCATCCCGCCGTCACCTTCGTGGTTCCCGCCTCGAAGGCGAAGCCGGGGCCGAGGACCAGCCACGCCACCGTGAAGCCGACCATGACGAACAGGGCGATCACCACGTAGCCGGCGACTACCGCTCCCACCGCTCTCCACATACCGCACCTCCCTGTATTGGGTTCAACCTCCCGATGGGAAGGATATTTCGGGGAAGCGGGCGCCTCCTCCCCCGAAACTGGCGAGGCAGGGGAGCGAGGAGACGGAGCCGCCCCGGCCCCTTCTCCGTCGGCCTGCGGCCCCGGGCCATTCAGCCTGGGGTGGAGATTCGAAGGACTTTGGCGCCCCGGATCTTCCGTGCCTTGAGTTCCCCCAGGGCCTCGTTGGCCCCCTCCAAGGGGTAGGTCTCCACTTCGGGGCGGATCCCCGCCTTCGCGGCGAGGGCGAGGAAGTCCTCCACGTCCTTCCGCGTCACGTTGGCCACGCTCTTGACCTCCCGCTCCATCCACAGGTGCCGGGCGTAGTCCAGCGCGAGAAGGGCCTGACGGTCGTGGTCTTCCTTGCGGATGGCGTTGATGACCAAACGGCCTCCGGGCAGGAGATGCTTCAGGGCTTCCACGACGGGCCTCCAGACGGGCGTCGTGTCGATGACGGCGCGGCACGGTTCGGGCGGGGCTTCGGTGGTGTCCCCGGCCCAGGCCGCCCCTCGCTCCCTCGCGAAATCCCTTTCCCCCGGGCTCCGGGCCCAGACGTAGACGGGGCTCCGCGGATAGAGGGCCCGGGCCATGTCCAGGACGAGGTGCCCCGAGGCCCCGAAGCCCGTGAGGCCGAGGGCCTCCCCGTCCCGGAGCCCCGCGAGCCGGAGGGACCGGAACCCCACGGCCCCCGCGCAGAGGAGGGGCGCCGCCGCCTCGTCGGTGAGGGCTCCGGGCAGAAGGTGGGCGAAGGCCTCGGGCACGGCCATGAACTCGGCGTAACCTCCGTCGGCGTCCCTTCCCGTGGCGCGGAACCCGGCGCACAGGTTCTCGTCTCCGCCCCGGCACTCGGGGCACCCTCCGCACGCCCAGTAGATCCACGCCACGCCCACCCGGTCCCCGATGCGAAACCGGCCGGCGCCCGGCCCCGCCGCTTCGATCCGGCCCACCACTTGGTGGCCGGGGATGACCGGGAGCCGGGGAGGCGGCGTCCGGCCCTCGATTTCGTCGAGTTCCGTGTGGCAGACCCCGCAGACCGCCACGCGAAGGAGGACCTCTCCCGGTCCCGGATCCGGCGTGGGCACCTGAGCGAATCGGAGCGGCTCGGCATCCGACGTGAGGGGTGCGATCCGGTCCAGCATCATGGCGCGCACGGCTGACCTCCCGAGGCCATTATCGCCCGGAACCGGAACCGCCGCCCAAGCCGGATCGCCTCGGTGCGAGCCTCATTCCCCGGCCCTGCCGGGCCCCCGGCCGCCACCCCCTTGTCGCCGACCTCTCCGGAGGACCTCTCCGCCCTCCAGGGCCTCCTGCCAACCGTCCCGGCTGGCCTCGACCCGATCGAAGCGCCCGGAGTAGGGCTTGATGTCCAGGAGGGGCGTTCCGTCCAGGATGTCGAGGCCCTCCAGATGGAGGACCCGGCCCTCTCGCCCCAAGAGCCTCACAAGGCTCAGGCCGATGGGGTTCGGCCGGCACGGGGCGCGCGTGGCAAAGACCCCGCGCTCCGAGTCCTCCAGGTAGGGTTTGGTTTTCATGCGGACGGGACCCGCCCGGTGGAGGTGGTAGAGCAGGTACACATGGGAGAAGCCCTCCAGGTCGCACAGGCCCTCCGCGTACTGGGGGAGGATCTCCGCCCGCCCCGCGCAGCCTTCCGCGAAGACCGGCTGGATGGGCGTTGTTTCGGGATCCTCATGGCTGCTTCGAATCACGCCAATGGGACGGAAGGCAATGACCTGGATGTCTTCCTCCGGCTCGGGACTCCTCGATGCAGAAAGCCCACCCCGAGGATCACCTCCTGGGCCCGGCCCGCGTCCCGCTCGGGCGGCATTGCGCCCCTGGCCTCCCCGGCAGGCCTTCATTCCTGCGGCCCTCCTTCCGAACCGAACCGGGAGGCCGTTGTTTCCAGAAACCGACGGTGGTGCTCGGAGCCCTCCCGCACCATGGCCCTTCCGCAACTCGGACACTTGGTTTCCAAGCACGGCGTTCCAGGCCGGTGAGGGACTCTCGCCCCGCACTTCAAACAGAGGCACGTGCCTCCGGGACCGCCTCCGCCCTTATTCACACTCATGGGGTCCTCCTGTTCGTCGGATCTGATAGGCTGGCGAGGGCCCGCCAAGGACCTCCTCCCGCCCCCCCCCGTCCGTCCTCATCGTGGCCGAGGTCGCCGCAGGCGTGGAGGTGCCCACCACTGCAAAG
>JBFLVU010000220.1:0-4101 GCA_040758175.1 Acidobacteriota bacterium | reverse complement strand
CACGCCGCCGCGATCCCCAGCCCGCCCGTCCGGAGAAAGTGGGCGCCCACGAGCCAGGCGGACAGAACGGCGGGGACGAGGGCCGCGCGCCCGGCCCATCCGCCCGAGCCCGCCTCCGCCGCCTCGATCGTCCCTTCCTCCTGCGCGCCCTCCGTCAAGCCCGCCGCCCTCGTTTTCTTCGCCACGTCCGCCGGCGCCCGCATCGCCCGATCACTCCCGCCCGTCCGTCACATCCAATCCTGTTCGAGGATATCACCCCGCAGGCCCACCACGACGCGCTTGACGGGGACCTTGCGCCGGGCCAGCCTCAGGGCCTCGGAGGCGAGGTGCAGAAGCCCGCCGCAACAGGGAACCTCCATGACGAGCACGGTGAGGGTGTTGATGCGCGCCTCGTCGATGAGCGAGACGAGCTTCTTCAGGTAGATCTCCTGGCCGTGGTCGAGCTTGGGGCAGGCCACCGCGAGCGCCTTCCCGGCCAGCCATCGCGAGTGAAAGTCTCCCATGGCGAAGGCCGTGCAGTCCGCCGCGAGGAGCACGTCGGCCTCCCGGAAGTACGGGGCCCCAGGGGAAACGAGGTGGAGCTGGACGGGCCACTGCCGGAGGGCCGACGGAGCGGGACCGGACGGAGCTTCGGCCGCCGACGGGGAGGGCCCTCCGAAGGAGAGGGCGCGGGAACCGGGACATCCCCCTCCCCCCGCGTGGACCGGGAGGGGATGGAGGGGAAGGGGCGCCGCGGGCGGAGCCGTGGGGCCGGGGTCCCTTCGGCCCAGGTGGGCCGCCACGGCCTTTTCGTCGAAGGCCTCCGCCTCTCGCTCCTCCACGGTAATGGCCCCACGGGGGCACTCTCCCAGGCAGGCGCCCAGGCCGTCGCACAGGACGTCCGCCACGAGCCGCGCCTTCCCGTCCACCACGCGGATCGCCCCCTCCGCGCAGGATGGCACGCAGTCGCCGCACCCGTCGCACTTTTCCTCGTCGATGTGAACCACTTTGCGAAGCGCCATGGGCCGTTCTCCTTCCGGGGGGAAAGGATAGGGCGGAGGCGCTTCGAGCGCCTTGATTCAGGTCAAGCCGGCGCGGGTCCCGTCACAGGCCCTCCAGCCCTCCGCGGTCCAGGATCCGCACGGTGCGGCCGTCCACGGAGATGAGCCTCTGGCGCTGGAGCTTGCCGAGGGTCCGGCTGAGGGTTTCGGGGCTCATGCCCAGCCGGCTCGCGAGGGTGCCCTTGGCGGTTTCCAGTTCGACGCGATCGACGCCCGCTTCCCGCTGGAGGTCCAGAAGGTGCCTGGCCAGGCGGGCGGTGACCTCCTTGAGGGAGAGGTCGTCCACGAGGTCCACCAGGGCCCGGAGGCGGCGCGACAGGATGGCCAGCATGCCGAGGAGGATCTGGGGGCGCCGGGCGGCGAGTTCGAGGAACGCGGCCCTCGACAGGAAAAGGCAGTCCACTCGGCCGAGGGCGGTGGCCGTCGCCGGAAAGGCCCCCCCCTCGAAGACCGGGACCTCGCCGCAGGGCTGTCCCGGGCCCAGGAGGTGGATCACCTGCTCCCGGCCGTCGGACCCGAACCGGCTCACCTTCACCTGCCCGTCCAGGACCAGGAAGAACCCCGCGGCTTCGTCTCCCGCCAGGAAGAGCATCTCGCCCGAGTCATACCGCCGGGCGACGGAGATGCGGGCCAGGCAGTCCAGGTCCTGACCGGCGAGGCCCTGGAGAAGGGGGCTCGCCCCGAGGGCGGCGTTCTTGGACGGCGCATCGAGCGTCAGCGGCTTCACGGGACGGGGCCCTCCACGGGAGAGTCTACGCCTTCGGGCGGGAGGCCGAAAAGACGCCGGGCCCGTCCCCTCGCGGGCTCACGTTCCCTCCCCCTCCCCGAACCCGGCGGGCCCTTCGGCCGCGCGCAGGCCCGGCCCGGCGAAGCGCCGTGCGAAGATCCGGTTCGTGGCGGCCGGGAAGGCGAGGAGCCCCCGCTCCTCGGGAAGGATCCACCGGAGGGGGCGCTCGGACTTGGGCTCGGGGGCTCCGCGCGCCAGCCGGCAGTCGAAGGGGTGAAGGACCACCTTGAAGTGGCTGTAGGCGTGGCGCACGGCGGGAAGCGCCGCCACCACCTCGGCCCCGGTGCCCAGCTCCTCCTCGATCTCTCTCACGACGGCCCTTTCGGGGCTTTCGCCGGGTTCCACCTTCCCTCCGGGCAGTTCCCAGAGGCCTCCCAACAGGCCCTCGGGCCGCCGCTTGGCCACGAGGAAGCGGTCCGCCGTCCACAGCAGGGCCACCGCCACGGTCCACTCGGGAAGGACCTTCCTCGCCCGCGGCGCGGGATAAGATTCGGGGCGCCCCTCGCGGGCGGCGGCGCACTCCCCCCGGAGCGGGCAGGCGGAGCAGGCCGGACGCCGCGGCGTGCAGACCGTGGCGCCCAGCTCCATGAGGGACTGGTTCACGTCGCCCGGAGGACCGGCCCGGACGGCGAGCCGCGAGAGGCCCCAGAGCTTCCGCCGGAGGGGCGGTCCGTCGGGCTCGCCCAGGGCGAACAGGCGGCACCAGACCCTGCGGACGTTTCCGTCCAGGACCGGTTCGGGGAGTCCGAAGGCGATGGAGGCCACGGCGCCCGCCGTGTAGGGACCGAATCCCGGAAGGCCCAGCAAGTCCGCCGCGGCCCGTGGAAAACCGCCCGCCGCGCGGATCGCCTGGGCGGCCTCCGGAAGGCGCCTCGCCCGTGCGTAGTATCCCAGCCCCTCCCAGGCCTTCAGGACCTCGTCGGAGCCCGCATCGGCCAGCCGTTCCAGGGTGGGAAAGCGCTGGAGAAACCGCTCGAAGTAGGGTCCGGCCGTCGAGACGCGGGTCTGCTGGAGCATGACCTCGCTGATCCAGACGCGGTAGGGATCCCGGTCGCGCCGCCAGGGAAGGTCCCGCGCGCGCTCCCCATACCAGGCCAGGAGGCTCCCGACGGCGGCCTCCCAGGGAAAGGACTCCGCGCCGCGGACGGCGACCGTCGTGGGCGATGGATCGCCCGCCGTCCGTTTCATGGGGCCAGGGGGATCTCGACGCGGCCTCCGCGGAGGGTCTTCACCTCCAGGCGGAGTTCGGGAAGGTGGAAGTACACGGTGCGGCCCTGGGTGCCGCCCACCTCCTCGGCGGCGATGGGAATGGCGGCCTCCTGGAGGCCCTGGCGGGCGGCCGAAGCGTTCCTGGGGCCGATGTTGCTGTCCACGTCCTCCTCGGCTTGGAAGAGCCGCGCACCCCCCACCAGGGCCGCCCGGAGAGATTTCGGCCTCCCCCCGAGGGCCTCGATGCGCCCGACGAGGGCACCCAGGGCCTCGGTGGCGTACTTGGCGGGAAGATCCGACAGGAGGTCCTGGGGCGGCCGCGGGCCGGGGAGGAGAACGTGGGCGAGTCCGCCGATCTTCGCCTTCGGGTCGTAGAGCACCAGGGCCACGCAGGACCCGAGCCCGTACACGGCGAGGGTCGCGGCTCCCGCCTCGGCCCGAAGGTCCCCGATGTGGATGGCCGTCAGGGTTTCACCCGCCAAGGAACTCCCTCACCTCGGGCTTCAGAAAGAGCCCTTCCAGGTCCACGCCGCGAATCTCCTTCCGCACCAGTTCCGCCTTCTCTTCCGCATCCAGCGTCCGGTTGACGATGAGCACCTGCCGTCCCCTCACCCTGCACAGGGCCCCCGCGCTCCGAATGCGGGTCGTCTCCCGGAAGTCGATGCCCATCTTGGAGAGGCCCACCTTGAGCTCCTCCAGGAAGGACTCCCACTCCTTCTTCGTCCGTCGCGGCGTCATGGCTCTTCGAGGCGCTGGAGAAGGTCGAAGATGTCGTCGTCCGAGAGCATCGTGTCCGATTCCTTGGCGAGCCGGCGGATGGCCGCCACCCGCTCCTGGTTGACCTCCTCCCGGTGGTCCTGAAGCCAGGCCACGATGTTGGCGTCGCCCGACATGGGGCCCACTTCGATGGTTTGCCGGCGGCCCACCCAGGAGGCGGGGACGGCGGAGTACATGAGGTCCTCGAGGCAGGCGTCCCCCATCTGGCGGGCCTTAAGGAGGGCGGAGGCGTGAACCCCCGTGCCCGTGCGGAAGGCGTCCTGGCCGAAGACCGGGTAGTTCCAAGGA
>JBFLVU010000219.1:0-4104 GCA_040758175.1 Acidobacteriota bacterium | reverse complement strand
CGCGGCGGATGGGGGGGCGGCTCGCCGGCCTGCACGGATTCTCCGAACTGGCTGAAAAAAAAACGGCCCGGGCGGTGGCCCGGGCCGAGGTAGAGAGGGATTGCCGGAATCAGTCGATCCAAAGGGGCACGCCGTCGGCGTCCCTCAGGACCAAGGTGGCCCCGGTGGTCACGTTCTCCACCGTGAAGGCCGCGTAGTGGTCGGAACAAAGGGCGATATGGGCCCGCACTTGGTCCCCGACCTGCACCGTGAAGCCGTTCTGCACCATGAACCAGTAGGGCCCGAGGCCGAAGGAGTAAAGGGTTCCGGCCGCATCCACCGTGAGCGTGTTGCTGTGGGTGCCGAGACCGAAGGCGTAGTCCGTCACGACGCCCTCGATGTCCACCGCCGTGGCCGGGTCCAGCGTGCAGGAATTGTAGATTCCGCCTCCGTTGCGATGCCCGTTGCGCGGTCCGCCGTTCCCGCCGCCCTGGCCGCCGCCCTGGCCGCCCTGGCCGTTCATCCAGAGGGGAAGCCCCGTGGCCTCGTCGCGCAGGAGGATGGAGACGCCCGTTGTGTCCACCGTCACCGCGAAGGCCGTCACGTCGGTGGCGACCGCCGTCCTCGGGCACGACGTCACCCGTGCCGTCACGGAATCGCCCGCGGCCACGGCAAAGTTCTCGGAGACGAGGTACCAGTACGGACCGAGGTGGACGGTCAGGGCTCCTTCGTTGGAGTCGAGGGCGAAGCCCGGGTATTGGATCCCCGCCTCCATGGACACGGAGGTGACCGTGCCCGTAACGGTGCGGAGCGTGGAGAGTTTGTAGTCGGCCTTCTTCTTTGTCGCCCCGAAGGCCATCGTGGCCGTAAGCAGGAGTGCCAGCGTTACCGGGAAGAGTTTCCTGAAGCTCATCTGCCACCATCCTTTCCAAGCGGAGCCGGTATTCGGTTCTGGGCGCGCCCGGTTCTCGCCGTCACCCTGTTCTTTCCGGGGTGCCCAGAAAGGTCACAAGAGTGAAACGGGAGACGAAGAAAGGGCATTTGAGATTTGGAAATTGGGATTTCGGATTTTAATACAATGGCGACAAGCGAGATCCGTGGGGCGGGCGCCCTCGTCCCGCTGTCTTCGATCCTTCTTATCCCCCTCGTCCCCCCGTCCCGACTTCCTGAGGGGGACCGGGGTTCCCGCTTCCCGTCATCCCGGGCTTTGACTTCAGGCCGCGTTTCCGCCATCCTGCCTTACCGGCGGGACCTCCCGCGCGGAGGAGGTTCCGGATGGAGTGGCTCGCCGCCCTGCACGATCCCGAGAAGCTCAAGGCCCTCATCGCCTGGGGGAGCTACCCCGTCCTCTTCGGGATCATCTTTTCCGAGACCGGACTGCTCGTGGGTTTCTTCCTCCCGGGCGACTCCCTCCTCGTGACCGCGGGAATCATGGCCGGCCAGGGCTACCTGGACCTCTGGACCCTCTTCTGGCTCCTCTCCCTCGCCGCCATCGTGGGCGACTCCACCGGCTACTCCATCGGATACCGAACGGGGCCCCTGATCTTCAAGCGGCCGAAATCCCTCCTCTTCAATCCCGACCACCTCGTCAAAGCCCAACACTTCTACGAGAAGTACGGAGGCAAGACCATCGTCCTCGCCCGCTTCGTCCCCATCATCCGCACCTTCGCTCCCGTCGTCGCCGGCGTGGGGCGAATGGACTACCGCCGTTTCCTCTCCTTCAACATCTTCGGGGGAATCGGCTGGATCCTCAGCATGACGACGGCCGGGTACTTCATGGGGCGCATTCCGGGCGTGGACCGATACCTGCACCTCATCATCCTCACGGTGATCATCGTCTCCTGGATTCCCGGGGTGGTGGAGGTGCTTCGGGAGAGGAGAAGGAAGAGACGGGAGCTCTAGCAGGCGGCTGAAATACCCTTGCGAGCCGCGCGCAAGAGGCTTGGGGGGGAGGGGTCTGCCCGGGGAGGAACTCTGGCGCGACGGGAGCGCCCTGGGCTGGCCGGCAAGGAGCGGCGAGGAGGAACATGCAGGGACCGTCGACGGCATCTCGACGCCTGGCATTCGGGGCCGTGGCGCCGGCAACGCGACCCACAAGGGGTTTCTCAGCCGCCTGCTAGGTGCCGATGGGAAGGCCGGAGGGGAAGGAACCCTGATCAGGACCTGCTCTCGAAGTCTTCCTCGATCTGGCCCTTGACCTCGTAGACGGCCAGCGGCTTGGAGAGTCCTTTGACCTCCATGTCCCCGACCTTCTCAAAGATGAATTCGTCCTTGGCAAAGTGGTAGGTGGCCTCGCCGACGAGGATCTGGCCGGGCCGGGCGATGGACGTTTCGATGCGGGAGGCGGCGTTGACCGTGGCCCCGAGTACGGTGAACTCCATCCGGCGAACGCTGCCGATGTCCCCGGCCACCAGGGGCCCGGAGTTGATCCCGAACCGGAAGACGAGGGGCGGCTTGTCGGGCTGCTCGCGGTTCAGCTTCTCCAGCGCCCAGCGCATGTCCAGCGCGCATTGGACCGCGCGCACCGCATGGTCCTGGGTCGGGATGGGCGCGCCGAAGATGGCCATCACGCAGTCGCCGATGAACTTGTCCAGGGTCCCCTCGTGGCCGAAGATCACATCCGTCATGCGGGAGAAGCACGCGTTGAGCATGTGCGCCACGTCTCCGGGGGCCATGTTCTCCGTCATGGAGGTGAAGCCCACGAGATCGGCGAAAAGGACCGTGCCGGTCACCTCGCGGACGTCCAGGGCGATGCCTTCGGCCGCCTCGCCGGCGCTGATGATGCGCCGAACCACCGAGGGCGAGTGGTAGCGCTCCAGGCGGGCCTTGGCGCGGCGTTCGGCCTCCACGGCGGCGCGCAGCTCGGCCTGGCGGATGCCCATGGCCGCGTAGCCCGAGAGGGCGGAGAGGAGGTCCAGGTCGAAGTCCCCGAAGGCCTTGGTCTTGAGGGGCGTGTCCGCGTAAATGATGCCGAGGACCTTGTCCTTAAGCTTCAGCGGCACGCACAGGGCCGAGCGGATCCCCAGGAAGCGGATGCTCTCCCCGGCCTTGAAGCGCGGGTCCACCTGGGCGTCGTGGCAGAGGATGGCCACCCCGTCCTCCCGCGACTTCTGGGTGATGCTCGAACTGATCCGGATGGGGCCCGTGCCTTTCCCCGTCTGGCGCACGGCGCGGGATTCGAGGGCGCCCGTCTTCGGGTCCACCAGGAGGATCACGGCCTGCTGCGCGGGGAGGTACTCGAAGACCACGTCGAGGATCTTCTCGAGGACCCCCTCCACGTCATCGGCGGAGAGGAGCGTTCGGGAGACCTCGGAGAGGACGGAGAGGATCCGGCTGACCCGGGACAGACGTTGGACGTCTTGGAGGGCCGGCGCCGCGGCGGGCTTCTCCAGCTCCGCGAGGCCCAGGGCGCTCTGGATCTCCTCCACGGGCTTGATGATCGTTCCTTCGGTGACGAGTCCGTCCTCCTCCGACGGCGTGATCTGGACCCGGTCCCGGAGGTCCTCCTCGAACCGGAGGGGGAACGACCCGAGGTGGACCGTGTCCCCGGGGGACAGGGGGCTCTCGTGTACGGGGTTGTCGTTGACGCGGGTGCCGTTGCGGGACCCGAGGTCCACGATCTTCCAGCCTTCCGCGGTCCGCACGAGGTCCGCGTGACGGCGGGAAACGGTGTGGTCGGGGACCACAAGGTCGCTGTCCGGCATGCGGCCGAGGGAGACGCGCTCCTTGGCGAGAAGGAGCCGCCTCGTCTCCCCGTCCACCGTGTACGCCAGCCAGAACATGGGCGCTCCTCGGCGGAAGTCTACCACGGGTCCCTGGAGGAGAGCAGACGCCTGCGCACCCGCGGCTTCAGGCGCTCCTCCCCAGGCGCCGTTCCAACGCGCTCGCCGAGAGGGTGGCCAGTCCCGCCAGGAGGAAGGCCGGCACCAGTTCGTAGACGATCCGGTCCGACAGCCCACCGACCTTCCACAGGACGGTGACGAGGAATCCCGTGGCCACCCCCGCCACGGCTCCCCAGCGGGTGACGGACCGGGTCCACAGGGAGAGCAGGATCACCGGCCCAAAGGCCGCGCCGAGGCCGGACCACGCAAAGAGGACGACCCAGAAGACCACGCGGACCTCGCC
>JBFLVU010000218.1:0-4116 GCA_040758175.1 Acidobacteriota bacterium | reverse complement strand
AGGACTACGAGCCGTACGGGGTGGAGATCCGCCCCGCCACGAACTCCGCCGGCAACACGCACCAGTACACGGGCCACGAGCGGGACGCGGCGAGCGGCCTGGACTACATGCACTACCGCTACCACGCGGCGAACCTGGGGCGGTTCATGAAGCCTGACAACGTGCCCGGCGACCTCACGACCCCCCAGTCCTGGAACCTGTACGCCTACGCCCTCGGCAGTCCCGTCAACTTCACCGACCCCACCGGGCACATGGTGGGGCAGGCGTGGGGCTACAAGATGTCCGGGAGCGGCGTGCTCCAGAACAACGGCCTCGGCGGGGGGCTCAACCTCGGCGGTCACCCCTTCGATGACAATCCCAAGGGCGTGATCGATTGGGCGATCATCGATGATGTACGGAGGGTACCCGGGAGCGTTGTGCCGCATATCGAGTTGGCGCCGCCGACGTGGACCGTCACGGCTGGCAAGTCGTCATTAGGCGACGACTGGGAACGGGGCACGTTTGACGCGGATATCGGCTCCTATCTCCAGCGGGAAGCCATCCGCCTGCGGGGCGAGCTTGCGGTCAGCGTCTTTTCTGTGAACAGCACTCTGACCGCCTTCTTTTACACGGCGGACGACGAGACAGTAAGGGTTCTGGATCGCAACTTTTCCATGATGGAGGCGGTAAAAGCGGGTGGGAAGTACTCCTATCTCGAGTGGACCTGGACCCACCTATTGCATGTGCATCCGCCGGACAATCTCAACTGGGGAGGTATGGGGGCATTCAAGTACGACAAAGATTATGTAAGACGTCCCGTTAATGGGCGCTTTCATGTCCCGGAGGGGCCGGGACCGGCGGATGCGGGAGCTTGCGAAAAGCTCCTGCAGTGGATGGGGGGCTTCAACCCGAGTCAAGGGGTATTGGATTCGCACGGACAATACTGGGAGTACATACCATGAAGGCGCGTGGGGTCCGATTCAGCCTGGGAGTCCTTGGGATCTGGGTGTTGGGCGCATGGCTCTGTCTTGGTTGTTGCGCTTGCCGCAAGAAGCTGGACCCATCCAATGACGCGGAGTACGAGAAAGCCCGGGTGCGGGCAGAGCGCGTGGCCACCGACATCATGGACAGCATCTCTGCGTTCGAAAAGAAGGGGCCCCACCTGACGCTTATCGAGTGGAACCTGGAGGCTATGAAGAAGCGGGGCTACCGCGTTTCATACCAGCCAGGGATCCTCACCTTAAGGACCTTTAACAAGCGCTGGGATCTGTATTTCTTCAGTTTAGGGACCAGCTTTCAACCGGCGCTGCAGGAGGGCGGCAAAGTCCTTTTGATCAAAATCCGTCCCTTTCCACCCGAACCCGATCCGACCGTGATTATTGATCATGGTGAGTATATGCTTAGTCTCATAGAAGACCACATCCACACATGGGACTGGTATCTCACGCCGCGACCGCCTTTAGGGTACTTCCCTCAGCTAGTAGGATGGCCTGGCGAATATGAGTTAAGGGAGGGTTCCAAGAGGAAAATGGCCGACTACCGCGAATAGGGCCACGGCCTGCGCGGCTCCCACGATCACGGCGCAGCCGCAGAGCCAGACGATCGCAAGGCCGGGGTCAAGTCTTGTATTGCCGCATAAGCCATGATAGCTTGACCTGGGCTGCGCTGTACGGCTGAACGACTTCTCTGGCGACGGACAGGGCGGGCCGGAAACGGAGGGGCCATGGCGAGACCTTTGCGGCTTGAGTTTCCTGGCGCCGTTTACCACGTTACGTCACGGGGAGACGGGCGCGGGGCGATCTTCCGGGACGACGCCGACCGGGAGCGGTTCCTTGAAATCCTTCAGCGCGCGGTGTCCCTGCGAAGGTGGATCTGCCACGCGTACTGCCTGATGGGCAATCACTACCACCTTCTGGTCGAAACGCCCGAGGCGAACCTCTCGCGGGGGATGCGATCGCTAAACGGCGAGTACACGCAGGCCTTCAACCGGCGCCATCGCCGGCCGGGGCATGTATTCCAGGGGCGCTTCAAGGCGGTGGTGGTGGAGAAGGAGAGCCACCTGCTGGAGCTCTGCCGCTACGTCGTCCTCAACCCCGTCCGGGCGCGCGGCATGCGTGTGGCCGCCCCCGAGGACTGGCCCTGGAGCAGTTACCGGGCCACGGCGGGCCTGGAGCAGGCCCCGGGCTTCCTGTCGGTGGGGTGGATCCTGTCGCGCTTCGGGGGCAGGAGGCCGGAGGCGCAAAGGAGGTACGCGCGTTTCGTGGCCCAGGGGAAGAAGGGGAAGGCAAGCCCTCCCCAGGCTTTGGGCGGGTTGATCTTGGGGACCGAGGCCTATGCAAAGCGCATCGCGCCCATGCTGAGCGAAAAGGGCAGCCAACGGGAGCACCCGCGCCGGCAACGCCATGCGGCCAGGCCCAGTTTGGCTACGCTCTTCGGCGGGGAGAGGGAGGGGGACAAGGAGGGGCGGAACGCCAAGATCCGCGAAGCCTACAACGAGCACCAGTACACGCTGTCGGAGATCGGCCGGTTCGTGGGTCTGCACTACGCCACCGTCAGCCGCATCGTGAAGGGGGACGCGGAATGAAAAATGTGGCAATACAAGACCTGACCCCATGAGGGTTTTTGACCCCATGAGGGTTTTGCATCTGAGCGACTTGCATGTGGGGTATGGGGAGTGCGGGGCCCGGTGGCGGGACCTGACGGAGAGGCTGGCGCGGGCGCGGGAGGCGCTGGGCGGGCCGGTGGTCGTACTGACGGGAGACCTGGTGGAGAGGGCCACGGAGGAGGCGCTCCTCCGGGAGGCCAAGGCGGGGTTGGAGCGCCTGCGGTCGGTGGGCTTTACCGTCTTGGTGGCTCCGGGCAACCACGATTACGGGGACGCGCTGAAGGCCACGCCGGAGAGCCAGGCGGCCTTCGGGCGGTTCTTCTACCCCGAGGGGCCGGAGGGCTTCCCCAGGGTGTATTTCGTGGGGGAGGCCGTCTTCGTGGGCCTCGAATCGATGGCGGCGGAACTGCACTGGTACGACGCCCTCTGGGCCAACGGGGAACTGGGCAGGGCCCAACTGGAGCGGCTGGAGGAGGTCCTCCGCAGGCCCGAGGTGCGGTCGGCGCGGCATCGGGTGGTCTACCTCCACCACCACCCCTTCGACCCCATGGGCCCCCTCCATGAGCTGAAGGACGCGTTGGGGCTCGCCCGGGTGCTCAAGGAAAACGGTCCCCTGGATGCCCTGCTCTTCGGCCACAACCACGCGGGCGGGGCCTACCCGGGCGTCTGGGGGATCCCCCGGTGCTACGACGCGGGGACCAGCACGCTCAAGGAGAACGAGCCGGGCCCCTTGCGCCTCATGGATCTCTCGAAGGACCCCTCCTTCGACTCAGACGTCCGCCCCCTGCTCTTTCCCGAAGTCTGCGTTTGAAGCGCGGGTGGCTTCGGCCGGTTTTCGGGGGTGCGGGGGACAGGCGCCGTCTCCTGGACGGGGAGGGCCAGGGGTCGTCACCTGCGATTGGCAGGCCGGGCCGGGCGAACCCCCGCATGGCCCTCCGGGGCCCCGACCCGCACTCGGGGCTTTTGCGGCCTTCCAGGGCCGGGCTCGGAGGCACCCCAAGTCCCTGGGCAGGTGAGGGCCGTCGCTCACGGCAACGACCTTCCGCACGGGTTCTCGGAATCGTTCCCCTTTCCGGCTCGTCTGGAGAATCTGTGCGGGCCCCCGAGCCGGATCGCCGTCCGCCGCAGGCGGATGGCGGCGTCCCGCGTTTGAATCGCCGCGGGGGCTCTGGCATACTCCTGGGCTCCAGGGGGAGCGCATGGCGGATTTCGAGTACAACGCGGTGGTGGCTCAGAGGGTGGAGGTGGCGCCGGGTCTCATGATCCTCAGGGCCGTGCCCAAGGGATGGAGCCTGCCGGCCTTCAAGGCGGGCCAGTACACGGTGGTGGGACTGAGGGGAGACGCCCCCCGGGCGGCCGGTGCGGATGCGGAGGATCCGGCGCCCGACCCGGAGAAGGTCATCCGGCGCGCCTACTCCATCGCCTCCTCGTCGGTGGAGCAGGCCTACCTGGAGTTCTACATCGCCCTCGTGAGGTCGGGAGCCCTGACGCCCCGGCTCTTCGCGCTGAAGGTGGGGGACCCCCTCTTCCTC
>JBFLVU010000217.1:0-4117 GCA_040758175.1 Acidobacteriota bacterium | reverse complement strand
GTCCAGGAGGAGGAGGTTGGCGGGGTCCAGGAGGGCGCGCCCCAGCTTGAGGCGCATCTGCTCCCCGCCCGAGAAGGAGCGGCACGGGCGGTCCGCGTCCTCGAGAGAAAAGCCCAGGCCCAGGAGCGTGCGCTCCAGGTCCGTCTCGTAGGTGTAGCCCCCGTGGTGGTGGAGCCACTCCTGGAGATGGGCGGCGGAGTCGAGGGTTTCCTGGGAGGCGTCCCCCTCGGCCATCCGCCCGTGGAGGGCCTGGAGTTCGCGCTCCCGCGAGATCACGTCCGAGAAGGCCCTGAGGAGGTACTGGCGGGCGGAGACGGTCACGGCCGCCAAGTCGTCCTGGGGCACCGTGGCGATGCGGAGGTCCCGAGCGCGGGCCACCTCGCCGTCGTCGTGGTCTTCCTTCGCCGCGAGGATCTTCAGGAGGGTCGTCTTCCCCGAGCCGTTGGGCCCCACGAGGGCCCAGCGCTCTCCGTCGTGGATCTGCCAGTCCACGCCCTTGAGGACCTCTCGCTCCCCGTACCTCCTCCTGACCCCCGCCAGAGAAACCCTCACCCGACCGGCCTCCGAACCGCGAGTGTAGCACGGGGCGAGCAGGCGCGAGGCGGACCTGGGACGCAGGCGTTCAGACCACCGGGGGGCCTTGTGCGGGCAGATCCTCCGTGACATCCTGGCGCCCCTGGAGGTCCGCCGTGAAGATGCTGCACACCATGATCCGGGTCCGGGACCTGGAGAAGAGCCTGGAGTTCTACTGCGGCTTCATCGGCCTCCACGAGGTGCGCCGCAAGGCCATCGGCGACGAGGCGACCCTCGTCTTCCTGTCGGACGAGGACGAGCGCTATTTCGTGGAACTGACCTTCAACCACGACGGGCCCGACTACACGCTGGGGGACCAGTACGGCCACCTGGCCTTCGGCGCGCCGGACCTGGGGGCCGTCGAGGCGGAGGTCAAGCGTCGCGGCTGGGAGGTCTGGCCCTCCCGGCCGGAGGTGGGCTCCAAGTACCTGTTCGTGTGCGACCCGGACGGATACGACGTGGAGATCCTGGAGACGGGGAGGAAGCCATGAGCCGCCTGAGGGAGTTCCGGGAATTCCGGGAGAAGATGAACGCCCGCATCCTCGGCGAGGGCCACAAGGGGATCCAGCGGTTCTTCGCGCTGGACACCCAGGCCTACGCCGATGGGGCCCTGCCTTCCAGGACGAAGGAGCTCATGGGGCTGACGGCCTCCATGGTCCTGCGGTGCGACGACTGCATCGCCTACCACGTGATCCGGTGCCGGGAGGAGGGGTGCTCGAGGGCCGAACTGATGGAGGCCTTCCACGTGGCCCTCGTGGTGGGCGGCTCCATCGTGATTCCCCACTTGCGCCGGGCCGTGGCCCTCCTGGACGAGATGGAGATAGGGGAGGAAGCCCCTTGAGGCTTTCGCCGCCCTCCTAGTTCGCGAAGAGGACCCGTTTCAGGTACAGCTTCCCGCCGGGAAGGTCCAGCGCGACGGCGTAGAAGTCCGTGAGTTTCTTGCCCACGACGGTGGAGGCGGGGACCTCGGCCCCCAGCGGCGCTGGGTAGAGGGGGAGGTCCGCCAGGATCCCCACGGCCGGTCCGAAGCCCACCTTCGCATCCTTGGGAACCGTCCGCACGTTGCCCACGGGTGACAAGCACTCCTCCAACCACCCAAGGGAGCCGTGGCGCACACGGTCCATGGCGGCGAACTGGGTGCCCGACGCGCGGTCGGGCATGGAAAAGAAGGAAGAGGGGGCCAGGCTGAAAGCGTTCTTTGAACTGGCCTGCAGGCCCGTTCCGGGCAGGGCCGCCTCCGTGGCGAGGACGTACGTGCACCCCGTGGACAGGAGCCCCAGGATCTTTGTCTTCGCGCCCAAGGCGGTGGGCACGAAGACCTGTCCATGGACGTCGTAGGCTGGGTACGAAGCCCAGGCAGAAGGGTCCCCGTCGAGGAGGCTCTCCGAGGGGGCCGAGGCCGGAAGGAGCCTCAAGAGGTTCTTCTGGCGGTCGAAGCGCACCTTGCACCCCCTCAGGAGGTCCATCCCGAGAATCCCTTTGAGGACCGTGCGCCCCTCCCGGAACCGAAGCAGACCGGGCGCGTCGTCCACCACGACCGCCACCACGTTTTCCACGGAGAGGGGTCCCAGGTCCAGCCGGTCCAGGGTCGCGTAGGCCTGTGCGGGGGACGAGGCGTAGGCGCCTGGCAGGGGCCGGGAGGCCGCCAAAGGTTCCAGGCCCAGCCGCTCCGCCGTCTCCCGGGAGAGGACCGTGCGGGGGCAGGCGGAGTCCACGAGGAGCCAGAGCTCCTCTCCCGACGCCGTCTTGGCCACGGCCCACTCGAGGTCGTAGAGGGTCTTGAGGGTGACCTCCGCCCCGCCCGCCGGCGGAGGCGAAGGGAGCCGGTTCAGAATCTGTGACCCCCTGGATTCCCAGTAGGCCGCCTCCGTCGAAGCGCCCTTCGCCTCGGCGGGGAACTCCGTCTCCACGCGGCGCAGGAGAGCCGCCCGCCGGGGAGCCTCGTCGGTCATCCAGGCAAGGGCGTACAGGCCGTCGGCGGTGGCTCCCGAGGCCTTCTCGGCCCGATCCAGGGCCGCCCGCGCCTCAGCCCACCGCCCGGCCATGGCGCAGGCCAGGGCCAGCAAACGGAGGTCTTCCATCGTGCCGCGCTTGCCCGCCAGCATGCGAAGGGCGCCCGTCCCCGTCTGCAGGTCCCCGGAGGACAGGGCGGAGCGGCCCCAGAGGGCCAGGGCCTCAGGGTGGCCCGGAGACGCTTTCAGGGCCGACCGGGCGGCTTCGATGGCGGCGTCGGCGTCACCTTCGGCGAGGGCCTTCCAACCCGAGGAGAGATCGGGCGCGACTGGGGGCGCCGTGGCGGTCTGGGCCGCGGCGGCAAGGCAGAATAAGGAGAGAACGGCGGCAGCTCGCAGGGTCATGTCTCTTTCCCCCTCGGTATGGGTCTGCTACATTCGGTCCCGTGCGGACCGGGCCCAGTGTATCCGAGGCCGTGGGCTCCGTCACGGGAAAGGAGGCCCCTTGAGCGTTCTGTACATCACCTCGGACCGGATCGGAGACGGGGACGAGCCTCTCGGCAGGCTCCTCCTGCGCAATTTCCTGGGGAAGCTCGCCGAGTCCGGGGAGAAGGTGGAGCGGATCCTCCTGCTGAACCGGGGCATCTTTCTCGCCCTGGAGGGGGCCGAGACCCTGGAGACCCTGCGGGAAATGGAAGCCAAGGGGGCCGTGGTGACGGCCTGCCTCACCTGCCTGGACCACTACGGGGCGGAGGACCGACTCCGGGTGGGCGTCCCCGGCACCATGGGGGAGGCGGTGGAGGCCCTGCGGACGGCGGACCGGGTCCTGAGGCCGTGAGCCCCCGAGAGCCGTACCGCGGCGTTCACCTCATCCTGTACGTGGCGGACCAGGCGCGGTCGGCGGACTTCTATCGAAAGGCCCTCGCCGTAGAACCTTCGCTGGACGTCCCCGGCATGACGGAGTTCGACCTGGGCCGGGGCGTCGTCCTGGGGCTCATGCCCGAAGCGGGAATCCGGCGGCTCCTGGGTGATCGAATTCAGGATCCGGCCGCCGCCGGGGGAGCGCCCCGGGCCGAGCTGTACCTCCGGGTGGAGGATCCGGCGGCCTGTCTGGACCGGGCCGTGGAGGCCGGCGCCCGCCTGCTCGATCCGGTGAAGGCCAGGGACTGGGGCCACCGCGCCGGGTACTGCCTCGATCCCGACGGCCACGTCTTGGCCTTCGCCTCCGGGGACTGAGGATGTGGGGCCGCCCCCTTCCCGTCCTCGAGACGGCGCGCCTCCTCCTGCGGGTGCCCGGCCCGAAGGACGCGAGGCGCGTCCTCGCTTACGTCGTCGAAAACCGGGAGCACCTCGCCCCCTGGGAGCCCGAGCGCGCCGAGGCCTACTTCACCCTCCCCTTCTGGAAGGCGGAACTCCGAAACGCCCGGAGGGAGTCCCGGTCGGGAACGGCCCTCCGCCTCGTCCTCCTCCAAAGAGCGGATCCCGAGGGGGCCGTGGCGGGAATCGTGAACCTCCGGCACGTGATCCGCGGCGCGCTCTTCGGGGCGATCCTCAGCTACAGCCTGGACGGGCGCCTGACGGGACGGGGCCTC
>JBFLVU010000216.1:0-4176 GCA_040758175.1 Acidobacteriota bacterium | reverse complement strand
CCCTGCCCCCAGAAAGCCGAACACAGAATCCACGGAGCCAAGCGCTCGATCCACTTCATGAACCCGCTCCCTTCCGGGGGCCCTTAACCGCCAAGACGAATCCACCGACTGCCAGCCTTTCGGCCGATCGAGCAACCGGCACTCTTTCGTTCTTGGTCGCACCCCCTCGACAGAGTTCCCCGCGGCCTGGGAACGTGTACGGCACAGGGCTTCAAGGGGTTTCAGAAGAGCGCCAGCACGGGCGAATCAATGTCGCTTCGATGTGAGTTGACTCGGCGCCAACGAGGGCACCGAACTTGAAGGAACCGCCTGACGGTCCTCCTCCGGGGATACGGAGGCCGTGGTCGGTTCGGGCGCCTGTTCGCAGACCCCGGGTCCGGCTTATTGGGCCACGAGTTCCACCCGGCGATTCTTGGCGCGGCCGTCCTCGGCGATGTTCGGGGCCACGGGGGCGAAGGGCCCGCATCCGAAGGCCTTCATCCTCTCCGCCGCGATGCCGTGGTCCTTCACCAGGGCCTGCTTCACCGATTGCGCGCGGGAATGGGAGAGCTGAAGGTTGTGGTCCACCCCACCCGTGTTGTCCGTATGGCCCACCACGAAGATCTTCAGGCCCGGATCGGCCTTTAAGAGCGTGGCGATTTCCGCGATGGTGCCGTTGGACTCGGGCTTGATCGCCGCGCTGTCCGTGTCGAACAGGATCCCGTACACCGCGGCGTGGCCAGTGGACCGGAGGTCGTTCCGGAACACATCGGCGTTGGCCTGGATGATCTGGGCCATGGCTTCCTTTTCAACGATGGTGAAGCCGTGCTTGCCCGTAAATTCGGTCGTCAGATCCACCCAGAACTCCTTGCCGGACTTGAGGACCTTGAAGGTCGCCCTGCTCTTTCCGGTCCACACGACGGTTCCGCCGATGCTCCTCACCGCGTTTTCGAAATTGCGGAGGATCTGCAATTCGCTGGGACGTGTCTTGGCCGTGGCCTGGGGGTAATAAAAGACCTTCCACAGGTGGCCCTCCACATGCTCGGTGACGGTTTTCCCCTTGTCCATCCCCACCACGAACTCGTGGGCGTCGAACTCCCGCTCGTCGCAGTGGTGGATCCAGTAGGTCGGCATCCGGCTGAAAAGGGGGTGATCTTCGCACCCCTTCGTGTCCTTTTGCTGTGCCCAGGCCACAGTTCCAAAGCATGCGACACACAGGGCCGTCAGGATCGCCACGCGAATTACGAGATTTCGCTTCATGGGCACTCTCCTATTCCAGGTTGAGTCTTTCTTTGCACGTGAACTCCTCGTTCTCTCGAGACATTTCGGACCGAGGTCCGCGTTTGGACGCCGAGTCGTTGGTGCCTTCGGCGCGCCGCTCGCCCCCTTCTTGGAAATGGCCCAACCCAGTGGCACACCTCCGAGCCTCTCGACCAAGATACGCTACGCCCCCGCTTTCGTCACCCCCTCTGGGCTGGCGTGGCACAATGGTGAGGAAGGAGGATGTATGGCCACGGCCCTCGCCGTCTTTCTGGGGACCTACTTTCTGATCGCCGCGCGGCGGTTCCGCCTCCTGCACATCGGCCGACCGGCGGGGGCGCTCCTCGGAGCCGTGTCCATGGTTCTCTTCGGGGTTCTTTCGCCCGAGGAGGCCTTCGCCGCGGTGGATCTCCCGACGTTGGGACTTCTCTTCGGCATGATGGTCCTGTCCGTGTATCTGGAGGAGGCGGGCTTCTTCGGTGCCCTCGCCGCCGCGACGCTCCGCCGATCCTCCTCTCCCGGAACACTCCTGGGTGCCGTCGTCTGGGTATCGGGGATTTCCTCTGCCTTCCTGCTGAACGATACGGTCTGCCTGGTCATGACGCCCATTTTGGTGACCCTCGTGATCGCCTTGAGGCTGGACCCGCTCCCCTACCTCCTCGCCCTGGCCACGAGCGCCAACATAGGCTCAGCGGCCACCCTGGCCGGCAATCCACAGAACATGCTCGTGGGGACGGCGTCGGGAATCCCCTACCGGGAATTCCTTTCGGTCATGGCGCCGGTGGCGGTTCTGTGCCTCGCGTTGAACCACGCTTTGCTCCTGGCCGTGTTCCGCTCGCGGCTGGCTCCCGCTCAGGCCGTCGCCCCCGCCCATTTCCCCCATCGAGTCCGCAGGCCCATGCTCGTCAAGACATTGGCCGCCCTCGCGGGAGTGGTGGCCGCCTGGCTCCTCGGTGCCGATCTCGCCTCGGCGGCGGTGGCGGGAGCGGCCCTGGCGATCCTGCTCAACCGATTCTCGCCCGCACCCCTGTTCGCCCGGCTCGACTGGTCCCTCCTCGTCTTCTTCGCCGCCCTTTTCGTCGTCATCGAAGGAGTAAGCCACGCCGGATGCCTCACCGCCGCCCGGGAATGGCTTCCCCGATCCTCGAACCCCCTGGGGGCCACCGCCTTCGCCCTTCTCTCGGTGGCGGGTAGCAATCTCTTTTCCAACGCGCCCTTCGTCATGGCGGCGGGGGGCTGGGTCGGTTCCCTCCCGGACGCCCGGCTTCATTGGTATTTGCTGGCCCTCACGTCCACCTTCGCGGGGAACCTCACGCTCGTGGGCTCCATGGCGAACCTCATCGTGGCGGAACTCTCCAAGGGCCTCCATCCCATCGGATTCCGCGAGTACCTGCGGTACGGGGTCCTCATCACCGTTGTGACAACGGTCGTCGGGGTCGTTTACCTGCTCGCCGTTTCCGCCTGGATCCCGCACCCATAAAAAAACCTGCTTCTCCGCGATCCCACCGCTCAACGCCTCTCTCTCCAAACCGAAAACCGGAAGACATACGCACGAGATGCCTCCGGGCCAGTCTGGCACCCGGGACGGCGGGGACTGGGGTCCCCATCCCGGGTGGAGAGCCCGAGAGGCTCCGGAGACCCGATGAAGCCTTTGGACGTGTCCAACCTTTTCGAGCAGAGGGGGCCGGCCTCCTGGACCCGGCTTCCCCGTTCCCTGAAGCGGTGGATCGCCTCGGGCGTGGAGCGAGCGGCGAATCTGGAGCGGATCGGCGCATTCCTCGAAGATCATGAGGGAGAGCGCGGAGAAGTTCTCCTCGACTCCGTTCTGGAGTACCTGGAGGTATCCTGCGCCGTCTCCTTCCGGGACAAGGAGCGCATCCCCAGCGAGGGACGCCTCCTGGTGGTGGCCAATCATCCCCTCGGCGCGCTGGACGGCTTGGCCCTTCTCAAGGCCCTCCTCCAAGTCAGACCCGACGTGAAGGTCGTGGTGAACGAGTGGCTGCTGTCCCTCCGAGGTTTGAGCCCCTACTTCCTTGCCGTGGACGCCTTCTCGGGGCGCCAGTCCAGGTCCTCCGCCGCGGCCATCGGGGAGGCCCTGGCGAGGGAGGAGGCCGTGGTCCTTTTCCCGGCCGGCGAGGTCTCCCGGTTTACGTGGAAGGGCGTTCGGGACGCCGCGTGGCGGACGGGGGCGGTGCGGCTCGCCAACCGCTTCAACTGCTCCGTCCTTCCCGTATGGGTGGAAGGGCGGAACTCCGCGGTCTTCTACGTGGTGTCCGCGATCCATCGCGGCGCCTCCCTCCTTCTCCTTCCCCGCGAAATGTTCGCCAAAAGAGGCAAGACGATTCACTTGCGCGTGGGGGAGACGATCCCCGGACGCGCCTTCGCCGCCGGAGCACTGAAGACCAAGGACGAGACCCGTCTCCTGCGCCGCCACGTTCACGCCCTTGGAAAGGGCCGCAAGGGGCCTTACCGAACCGAACAGGCCATCGCCCATCCCGTCCGGCGCCAGGACCTGCTCCGAGAGATCCGGCGCTCCGAGGATCTGGGCGTCACGTCCGACGGGCGGCGCATCCTTCTCGCGGACGCCCGGCCCGACTCGGCCCTCATGAAGGAGATCGGTCGCCTTCGCGAACTGACCTTCCGCAAGGTAGGAGAGGGGACCGGCCGACGAATCGACGTGGACCGTTTCGACTCCCATTACCGCCACCTTCTCCTCTGGGACGAAGGGGCCCTGGACATCGTCGGCGCCTACCGCCTTGGATTCTGCCGGGAGATCCTGTCGCGTCATGGACTCGAGGGCCTTTACACGGCTGGGCTCTTCGGATTCTCGGACGCGCTCCAGGAGATTCTTCCCGAGGCAGTGGAATTGGGCCGATCCTTCATCCAAGCCAAGTTCTGGAACACCCGCGCCCTCGACCTCCTCTGGCAGGGGATCGG
>JBFLVU010000215.1:0-4194 GCA_040758175.1 Acidobacteriota bacterium | reverse complement strand
TGATGATCGTTTCCGGCGGGGGCGCAAAAAATCCTATTCTCCTGAAGGGTTTGGAAGCCGCCCTTCCCCGGATCATGGTGAGCCGCGCCGACGATTACGTCATCCCCGGCTCCGCCAAGGAGGCGGTCCTCATGGCCTACCTGGCCCACGAAACCCTTTTGGGCCGCCCCGGGAACCTTCCGTCCGCCACCGGGGCTTCCCGCCCCGTGGTTCTCGGCTCCATTACCCCGGGCGGCGGCTTTTTCCCGGGGAGATGATCCCCGCCTCGGACCGCCCCTTGGCCCCTTCCGAGGTCGCGCGAAGACCCATTCCCGGCGGGTTTAGCCCCCCCCTCTTCCGCGCGGTTCTCCTCGTGCTCTCGCTGCTTCCGGGCGCCCTGGCCTGCGGTCCCCCGCCCCGGAAGGCGGATCTCATCGTGGCCGTGGAACAGGAACCCTCGAGCCTCGATCCGCGGATCGGTTCGGACGTGGCCGCGGACAGGGCCTTTCGCCTCCTCTATCGAGGGCTGTTCGCCGTGGGAACCGACTTTTCCCCCCGGGCCGACCTCGCCGAGACCTGGTCCTACGAGGGTCCGCGACGCCTACGCATCGTTCTTCGGGCGGGAGTCCGCTTCTCCGACGGACGTCCCGTTCGCGCGCGTGACGCGGCGTACACGATCCGGAGCATCCTCCGGGACGAACCACCCTCTTTCCGGAAGGGCGACCTGGACTGCATCGAATCGGCGGAGGCCCAGGACGACCTTACGCTCGTTCTGAGCCTGAAGGAACCCCGCGCGGCCCTCCTCTCGGCGTTGAACGTGGGGATCCTTCCCGAGGGGGCGGACGCGGAGGGCTTTGTCCCCGTGGGCTGTGGACCCTACCGGCTCCGATCCTGGGACCACGGCCAGTGGCTCCTTTTTGAGGCCAATCCCTACGCTTCGCCTCCGCCATCCTCTCCCACCCTGGCCTTCAAGGTGGTGCCCGATCCCGTGGTCCGCTCCCTGGAGATGCGGCGCGGCACCGTGGACCTCGTGGTCAACGACCTTCCTCCCGATGCACTGGCCCGTTTCGTGGCACTCGGGTACCGTGTCTGGAGAACTCCGGGGGCGAACTTCGCGTACGTGGGATTCAACTGCACCAGGCCTCCCCTGGACCGCGCGGAGGTCCGCCGGGCACTCTCCCTTTCTCTGGACCGTCCCTCCATCATCCGGCACGTCTTGAGGGGATACGCGAGGGAGGCGGCGGGGCTGCTCCCGCCGGAGCACTGGGCGAGTGCGCCTCTCCCTCCGCCGGGCAGGGACGCCGCCGCCGCCGAAGCGCTCCTCGATCGGGCGGGATTCCCACGGGGGCGCGACGGCGTCCGGTTTCGAATGACCTACAAGACATCGGACAACAAGATTTCCCGGCAGATCGCCTCGGTCATCGCCGAGAACCTGGGCGACCTGGGCGTCCTGTGCGAGACCCAGTGGCTGGAGTGGGGGACTTTCTACGGGGATGTAAAGCGCGGCGACTTCGACGCCTTCGGCCTCACGTGGGTGGGGGTGACGGACCCCGACGGTCTGCGCCTGCGGTACGCCTCCTGGGCCGTCCCCCCGGCGGGCTTCAATCGGGGGCGATACACGAACCCGGAGCTGGACGGGCTTCTCGCCGCCGGGTCGAAGGAGATGAACCCTCTCCTTCGCCGCCCGCTGTACGTCAAGGCTCAGGAGATCCTGGCGCGGGAGGCGCCCGCCGCCCCGCTGTGGCACCCGGATTCGGTCTGCGTGGCGCAGGGGGACGTGGAGGGGGTGGCCCTGCCCTCCGACGGCAACTTCTCCTTCCTCTCCCGCGTTCGCCGCTCGCCGGCAAAAGGACCCTCAGGCTCTTCCTCCCATCTCTGAAAAAGCGAGGAGCCGCCCGAAGGCGGCTCCCGCGTCGCTCTTCCGCTGGGCGGTCCCTCTCACCCCTTGGCCTTGAGGTCCTTGACGGCCTGGGTCAGGAGAGGCACGACCTCAAAGAGGTCGCCCACGATCCCGTAGGTGGCCACCTTGAAGATGGGCGCTTCCGGATCCTTGTTCACCGCCACGATCACCTTGGAGCTGGACATCCCGGCGAGGTGCTGGATCGCTCCAGAGATGCCGAAGGCGAAGTAGAGGGCGGGGCTCACGACCTTGCCGGTCTGTCCCACCTGGTGGGAGTGGCCGATCCAGCCCGAATCCACGGCGGCCCGGCTGGCGCCCACGGCACCCCCGACCTCCTTCGCCAGGTCTTCCAGGATCTTGAAGTTCTCGGGCCCTTTCATGCCACGGCCGCCCGAAACGATGACGTTGGCCTCGGCCACGTCGAGGAGTCCGCCCTCCGCCGTGAGGATCTCCTTCACGACGGCCTTCACGTCGGACGCCGACGCGCCGTGCTCGAGGGGCACGACCTGCCCCGACCCAGCCTTCTCGACGGCAGGGAACACGTTGGGGCGAAGGCTCACCGCGAACGGCTTGCCGGCCTTCGGGGCGACCGTGGAGAAGGCCTTGCCCGAATAGATGGGGCGGGTAAACACGGGGATCGCCCCGTCCATGGTAAAGGAGGTGACGTCCGAGAGCAGGCCGATGTCCAGGCGGGCCGCGACACGAGGCGCCAGATCCTTGCCCATGGCCGACGCCGCGAAGAGCAGGACGTCGGCGCCGAACACCTGGGCGGCCTTGCCCACGCCGAGTCCGTACACGTCGGCGCTGTATTTTTCAAAGATGGCGTCGTCGCCGACGTAAACGGCGTCGGCGCCGAACTTTGCCAGTCCCGGCGCCTGGCCGCCGATCCCCAGACCCAGGATCACGGCCGCCACGCTGCCCGAGGTGGCGTCGGCCAGTTGCCGGCCCGCCGATAGGGCTTCGAGGGAGGCCTTCTTGACCTTTCCGCCGCGCTGTTCCGCGAAAATGAGTACCTTCATCGCACACCTCCCCTCGTCAGATGGCCTTGGCTTCCTCGCGGAGGAGCCGTACGAGTTCCTTCACTTGGTCCGGAAGCTCCCCGGACAGGACCTTTCCGGCGGGCCGCGGAGGAGGCAGTTCCAGCTTGCGCACCTCGAAGGCCGCGCCGGCCGCCCCCACCGATCCCGGATCGAGCCCCAGGTCGGCCGCCTTCCACGTGGCGACCTCCTTCTTCTTGGCCGCCATGATGCCCTTGAGGGACGGGTAGCGGGGCTCGTTCAATCCCTTCTGACAGGTGATCAACGCCGGAGTCGTGGCGGCCACCACTTCGGTGCCCCCCTCGATCTCCCGCTTGCACACCAGATCCTGACCGTTCACTTCGAGCCCTGTCACGACCGTGACGGCCGGGATGCCCAGGAGCTGCGCCGCCAGCGATCCCACCTGCTGGTTGTCGTCCCCCACTCCGTGCTTGCCCGCCAGGATGAGGTCGAAGGGGATTTTCCGCGCCGCCGCCGCAAGGACCCGGGCCGTTCCCGCGGCGTCTCCACCCTCGAAGGCGCCGTCGGCGCAGAGGACCGCCTTGTCGGCGCCCATGGCCAGGGCCGTCCGGAGGGTTTTGACGGACTCCTCGTTCCCGGCGGTGATGGCGGTCACTTCACCCCCCAGCTTCTCCTTCAGCTTGAGGGCCTCCTCCACCGCGTACTCGTCGTACGGGCTCATGACCCAGTTCGCTTCGCTGAGGTCGAGGCGGAGGCCGTCGGGGGCCACCTTCACCCGCGTCTCCGTGTCCGGAACGTGCTTGACAAAGACCAAAATGTTCATCGGCACCTCCTCATCCGGGTTCGCTCGGGGTCATGGGGAACGCGCCGCCCGCATGCTAGTGAACACTCGCTTGCACGTTCCCGACGTGAACAAGATAACCCGATACCCAGCCGGATGCAAGGGACAAGACCCTGCCCTTCTGCAGAATACGCATCATGGCTCCGGATGATAGCGGGCGCGCATGTGACCGGCCGATTACTGGCCCGAGACGCGTGACGACCTACGCCCCCTCGACCTTCGACAGGATCAGGCATGCGTTGGTTCCGCCGAAGCCGAAGGAGTTGGACAGGCCGTATCGGATCGGCATGGGTCTCGCGGCGTTCGGAACGAAGTCCAGATCGCACTCGGGGTCGGGGGTTTCAAGGTTGACCGTGGGCGGCGCGATCTGGTCCCGGATGGCCAGGATGGTCAGGGCGGCCTCCAGGGATCCGGCGGCGCCCAGAAGGTGCCCGGTCATGCTCTTCGTGGAGGAGACCGCCAGCTTTCGGGCGTGG
>JBFLVU010000214.1:0-4256 GCA_040758175.1 Acidobacteriota bacterium | reverse complement strand
GCTTTGGGCGGCTCGGGCGCCAGCGGCGGAGTGGGAGGAGGAGGCGGCGGCGCGGCCGCTTTCGGCGGTACCGGCGCGGGGGACGCCTCGAGCACGTCCTGAATCACCTCGCCGAAGAGCTCCTCGGAGGTCACGTCCTTGTCGGCGCCCGTCGTTCCTGCGCCCACCGGCGGGGCCGGCGGGGGCACGGAATCGGTCAGGGGAACGGTGGCCTCCATGGAGGCCGCCTTCGGGATCTTCATGTCCCGGCGCAGGCCGGAAAGGGTCTCCTCCAGGCTCTTGTCCGCGCTGGACAAGGCGGACTTGGCCTTGGGCGCGGGAGGCGGCGGGGCCGCCGGCCTGGCCGGAGCGGCGGATGGCGGGGCCGGCGGAGGGGCGGAGGGCGCCTGGGTCGGGGCCGGCGCCGGGGCCTTAAAAAGGAGCCGGTCCATGATCTCGTTCAGGACGTCCGCCTCGATGGGATCCTCGAGGTACTCGGCGGCGCCGTAGATCTTCATGGCGTCGTTCCGGTACTTCCGGCTCTTGTAGATGCTGCAGTGCATGACCACGGGGACCTGGCGGGACCCGGTGCGCTCCACCATCTCCTGGCAGACCTGGAAGCCGTGCTTCTTGGGAAGCATGGTCCTCAGGAACACCATGTCGGGTTGGAAGCGGTCGAACTCCTCCAGGGCCTGGAACCCGTCCTGCGCCGTGGCGACCTCGAAGCGGTCGTCGGGAAGCAGCGACTGCAGCCGGTTGAGGAGCTTGGGCTCGTAGTCGACGATGAGAATGCGCTTCCTGGCCATGCGTCCCCTTTCCCCCTAACCCTTAGAAGGGCAAGCTCAATCTAGCATGGGCCCCGGGGCCTGTCAACGCGGCCCGGGACGCGCCTCAGCGCCCCATTCCCGAGAGGAGCCGGCGCATGTTTTTCATGCCGCCCTTCTTCAACTGTCCCATCATCTTCCTCATGGTGAGGAACTGTTTCAGGAGCTGGTTCACCTCCGCCACCGTGGTCCCCGAGCCCTGGGCGATGCGCCGCCTCCGGCTCCCGTTGATCACCTGGAAGTGCTCGCGCTCGTGGGGGGTCATGGAGTTGAGGATGGCCTCCGCCCGCCGGATCCGGCCCTCGTCCACCTCCCCCGGGTCCACGCCCTTCAGGGCGGCGCTCGCGCCGGGGATCATGGAGAGCACCTGGTCCAGGGGCCCCATCTTCTTCATCTGCTTGAGCTGGCCGCGGAAGTCCTCGAGGGTGAACTCGGACTTTCTCAGGCGCCGGGCCATCTCTTCGGCCTCGCGCTCGTCCACGGCGGACTGGGCCTTCTCGATGAGGGAGAGGACGTCGCCCATGCCGAGCACGCGGGAGGCCATGCGGTCCGGATGGAAAGGCTCCAGGGCGTCGTACTTCTCGCCGGACCCCACGAACTTGACGGGCAGCCCCGTCACCGCCTTGACCGACAGGACCGCTCCGCCCCGGGCGTCGCCGTCGGCCTTGGTCAGGATCACGCCCGAGAGGTGGACCCTCTCGTGGAAGGCCTTCACGGTGGCCATGGCGCTCTGGCCCGCCATGGCGTCGGCCACGTAGAGGCTCTCGTCGGGCTTGACCGCGGCGACGATCTCGCCCAGTTCGGCCATGAGGGCCTCGTCCACCGCGAGGCGGCCCGCCGTGTCCAGGATCAGCCGGTGCATCCCGCGCTTGCGGGCCTCCTCGAGGGCCTTCCTGCAGATGGCTACGGGCCCGTCCCCGGGATCCGGCTGGTAGACCGGCGCCCCCACCGAGCGGCCCACCGTCTCCAACTGCTGGCGGGCCGCGGGACGGTACACGTCGGCGGGCACGAGCAGGGCCGGGTGGCCGTCGTTCATGAAGTGGAGGGCCAGCTTTCCCGCCGTGGTGGTCTTCCCCGAGCCCTGGAGGCCCACGAGCATGAGGACCCCGGGGGGGAGGGGCGAAAAGTGCAGCCTGGAATCCCCTTCTCCCAGGACGCGGACCATTTCCTCGTTCAAAATCTTGATGAAATGCTGGTCGGGCGAGAGGCTCGCGAGGACGTCCTCGCCGAGCGCTTTGGCCTTCACCCCCTCCAGGAAGTCGCGCACCACCGACACGTGGACGTCGGCCTCGAGCAGGGCCAGCCGGACGGACCGCAGGCCCTCCTGGATGTTGGATTCGGTGATCCTTCCTTGGCCCCGGAGGCTCTTGACCGCCCCCTGGATCCTCTCGCTCAGCCGTTCGAACATGCGTCCTCTCTCAAGGGATCCCGCCTGGGCCCGCGCTACGCGGCCTTGTCCTTCGCCGCGCCGCGGGGCCGGAGGCTCTCCAGGGCCTTCTGAAGCTGAACGTCCAGGGGGACCATGGCCCGGTACCCGGCGGCCTGGCCCTCCAGCATGGTGCGCGCCTCCCGCTCCAGGGCCGCGCGGATGTACGTCTCGCTCTCTGTCCACTCGGCATCCGAGGGCGCCTGGCCCTGCTCGGCGAGGTAGGCCCGGAACTTCGCGGACCATTGGGCCGTGCCCAGGAGAGCCCGGTCCGCGCTCCCCTGCTCGACCTGCTTGGCCGTGAATTCGAGGAAGGCGCGCTTCCGCTCGAGGGTCAGGGCGAGGGGAGGGATGTCGGGGGCCTTCACGAGGACGTCGGGGGCGATGCCTCCCCCGCCGAAAACGGTGCGGCCCGCGTCCGTGTGCGCCTCCTGCACGCGCTGGGCCGACTCCTCCCGGCCCTCGGGCTGCTGCTCGGGGAAGTAGTAGGCGTCGTAGGAGGCGCCGTAGTCCCGCTGGATGAGCCGGCCCGACGGAGTGAAGTAGCGCCCCGTCGTGATGGCCACGGCCCCCTGGTTTTCGAGGGGGCTCACGGTCTGCACGAGGCCCTTGCCCCAGGACCGTTCGCCCACGACCACCGCGCGGTCGTGGTCCTGGAGGGCCCCCGCCACGATCTCCGAGGCGCTCGCCGAGCCCAGGTTGAGGAGGACGGCCACCGGCAAATCGGCGTAGGCCCCCCGCCGCGTCGCGCGGAAGGAGCGAACGATGCCCACCGTTCTTCCCCGCACGCTGGCCACGGTCTGGCCCCGGTCCAGGAAGAGGGAGGCCACCTCCACGGCCGCGTTCAGCGAACCGCCGGGGTTGTCCCGCAGATCCAGGACGAGGGACTTGATCCCTCCGGCCAGGAGGCCCTTCAGGTTCGTCTCCACCTCCTCCGCCGTGGTCTGGCCGAAGGTGTTGACCTTGAGGTAGCCCACCCCCCCCTCCATCAGGAAGGCGTAGGGGACGGTGTGCTTCGGGATGGGGGCCCGTTTGAGGGTGAGGGAGACGGGGGCGGATGACCCGCGCCCGAGCTTGATCGTCACGGCGGTGCCCTCGGGGCCCTTGAGCCGACGCACCGCCTCCCGGCTCGTCATCTTGTCGGTGGCCTCCCCGTCCACCTCGAGGATCAGGTCCCCCGCGCGCACGCCGGCCCGGGAGGCGGGCGTGTCGGGCATGGGAGTCACCACGAGGAGGGGCGAAGTGGCGGAGGGTTTGGTCACCAGGAGGCCGAGACCCGAGAACTTGCCCTCCTGGTCTTCCATGAGGTCCTTGTAGACGTCGGGGGGATAGTAGGCCGAGTGCGGGTCCAGGGCGTGGAGCATGCCGTCCATGGAGGCCTTGAGGAGGGCGCCCGAACCGGGGCCCTCCGCCGACCGCTCGCGCACGAGCCGGCCTACCTCCTGGAAAACCTGTTCGGCGGAACGCCTTTCCTCCGCCGCCGCGCCGGAGGAGGCGGGCTCCTCCCCGGGCAACCGGCCTCCGAGGCCGAGGGCAAAGAGAATCAATACGGTGGCGTAGGCCGCGCGGCGCATCATCCCGCCGCATTTTACGGCCCGGCCGCGCTCCTGTCCAGGGAACGCCGGTTCGTCCGGCGGGATGGGGCCTTCTCCCGCGCCGCCGGGAAGCCCGAAGCGTGGGCCCGGACCCTCCCGGCCGCCCTCACCGGTTCGCGGCCACGCCTCGCGGCGGCGGTTTCACCTCGCCCCCGTGGCGGATGACCTGCCAGTACGCCTCGGCGTCGAAGAGGGGGGAGTCGCGCTTGCCGTGGCACGGGGCGCACGCGGCGGCCAGTTCGAGGACCGGCATCTTCCCGGGCGGATGGCCCGCGCCGGGACCGTGGCACGCCTCGCACTGCACGCCCGAGAGGTCCGCATCGGTCCGCGGGAATCCCCCCGGCCGGCCCACGCCCGTCGCGTGGCACTTCAGGCATTCGGGGTTGGAGGTCTGGTGGTCCACGGCCAGGTCCTCCGTGGCGCGGGCATGTC
>JBFLVU010000213.1:0-4281 GCA_040758175.1 Acidobacteriota bacterium | reverse complement strand
GAAGACCTGGGCGCAGACCATGACGAGCATCTCGGGCATGACGGGGTTCACCTTTCCAGGCATGATGGAGGAGCCCGGCTGTAGGTCGGGCAGGCGGATCTCCCCGAGTCCGCACCGGGGTCCGGAGCCCAGCCACCTCACGTCCTCAGCGACCTTGGTCAGGGCCACGGCCGCCGCGCGCAGGGCGCCCGACAGGGCCACGAGGGCGTCCCGCGCCGCCAGGGCCTCGAAGAGGTTCGGCGCCTGACGGAGGGGAAGCCCCGTCTCTTCGGCGAGCCGCAGGACGACGGCCCCGGCCAGGCCGGGCGGCGCGTTGAGGCCCGTCCCCACGGCCGTTCCGCCCAAGGCGAGTTCACAGACCGAGGGCAGGACCGCCTCCACCCGCCGCGCGGCGTTTCGGACCTGCTGGGCATAACCGGAGAACTCCTGTCCGAGCCGAACGGGCACGGCGTCCATGAGGTGGGTGCGTCCGATCTTGACGACGGGATCGAAGGCCCCCGCCTTCTCCGCCAGGGCCCGGGCGAGGGCCTCCAGGGCCGGGAGGAGCTCCGAGGTGACCGCCTCGGCCGCCGCCATGTGGATGACCGAGGGAACGACGTCGTTGCTGGACTGACCCATGTTCACGTGGTCGTTGGGATGGACGGGCGACTTGCTGCCCCGCACGCCGCCCAGGATCTCGATGGCCCGGTTGGCGATCACCTCGTTGGCGTTCATGTTCGAAGAAGTGCCCGATCCCGTCTGGAAGACGTCCACGGGGAACTCCTCGTCCCAACGCCCCTCCAGCACCTCCGTGGACGCCTTCGAGACGGCCTCCGCAATGTCCGCCGGCAACGCGCCGCGCGCGCGGTTCTCCAGCGCGTAGGCCCTCTTGATCCGGCCGAAGGCGCGTATCAACCCCTTCGGAATCCCCTGCCCGCTGATGGGGAAGTTCTCCACGGCGCGCTGGGTCTGCGCGCCCCACATGGCTTCGGCGGGGACCCTCACCTCGCCCAGCGAGTCCTTCTCGATGCGGTACTCCTTCATGGCCCCACCTCCCGGCTTCCGTCTCCATCCCAGCCCTTCTCGCGGGCCAGCCTCAAGAGGAACTCCTCCTCCCCGGGCGCGAAGCGGGCCCGGGACCACGCCTCCGCCTCCTTCCCCACCACGATTCGGAGGCGGCTGTCCCCCTCTCCCGAGACGGCGCAAAAGATCGCTTCCGCCACCGGCTCGCCCGTCGGGTTCCTCTCGGACGCGAAGCCCTCCCGCAGGCGGGCGTACATCCCAGCGTAGGGGCTCCCGGGGTCTCCCACGGCCTTCCCCACGGAGAGGGACCGCTCGCCGAATCCCGTGTCGAAGGCGCCGGGCTCCACGATGCAGAGGCGCACCCCGAAGGGTCTCGCTTCGTGGGCGAGGGCTTCGGCCCAACCCTCGAGGGCGAACTTGGCGGCGCAGTACCCCGAGAAGCCGGGGACGCCCGTCCTTCCCCACTGGGAGGAGACGAAGACGAGGCAACCGCCCCCGCGGGCCCTCATGGACGGGAGCACCTCCCGGGTCACCGCCACGGCCCCGAAGAAGCTGACCTCGAACTCCCTCCTCAGGGCATCGGGCCCGGCCTCCTCCGCCGAGGAGAAATGGGCGATCCCGGCGTTGTTCACGAGCGCGTCGAGGGCACCGAAGCGTTCGAGGGCCGACCCCGTCGCGGCGGCGACGGAGCAGGGGTCGGTCACGTCCAGGCGGAGGGGCAGCCAGCGCCCGGGGTCCGAAGGCGGCGGCGGGATGCGGCCCGCGTCCCGGGCCGTGGGCACGACGTTCCATCCTCTCGCGTGACAGAGGCGCGCCGTCAGGAGGCCGAAGCCGCTGGAGGCGCCGGTGATGAGTACGGCATTCGCCATGGGGTCTCCCGTTCAGGGTTACTGAAGTATAACCCCGCCCGGGTTCCCGGGCTTCCCTCAATCACGAAAGACCCGGGGGAGCCGCCGGTTCTCAGGGGGACGGCCACGAGGAGCCGAGGGCTCCGACTTCGGCCTCCACGGCGTCGAGGACCGAGCAGGCCTTCACCGCCGCGGCCATGGCGTTGTGGTCCACGTGTAGCGGGCGGTCCTCGTCGAGGTGGCGCACCACCTTCCGCACGGCGGCGTGGGCGGCGCAAGTGCCCCGACCGAAAGAGAAGTCCCTGAAGTCGAGGGCCTGGGCGGCGGCGATGAGCTCCACCGCCAGGACCCCCTCGGCGTTGTCGAGGATCTGACGGGTCTTGAGGACCGCGTTCATCCCCATGGACACGAAATCCTCCTGGTCCGCCGCGGCGGGAATGGAGAGGACGTAGGAGGGGGCCGAGAGGATCCGCTGTTCCGAGATGAGCATGTCGGCCGTGTACTGGCTCAGCATGTGGCCCGAGAACATCCCGGCGCCCCGGGTGAGGAAGGCGGGCAGGCCCACCGAGAGGGCGGGGTTCAGGAGCCTGTTGAGGCGGCGCTCCGAGAGGACGCACACCATGGCCACCGCGGCGCCGCACACGTCGAGGGGGAGGGACACGGGCGTCCCCTGGAAATTGGCGCCGGTGTAGACCTTGTCCTCCTCGGGCACGAAGATGGGGTTATCGGCCACCCCGTTCAGCTCCGTCTCCACCTGGCCCCGGGCCCAGGCGAGCTGGTCCCTCAAAGCGCCCACGACCTGGGGCGTGGACCGCATGGAGTAGGCGTCCTGGACCTTCACCTTCACTTTTCCCGTGGCGAGGTCCGACCCCTCCAGAAGCCTCCGCAGGTTCGACGCCGTGGTCTGGGCTCCCCGGAATCCGCGAAGTTCGTGGAGGCGGGCTTCGTAGGGTCTCAAGTTCGCCAGGAGCGCCTCCAGGCTCATGGCGGCGGCGATCTCCGCCTGGGCCGTCCACCGCTCGGCGTCGTACAGCTCCAGGCACGCCATGCCCGTGATGAGGTTGCTGCCGTTGATGGCGGCGAGACCGTCCCGGGCCCTGAGTCCCGGGACGGGGACGCTGGCCCGCTCCATGGCCTCCCTCGTGGCCATTCGGATCCCGAGGTAGAAGCACTCCCCCTCCCCCATGAGGGAGAGGGCGCACTGGCTCATGGGCGCCAGGTCGCCGCATGCCCCCACGCTCCCCTTCTCGCAGACCACGGGGGTGATGCCAGCGTTCAGGAGGGCCGCGTAGGTGAGCGGGATTTCGGTTCGGCACCCCGAGAAGCCCTTGGCGTGGACGTTGATTCGGCTGAGCATGGCCGCTCGCACGTGCTCCACGGGAGCCGGCTTTCCGATGCCGGCCGCGTGGTTGTAAATCAGGTACTTCTGGAACTGGCCCACCTGCTCGTCCGTGAGGGCCACGCTGGCAAGCTCCCCGATGCCCGTGTTCACGCCGTACATGACCTCGCGGGCGGCGATCTTGCGCTCGACCATGGCCCGGCAGACCCCGATGCGTTCGAGGGCCCTGGGGGCGATTTCCACCGCCTCCCCGTGCCGGGCCACGCGGACCACTTGTTCGATGGTCAGGCTCGATCCGTCGATGCGGACGGTCATGGTTCCCCCCTCCTCGCGCCGCTCCGGAAGCACCCGCCGGCGGAGGCACCATCTTGGTATCCGTCCCCCGGGGTGTCAACCGCCGGGAGGGGATCTTCGGGGCGGAGGGGCGAACCGCACCCTCCCATCGGGATCCTCCCGCTTCGGGGCCTTCAGGCTCCGGCGCCGGGCCTGGCGTCAGGGTCGCTCAGGCCCAGTGGCCGCTTCTTCCACTCCTCGAGCCACCGCGCGAAGGTGGCGGCCAGGGACGGGTCGCTCCCCTCCACGGGCATGGCCCGGAAGCGCTTCTCCACCGCCTTGTTCCAGAGTCCGCAAGGGAGCGTGAGGAGGCCCAGGACGAGAAAGTGCCCGGCCGCGCCCGGAATCGGCGTGAGACCAGACTTCACGGCCCAAAGCAGGACCGCGATGGAGGCGATCCAGAGCCCGATGTACGCCAGCGCGAGGGCCATGTTCAGTTCGATGGCCCGACGGACGGCCTCCAGATCCGACCGGGTACGGATGGCCCCCCCAATGGAGGACCGCACCCCCTCCAGCCTCATCCCCCCTGCAAGCCCGACCCCCGTGGCGACGGCGGCGGGAACGACCGAGAGATACCAGGTGGACGCATCGTAGAGCATGTCCCCCTCCCCGGGCGCCCGGCGCCCCGTGGCTCCCAGTATACCCTTCCCGAGGGTCGGCCCCCGTGTTAGCATGGGCCTGCGGGGATGCGATTCACATTTGTCTTGGGAGGTGGCGCCGGTCCATGGGGACCGGGCGGGGCGTGAGGCCCCGGAGGTC
>JBFLVU010000212.1:0-4372 GCA_040758175.1 Acidobacteriota bacterium | reverse complement strand
CCGAGGTCGGAGAGGAGGGTGCTCAGCTCCTCCTCGGAGGCCTGAACCGTGACCCGGACCCCTTCGGTTCCATAGGTGGTGCGAAGAATCCGCACGGTGGCCAAGGCGGCCTGCGCTCCGGGCCAGGACTCGTGAGGAACCAGGAGGACGATTCCTCCGAGGATCTCCGTGAAGGCTCGGGCCATACGGGCCTTCAACTCCTCCACTCCCTCGCCGGTGAGGGCCGATACCGGGATCGACTCGGGAAACAGGGAGGCCGCGCGCTCGAGGACGGGGCGGGGAGCGCGGTCGGCCTTGTTGAAAAGCGTCAGGGTGGGGATCTCCCCGAGGTCCAGGTCCGCCAGGACCGAGAGGGCCGTGCGGGCTTGCTCCTCGAAGCTGGGATGGCTCACGTCCACCACGTGGAGAAGCAGGTCCGCCTGGGCGGCCTGTTCTAGGGTGGAGCGGAAGGAGGCCACGAGGTGATGGGGCAGCTTCCTAACGAGTCCCACCGTGTCGGAGAGGAGGATCTCCTGCGTGAATCCTTCGAGATGAAGGCCGCGGTACGTTGTGTCCAGGGTGGAGAAGAGCCGGTCCTCCACAGCCACGTCCGCCGCCGCCAGCCGGTTCATGAGGGAGGACTTCCCGACGTTCGTGTACCCCACCAGGGCGGCCTCCAAGCTGCGCCGGCGGCGCCGCCGCTGGGTCCGACGGTGGGAGGCGATGCGTTCGAGTTCTCCCTTGAGGTGGCGGATTCGGGTCCGGATGACGCGCCTGTCCGTTTCGAGCTGCGTCTCGCCGACGCCCCGCGTGCCGATCCCGCCGGCCTGCCGCGACAGGTGGGTCCACGCGCGGGTGAGGCGGGGAAGGAGGTAGTTGTATTGGGCCAGCGCCACCTGGGTCATGGCCTCGCGCGTGCGCGCCCGTCTGGCGAAGATATCCAGGATGACGCCCGTCCTGTCCGAGACCCGGACGCCGAAGGCCTTTTCGAGGTTTCTGGCCTGTGCCGGCGTCAGGTCGTCATCGAAGACGACGAGGGTCAGGGCGTCCTCCTTGCACCGCTGGGCCAGTTCGTCCACCTTCCCCCTGCCGATGCAGGTGGCCGGGTCGAGGTTTTCCCGGTCCTGCACGACCCGAAGGGCGACCGTGCCGCCCGCCGTGTCCACGAGGTCTGCCAGTTCGTCGAGGTGTTCCTCCACCCGGTTCAAGGGAACCGAGGGGACCGCCACACCCACCAGGACCACGCGGTCTCTCGCCATGCGGCCTCCGCCTCCCGCTCCACCTTAGCATACGGAAGGCCCGGCCTCGGCGCTCTTGCCTGACCCGGCGGGGCGTGCTAAGTTCCCCTACATGAGAAACCGACGAACGGCACCGGTTGTCCTGGCGCTCGTGGGCTTCCTCGCCTGGGTGGCGGTCCTTTCCGCGGACGCGGCAAGAGACGCCCGGCGGACGCGCCTCATCACGCTGGAGACCCTCCTGGCGGAGAAGCGAACCGCCGTGACCCAGTCCTGGACGCGTTTGGCCGAGCTCGAGGCCCAGATCCAGGACTGGACGGCGGCCGATGCCCAAGTCCTTCAGAATCCTGATTCCCGTGGAGCGGACCAGGCTCAGGCCCTTTTGCGGAACGCCGAGAAGCGGGAAATGGCAGAGAGGGAGCGGTTTCTGGTGCTGCGCCAGGTCGCGGCGTGGTACGGCGAAATGGCGGCGCTGAGGCAGGAGGCCGAAAGGACCCGCGCCGAACTCCAGGAGGATTTGCAGGTCCTGGACGGCCGCTGGTCCCTCTCCATGCTTCCCATGGGGATCAAAGGGGACGTGATCCTCACGCAGAACGGTACCCTCGTGACCGGCGACTACCGCTTCGACAACGGGCAGGCGGGAAGCGTTCAGGGAACCTTCGTGAACAACATCCTGGTCCTCGAGCGAATCGACGCCCGGTACGGAAGGATGGGGCGCCTCGAAGGGACCCTCGCGCGGGACCGGCAATCGGTGAAGGGATCGTGGTACAGTTACGATGTCACATCCGGTCAGCCGCTGACAGGGGCTTTCGCCCTGGACCGGCCGGGGGAGGAAGGGGGGTCATGAAGATCGTCAAGAAGGCGCTGGATACCAGCGTCATCATCCTCGACATCACCGGGGAGATCACCCTCGGGGAATCGGCCGAGCACCTCAGCGAAGAACTTGCCCGACTCCTCGGCGAGCCCTCCGTGGAATGCGTGGTTCTCAACATGGAGAACATCAACTACATGGACTCCACCGGGCTCGGGGAACTCGTGGGGTATCTCACTCGTTTCGCCGACACGGGAAAACGCCTCAAGCTCGTGAGGCCCAGCCAGACCATCGTCAAACTGCTGGAACTCACTCGTCTGAACGAGGTTTTCAAGGCCTACGCCTCCGAAGAGCAGGCCCTGGAAGAAGCGCTGGGCTGACCGCCGTGCCGGGGGCGTGAGATGGCGCTCTACGATCCTTCCCTCCGTGAACTCACGGTCAAGATCGTCTACTGCGGCCCTGGCCTGAGCGGCAAGACCTCCAATCTGAACTACCTCTACGAGAACTTGGAGGAGGGGAGCCGGGGCCGGCTTATCAGCGTCCCCAGCGATGCGGACCGGACCCTGTTCTTCGATTTCCTGCCCCTGGAGATCGGGAAGGTAAAGGAGGTCCGCGTCCGGCTCCAGCTCTACACCGTCCCGGGGCAGGTTTTCTACGAGGAGACGCGGAGGAAGGTCCTTCGGGGCGCGGACGGAATCGTTTTCGTGGCGGACAGCCAGCGGGGTATGGCAGAGGCCAATCTCCAGTCCAGGCGGCAGCTCGAGGACCACCTCTCCTGGCACGGCCTGGACCCCGCCGAGGTGCCTTGCGTGCTCCAGTACAACAAGCGGGACCTGAGGGACCTCCTCTCGCTGGAGGAAATGGATCGGGACCTCAACCCGGACAACCGTCCATTCTTTGAAGCCGTGGCCAGGGAGGGCGTGGGCGTCGAGGATACCTTCAAGGCGGTGTGCGCCCTCGTCCTGAGGCGGCTATTCTCCCGGCCAATGGAGTCTTACGTCCAGCAGGGCGTCCCGGCGGCGGACATGCTGTTCCCGGACAGCCCCGAACTGCTCGCCGAAGCCGACGCGACGGATCCGCTTGCCCTCGCGCTTCCTCCGCCGGAGAGCCGGGAGGACTCGGCGGAGATCCTCTTCGTGGACGAGAAGGGAGAGGCCTCCCCCCTCGCAAACGGGGGCTGGGCCGAACTGCCTCCGGCCGGCGAGGCGGTGGAATTGGAGGAGGTTCTAGACCCTCCGGCATTCGAACCTCCGCCCCGTCCCGAATCGCCGGTGCGGGAGGAGGCCCTCTCGGCCCTATCTGGCGTGCGGCTGGGAATCGGCCAACCGGTGGAGGTTCCCCTCGAGATCGGAGGGAAGTCCTACGTCCTTCGCCTGGTCCTGGAGCCGCTCAAACCTCCCCGTCCATGAGAAAGAAAGGATCCCGCTGCTGGAAGGCGTAGCGGCGCAGGTTTGCCCCGGACACCTCCCCGCGGTCGTAGGCCGCGTATAGGGCAGCCCCCACGGCATAGCCCACCTGGCGGGAAACGGCGAAGACCGTCTCGGCGTCGGACTTCAAAACGGGAGCGATCTCCTCTTCGGCCCAACGCCCCGAACGCCTCCGAACCGTCAGGAACCTGAGTGCGAACTCGAAGGCCTCCTCCTGCCGCGAGAGTTTCTTTCTCTGCTTCCCACTGGCGGACGCCCGGATTTGGGTGAGCCGGTCCCGCATTTCGTCCCCCGATGGCGTGTGTCGGTTGGGATTGATGAGCTTCGAAGCCAGGAAGCCGCAGGCGAAATAGTGAATCCGGTCGAGGAAGTCACGGAAGGAGGGCCCCGTGGCCATTTCGCTCCCCATGAGATAGTGCATGGCCTCTTCCACCGTGCGGTTGAGATCCATCATGGGTACGTAAATGGTCTTGCCCTTCGGCGAATAGACCGAGTGTCCTTCTCGAACCAGCCGGGCCAGGTGGAGGCCGGGGGGCTTGCGATAGTAAGAATCATTTAGGAAATCAAGGGACTTGAATGTGAAGACTTGAAAATCATCGTCAGATTTGTGGCGCAAACCAAAGAGGTCGTGGAGGGCGCGGATGTATCTTTGAACCGTATCTGCAAGTTCGACTTCGCCATCCGGGTCCACACCCGCGCTGCAAAAGCCGTACAGGGCGCAGAGGGCCTCCCCTCCGTGCTCAAGCCAGGTCAGGTAGGTCTGCAATTTGACCGTGGGTGGGGTGTTGTTGACAAGGAACCGATCGCGGCCGAGGGAGAACCAGCCGGTGGGTTCCTGGTTGCGCTTCAGCCTCCGCATATAAATCGAGTCGCGGTTTTGAAGGAGCACGAGGGGTGCGATCCCCTGGGCGGCCAGGGTG
>JBFLVU010000211.1:0-4386 GCA_040758175.1 Acidobacteriota bacterium | reverse complement strand
GCCCGGGGCACGCCCCTCCTGGACCCCCTCCTGGAAGGACGGCTCACGGCGGCCGTGATTCTCTCCATGGTCCTGACGCCACTCGCCCTCGCCTTTGCACCCCACGTGGCGGCGGGCATGGGGCGCATCCGGCCCCTCACCCGCCTTCTCGGCGTGCGGGGACCCGAGGAGTCCCGCCTTCCCGACCGGATGGAGGGCCACGTCATCGTGGCTGGATTCGGGCTGGCGGGGGAGGAGCTGGCTTCGGCCTTGAAGGCCTGCGGAATCCCCCACGTGGTGGCGGATTTAAACGTGGACAACATCCGCCACGCCAGAAAGAAGGGCCACCCCGTCCTCTTCGGCGACGTGACGTCGGAGGAGGTCCTCCACCACCTGCGGGTGGCCGACGCCTCCGAACTGGTCCTCCTCCTGAACGACCCCGACGCCACCGCGCGGGCCGTCCGGGCCGCCCGGGCCTCGGCCCCCTCCCTGTCCATCCTGGCCCGGACGCCGTACGTCCTGGACGTTCCCGCCCTGAAGGCCGCGGGAGCCACCGAGGTGGTGGCGGGCGAGGCGGAGGCCGCCGCCGCCGTGGCCGAGCGGGTCCTCTCCCGCCGGGGCATCTGCGGGGAAGCCGCAGAGGATCGTCTCGGCCGCATTCGCGCGAGGGCCCAGGAATGAGTCCTCGGGGGCGGCGCGCGTTGACACGGCGGGCCTTTCAGCCCTATACTTCGCCATTGTGGCGGTGTAGCTCAGTTGGTTAGAGCAAACGGCTCATATCCGTTGTGTCCGGGGTTCAAGTCCCTGCACCGCCACCACCCTACCCTCAAGAAATTCAGGCGGTTGTTGAAGGATAGCGGGCTGGCCGGCGGAGAGAGGCTCCTCCTGGCCGTTTCGGGCGGAGGCGACTCGATGGGGCTCCTGGCCCTCTTCCTCTCCGCCCGGCCCCGGCCCGACCTGGAGCTGGGCGTGGCCCACGTCCACCACAACCTTCGCGGGGACGAGGCGGACCGGGACCTGAGGGCCGTCCGCGATCTGGCCCGGAGCCTCGGCCTGCCCTTCGCCTCCGCCCGTCTCCGGGGCCGACCGCCCCAGGGAGAGAGCGTGGAGGCCTGGGCCCGGGCGGGGCGCTACGCCTCTCTGGAGGGGCTGAGGAAACGGGGGGCGTGGGACCTCATCGCCACGGCCCACAGCCTGGACGACCAGGCCGAGACCGTGCTCCTGCGGATCGCCCGGGGAACCGGACTCCAGGGGCTGGCGGGCATCCTCCAACGGAACGGCCGCGTGGTCCGTCCCGCCCTCGGTCTCACGGGGGACGAGCTTCGCGAGGCGGCTCGGGCCTGCGGGCTCCCCTACCTTGAGGATTCCTCCAACGCCGATCGCCGCTTCCTGCGAAACCGCGTCCGGCGGGAGGTGCTCCCCGTTGCGGAGGCGGCCCTTCCCGGCTTTTCCCGGCGACTGGCCGCCCTCGCGCGGCTGGCCGCCGAGGCTTCCGGCGGGTCCGTGCCCAAAGGGCCGCCGGTTGCGGCCTTGGAAGCGGACGGACTATATTACGAATGCGCGGCCCTCGCGGAATGGACCGACGGCGAAGGGCTGGCCGCCCTCCGGGAGGGGGTTCGCGCCGTCCGCGGCGACCTTCGGGGCCTCACGGAGCGCCACCTGAGGGCCCTCTGGTCCCTGAGGACCTGTCGGCCTGGGGCCGTGGTGCCCCTGCCGGGCGGTTGGGAGGGAAGGGTCGAAGGGCGGAGGATCCGGATCGGCCCGAGGAGGGAGCCATGAAGCTCGCCCAGGGGATCCTGTTCACCGAGCGGCAGATCCAGCAGCGCGTGGAGGAGCTCGCCCGGCAGATCGTCCAGGATTACGCGGCACGGCCCCTCGTTCTGTGCGCCATCCTCAAGGGATCCATCCCCTTCCTCTCGGACCTCATGCGGAGGATCCCGGGGGACGTGCGCCTGGCGCTCATCGAGATGAAGAGCCAGGTGGACGGAAAGCACGCGACCATTCTGTTCACGTCCAGCATGGACCTGTCGGGGCGCCACGTGCTCATCGTGGAGGACATCGTGGACACGGGGATCACATTGGACTACCTCCTCAAACACCTGGAGGCGGAGCGGGCGCCGGCCTCCCTCAAGGTGTGCGCCCTCCTCGACAAGCCCGAGGCCCGGCGCATCGACGTCCCCGTCCATTACCGGGGCTTCAAGGTCCCGGACAAGTTCGTGGTGGGCTACGGCCTCGACTTCGAGGAGCGCTACCGGAACCTGCCCTACATCACCTGGGTGGAACCGGAATGATGTCACGGGCCCGCCTGTTCTGCATCTAATCCGGATGCCGCGCCGCCGGAGCGGAAACCCCGTCCCCCATAGCCCGAGGCTCGAGGGACGTCCGGCATAAAGGAGCCCCTGTGAACCAGCAGTTGAGAAACCTCCTCCTCTGGGCCCTCATCTTCGTCGTCGTCGCCGTCTCCATCGGCCTCTTGCGGAAGGCCACCCTCAAGGAGACGGAACTCCCCTTCAGCCGCTTCGACTCCCTCGTCCAGGCGGGTCAGGTCAAGAGCGCCCTCGTGAAGGGGACCATCGTCCGCGGCGAGCTCAAGGAGCCGGTGGACGGGTCCACGAACTACGTCACGAACCTCCCCCCGGACCTGCAGAACTACACGCCGGCCCTCGTGGCCAAGGGGGTGGACGTGCGGGCCGCCGAGCCCAACACCTCCCAGTACCTCTTCGCCCTCTTCTACATCCTGCCCGTGGTCCTCATCATCGGCTTCTGGATCTTCTTCATGCGGCAGATGCAACAGGGGGGGAACAAGGCCTTCTCCTTCGGCAAGTCCAAGGCCCGGATGGTGAGCGAGCCCAAGAACAAGGTCACCTTCAAGGACGTGGCGGGCATCGAGGAGGTCAAGGAGGAGCTCTTCGAGATCATCGATTTCCTGAAGGACCCCCAGAAGTTTCAGAAGCTGGGCGGGAAGATCCCCAAGGGCGTCCTCCTCATGGGCGCCCCGGGAACGGGCAAGACCCTCCTGGCCAAGGCCATCGCCGGCGAGGCCGGGGTCCCCTTCTTCTCCATCTCCGGGTCCGAGTTCGTGGAGCTCTTCGTGGGCGTGGGCGCCAGCCGCGTCCGAGACCTCTTCGAGCAGGCCAAGAAGAACGCCCCTTGCATCGTCTTCATCGACGAGATCGACGCGGTGGGGCGAAACCGGGGCGTGGGCAGCATGGGCGGCCACGAGGAGCGGGAACAGACCCTCAACCAGCTCCTGGTGGAAATGGACGGCTTCGAAGCCAACGAGGGGGTCATCATCGTGGCCGCCACGAACCGTCCCGACGTGCTGGACCAGGCCCTCCTGAGGCCCGGCCGCTTCGACCGCCGCATCGTCGTGCCGAGGCCGGACCTTCGCGGCCGCGAGGAGATCCTCGGGGTGCACGTGCGCCCCCTGAAGCTGGGGCCCGACGTGGTCCTCTCCATCCTGGCCCGGGGGACCCCGGGCTTCTCGGGCGCGGACCTGGCCAACCTCGCCAACGAGGCCGCCCTTCGGGCCGCCCGCCGGGGAGCCAAGGCCGTGGACATGGAGGACTTCGAGTTCGCCAAGGACAAGGTCCTCATGGGAACCGAGCGGCGCTCCATGATCCTCTCGGAGGCCGACAAGAAGGTCGTGGCCACGCACGAGGCGGGCCACGCGGTGGTGGCTTATCACCTCCCCAACGCCGACCCCATCCACAAGGTCTCCATCGTACCCCGGGGCATGGCCCTGGGCGTCACCCAACAGCTCCCCATGGACGACAAGTACAACTACTCCCGGGAGTACCTGGAGGCCGAGATCGCCGTCATGCTGGGCGGGCGCACGGCGGAGGAGATCTTCATCGGCTCCGTCACGACGGGCGCCGGAAACGACTTCGAGAAGGCCACCGAGATGGCGTGGAAGATGGTCACGGCCTGGGGCATGAGCGAGAAGCTTGGACCCCTGGCCTACCGGGGCGAGCGCACCAGCATCGCGGCCTACTGGGACGCCCCCACGTGGGGCCAGTACTCGGCGGACACGGCGCGGGAGATCGACGAGGAGGTCAAGCGCATCGTCATCGAGGCCAAGGAGACGGCCGAGCGCATCCTGAACGCCCACAAGGACGCCATGGGCGCCGTCATCGCGGCCCTCCTGGACCGGGAAGTCCTGGACAAGGAGGAGTTCGAAGCCCTGCTCCGCGGGGAGACGCTTCCCGCGGCCCGCGCCTCCGCCCCGGTCCCCCCGTCCGGCGAAGGCCAGACGAGCCCCGCGCCCGATGCCCCCCCGACGCCCTCCAAGGCGCCTGCCCCCGCTCCCCAGCTCGGCGGGGCCTGAGGAGGCCCGGCCATGGGGGAGAGGGCGGGGGAGCTCCTTCTCCGGGGCCGGAACCGTTTGGAGGATCGCCCGTTCCTCCT
>JBFLVU010000210.1:0-4430 GCA_040758175.1 Acidobacteriota bacterium | reverse complement strand
CGGGAATGACCAGGAAGGGCTTCTCGGGGAGGTTCTCGACGTGGAAGCGCGTCGGAGTGGAGGCGAGTTTCCGCGTCGGCGCGCTCCGGCTTTCCAGACGGTACCGTCGCACGGCTTCCACGCGCTTCTTCGCCTCGGGCAGGGCGCGCAGTTCGGCGGGCCCGCACTCCCCCAGCCAGAGGCACCACCGCTCCGTGCCCTGGATGAACTCCTCCGAGCCGATCCACCGGCGGAAGTAAGGGCGGGCCGCGGGCTCCACGCGGAGGAAGTCGGCCTTTTCGGCGGGCGTGAAGAGGTAGAACCCGCCGTCAATGGGCTGGTTGCCGATCCCGAGTTCGGGCACGTCGCACAGGGGCGCGGAGCGGTTCTCGAGGGCCGTGTCGGGCCCCTCCACGAGGTAGGGGCTCAGGGCGCGCACCTCGGTGACGGTGACGCGGCCGGTGCCCTCCTCGGCTTCGTAGAGGCGCTTGACGGGGACGTCGAAGGCGCCGAAGCCCACGATGACCACGTGGACGTGGGCCTTGCCGCGGGCCTCGCTCTCCCAGGGGAAGGTGCGGTAGGCGAAGTGGATCCGCACGCCCCGGGCGAAGAGGGCCTTCCAGAGGGCGCCCACCTGCTCGCCCTGGGTGATGGAGTTGGTGGAGACGAAGCCCACGCGCACCGGGGTGTCCCGGATGTACTCGGCGGCCTTGAAGTACCAGCCCGTGACGTAGTCGAGGAGGCCGCAGTTCTTGGCCTGCCCCGAGACGGTCGCGATCTCGGCGCGCTGGCCCGGGGTCTGGAACTTGGCGCCGCCGAAGGGCGGGTTGCCCAGGACGCAAGCGCACCGCTCCGGCGGCAGGACCTTTCTCCAGTCGAGGTCGAGGGCGTTGGCCCGGTGGATGTGGGGGGTGCTCTCGATGGGCAGGCGCACGAAGTAGTTGCCCGTGGCCTCCCCGAGGAGGAGGTTCATCTGGTGGTCCATGAGCCAGAGGGCCGCCTCGGCGATGCGGGCGGGCCACTCCAGGATCTCGATGCCGTACAGTTGCTCGACGCTCACCCGGGTGAGGGAGGCGATGTCCGTGTGAAGCTGTTTGCCCAGAAGGAGCGTGAGGACCTCCATCTCGAGCCGGCGCAGTTCGCGGTAGGTGAGGACCAGAAAGTTGCCGCAGCCGCAGGCCGGGTCGAGGAAGCGCAGGGAGGCGATCTTCTCGTGGAAGGCCTCCAGGCGCGCCCGCCGCCGGGTGGAGCGGTCCTCCCGGATGGCGTCCAGTTCGGCCCGCAGGTCGTCGAGGAAGAGGGCTCGGATCACCTTGAGGATGTCGCGCTCGCTCGTGTAGTGGGCGCCGATGCGCCGCCGGTCCCCCGGCTCCATGACGCTCTGGAAGAGGGAGCCGAAGACGGCGGGGTGGATGCGGCTCCAGTTGAAGCGGGTGCACCGGAGGAGCGCCTCGCGCATGGCCCGGTCGAAGTCGGCGAAGGGGAGGCGCTCGCGGAAGAGGAGGCCGTTCACGTAGGGGAAGGCGGCCAGGTCCTCGTCGAGGTGGGCCTGGCGGTAGCCCGGCGGCGTGTCGAGGACCTCGAAGAGGCGCGCCAGGTGGAGGCCCAGGTCCGACCCGTCGGGCGCCGTGCGGCGCTCGAGGTAGGCCGTGAAGGCGCAGGGCTCGAAGACGCCCGTGTCCTCGGCGAAGAGGCAGAAGAGCACGCGCACGAGGAAGCGCTCCAGGGGCGCGCCGGCGTAGCCGCCCGCCTTGAGGGCGTCGTGGAGTCCGCCCATGATCTCGGCGGCGCGGAGGTTGGCGGGGTCCTCGGGATCGGTGCGGAGGGCCTTCTCGCCCCGGATGAAGGCGAAGGCGCGGACGCGCCGGGGGAGTTCCGACAGGGGGAAGGATTCGGTGACGCCCTCCTCCAGGTCGTACAGGGCGAAGCGCGCGAAGTCGGAGACGAGGAGGTAGCGGGGCGCCTCGTCGCCCCGGCCCTCCCGCTCCAGGTCCTGGATGTAGTGCACGGCCTGGGTGTGGGCGCGCCCCAGGTCCTTCCCCCGGGACTTGTGCTCCACGATGAGGGTGCCGCGCCAGAAGAGGTCGATGTAGCCGTACTGGCCTTTCAGGTTCCGGACGGGCTCCTCGAAGGCGGCCACCGTGCGGCGCGATTTGCCGAAGACCTCGAAGAAGGCGTCCCAGAACGACTTGGCCTCCGCCTCCTCGCGGGACTCCCCGGCCCACTCCCGGGAGAACTTCAGCGCCCGGTCCCGCACTTCGTTCCAGGAGAGCCGATTCGTCATTCCCCGTCCCCCCCTCTCCGGGCCCGGATCCGGCGCCCCTCGGATGGCTCTTGCTATTCTCCCCGATTTGGGCTCCGGCGCAACATCTGCCGAGCGAGCTCCTCGAAATCGAAGGGCCCTCCGCGTCTCGGAGGAGCCGATTCGAGTCCATCCCAGACCCTTGTCAAGCCCAAACGCATGGGGAAGTGGGACGTATTGGACGTAAAACGCCAGTGCCCCAGGACCGGACTGTGAGCGGTGGGCCGCCGCATAACTCCTTTCATTTCTTTTGGATACGCGGTTTTCGAGGGCGCTGCGGGGCCTCCGGGGCACCCTCGGACGGGCTCGCCACCCCTTGCGCAACCGCTTTTCCGGGTGCTACGTTTTTGGTGCTCCCTTTCTACCTGAAGACACGCCGAGAGAATGATGATGAAGGCGACGTGTCTTCGATGGGAAACGAGGGGCGCGGCGGCCGGCGACCGGCTCGAAACGGGGCCGCTCCCGTCCGGGCCGGATCGCCCGCAGGCCATGCCGCGCAGAGGGGAGAGGGCGGTCCGCGGGCGGCGCGGCGCGCAAGCCTCCGCCGGGAGCGCGGGGACCCGGCGAGGTTCCGCGTCGGCCTCTCTGCCCGTCGCGCTCCTCCTTCGGGCCGCGGCGGCGCAACCCCACGGGGCGGCCCCGGCGGGGCGGCCCCGGATTCCATCCTCCCGCGAAGCCCTGTGGGCGTCGGGCGAGGGGGCGGCACGCTCCCCCTGCCCTGCGGCGCTTCACCCGGCTCCTGGGCCCCATTCCCGCGGAACCCCGGGGCGGGCCCGGTCGGACCCCGTCCCCTGGGAGGTCGCCGCCCATTCCAGCGAGACGGGGCGGACCCGCACGGGCGGGCCGCCCGAGGGTTGCACCCCCGGAGGAGGTCTCCGGGAATCGAAAAAGGAGTGAACATGAAAATGCCTTCATCCACCGTCAGCGGTACCACGCTCCTCCGCCAGTACGGCCTGTACCATTCCACCCGCCTTCACGCCGACCGGGCGTTGGAATCCATGGCGGCGGGGTGGGACGCCGTGCAGGCGCGATTGAGGGACCGCGTGGCGGCCTTCGAAGAGGCGCAGGCCTGCACGATGACGGCGCTAGCCGTGCGCGACGGCGAGGAGGCCTCCCTCGCGGGGGCGCTCCGCGCCTTCTACGGAGCCCTCGTCACCAAGACCAACAACGACCGGAAATCCCCCCTCTTCGCCGTCTACTTCCCCGAAGGGCTCGGCGCCCTCGTGGATGCGCCGATGGAGATCGAGGCCCAGCGGGCCCTCGTCCTGACCTCCAAACTGGCCGAAGAAAAGGACACCGACCTGGCGGCCCACCGGGCTCCCATCACCGAGGCCGTGAAGCGGCTTCTGGCGGCCATTTCGGTCCACAAGGAGGAGATGGCCGCCCAGCTCCAGGCCTACGGACGGGTGGAGCAGGAGAAGGTGGCGTGGTTCGATGCGTACAAACTGGACCACCGCACGCTCTCCCAGATGTTCTACCGGAATCCCAAGAGGGCGGAGTCCTACTTCAAACCCGCCGCACGCACCGGCAAGGCCCCGGCCTTGCGGGCCGTCCGCGCCCAGGGTGCGCCGCCGGCCTCTTTCGGCCAGGCCGTCACGCCGTAATCTTTCCCCCCATCGAGGGGTCGCGACCCCTCTCGACCATCGAGCAGGCCCCCGGCGCCCCGGGGGCCTGCCCCCCTTTGGGAGGCGGCTGGAAGACCCTTGCGGCCCGCGCGCAGGCCCCTGGGGAGGGCTCACGGAATGCGCGAAAGAATCTGGACACCCTCTGGCCCGGGCTGGATCGCCGGCGCGAGGCCTTGCATTCGGGGCCGTGCCGCTGGCAACGCGACCCACAAGGGGCTTCTCAGCAGCCTGCTAGCGGGGCCGGGATCAGACCGGGACGCTAACACGAATGACCTGACCCCCATAAGGACCCGCCCATCCGTGCCTTGCCGAACCACTGGAACGATGTTACATTGTTACATAGGCACGCTGTCTTGTGCCGGAGGTGAATCATGCTTCAACTTTCGGATAGCCGCAGGCGGTTCGTCATGCCCAAGGAAGCGCCCATCGGTCCCAATGCGCCTGCTGAAGTTAGCGTACTTCCAGATGGCCGCGTCCTCATCACTCCCGTGCGGACGATCCCCATCCACGAGGAATGGGCCGTC
>JBFLVU010000209.1:0-4452 GCA_040758175.1 Acidobacteriota bacterium | reverse complement strand
CGGCGAATCGCATCACGGGGACGGGGATGGGGCCTCCCGGTTCGGCGCCCCGGTCTGGGCCTGGTTCCTCAGGAGTTCGATCTCCTCCTGATGCGTCCCGAAGGACTCGGCCACTTTCAGCTCCCTCAGGGCCTCGGCGCTCTTCTTCTGGCGGAGGTAGAGCCGGGCGAGGCCGAGGTGCGCCTCCGGGGATTCCCCGGCCTTGAGCGAACGCATGAAGAGGGACCAGGCTTCCTTCAGCCGCCCCTCCTCCAGTCGGATCTCCGCAAGGGAGGCGAGGACGAGGTAGCTGCGGGAGAACGACGCCCGGGAGAGCCCATCGAGGATCTGGGAGGCCTCCGAGACGCGACCCGTCTCCCTCAGCACGAGGGCGAGATAGCAACGGGCCTCGAGATAGTCGGGGGCCAATTCGACGGCCTTACGGAGGTAGACCTCCTCCAGGGTGAGGTCCTCGGCGATGCGTCCCCGCACGTAGCTCTCGAAGGCCTGGGGACCCACATTCGGAAGAGTGGGCCACTCCTGGTCCAGGACTTTGAACAGTCCCCGCCCGAGGGTCTCCGTGAGGCCGAGGAGTTCATGAAGGGGCTTTACGACGTCCCAGAGTCCCAGCCGCCGCAGGTCGCCGCGGATCTCCAGGGCCTCCATCCGCACGGAGAGCTCCTCCCCCTCCACGTGGTAGGACCCCGTCACGAGCACGTCCGCCCCAAACTGCCTCGCCAGCGCCACGCGGGAGGGGCCCGAGAAGCGGGGGGATGACACGAGCCCCTCCTGCTCGTAAAGACTTCGCACGTGTTCCAGGGGGACGTGCGGAATCCCTGCCCGGGCCATGGCCTCGTCCAGAGCAAAGGCAACCCCGGTCCCGATCCACTCGGCGCCGGTGGGACCTGCCTCCTGCTCGACGGGGAGGACGAGCACCCGCTCCGCCCAAACGGGAAGGGCAAAGAAGACAATCGCACCCAGAAGCAGAGTCCACCTTTTCATGCCTTCTCCCTGCGTCGGTTCGCGCTCCTAGCCTCTGCGCGGCGCTTCTTCCAAAGGGCCATCCATTCGGCGATGCGCGCCTCGAACCCCGCCGCCGAGGGCTCATAATACTCCCTGCCCACCAGCTCCGGGGGAAGGCATTCCAGATCCGCGATCCCAAGGGGTTCGTCGTGGGCGTAGGCGTATCCCTCTCCGTAACCGGCCTCCTCCATCAGGCGCGTGGGGGCATTGCGCAGGGCGAGGGGGACGGGGTGGCGGCGGCCGGCACGAAGGTCCCTCTCCACCGCCTTTTGGGCAAGGTAGGCCCGGTTGGACTTGGGGGCGGCGCAAAGGTAAGCCGTGGCCTGGACGAGGGCCAGGGCGCCCTCGGGCATGCCCAAGAAGTCCACCGCCTCCTTGGCGTCGAGGGCCCGCCTCAGGGCCTGGGGGTCGGCGTTCCCCACGTCCTCCGAGGCGGCGCGGACGAGGCGCCGCGCCACGAACAGGGGATCCTCGCCGCCCTCCAGCATGCGCAGGAGCCAGTAGAGAGCCGCCTGGACGTCGCTGTTCCGGATGGACTTGTGGTAGGCGCTGATGAGGTTGTAGTGCTCCTCCCCGCCCCAGTCATAGACCACACGGCCGCTCGAAAGCCAGGCGCGCACCTCGGGGGGTGACATGCCGCGGCCCTCCGGGTACCGCAGGACCAGGGCCTCCAGGGCGTTCAAAGCGAACCGGGCGTCGGCGGCGGCCAGGCGCGCCAAGTCCTCCAGGACCGGGTCGGGAACTTCGCGGCCCGCGGCCTTCAGCTCCGGGTCCTCGGCCATCGCGCGCCTCAGGATCTTCAGAATCTGTTCCTCGCCCAGCCCGGGGAGGATCAGCACGCGGCAACGGGACAGGAGGGCCGGCGTGAGATGAAAGGACGGATTCTCCGTGGTCGTGCCCAACAGGACCACCGAGCCCTCCTCCAGGTAGGGAAGGAAGGCGTCCTGCTGGGCCTTGTTGAACCGGTGGATTTCGTCCATGAAGAGGATCGTGGGACGGCCGTCGCCGCGCCAACCCGTGCGGGCCTTCTCCATGACCTCTCGGACTTCCTTCAGGGAGGAGAGGACGGCCGATAGGCCCACGAAGGGCCTGCGCGTCCCGCCGGCGATGAGGCGGGCGAGCGTCGTCTTGCCGCTTCCGGGGGGGCCCCAGAGGACGGTGCTTGCGAGCGCATCCGCGGCGACTTGCCGGCCGAAGGGCGTCTCCGGCCCCGACACCAACTCCAAGCCGAGAAGGTCCTCCCACTTTCGGGGTCGGACCCTCTCGGCGAGGGGCGCCGCAGGCGCGTCCGTGCGGAAAAGTGAGGCCATGGGGCCTCCCGGGCCTCGAACCGCCTAGGCGTTCTTGGTCTCGGGCGGAGCGCCCGCGTCCTCGGCGGCCTTCGAAGCGGCCTTCTCGGCGGGCGCCTTGGTTTTCTTGGCGCCCTTGGCGGGCTTCGTTTCGAACTTGGGCTCCCGGCCCACGAGTTCCACGATGGCCTCCTCTGCGCCGTCTCCCCTGCGCGCCCCGAGTTTCAGCACGCGGGTGTACCCCCCCGGCCTTTGGGCGTACAGGGGGCCGAGCACGGCGAAGAGCTTCTTCAGGGCCTCGGGGTCGTGAACGTCCACGGCGCAAAGGCGGCGCGCGTGGAGCGTGTCCTTCTTGGCCAGCGTGATGAGCTTCTCGACGAAGCGTCGGAGTTCCTTGGCCTTGGCCAGGGTCGTCCGGATCCGGTCGTGCCGGATCAGGCTGACGGTCTGGTTCCGGAGCAGCGCGATGCGGTGCTCCGAGGTGCGGCCCAACTTGCGGTGGTCCATTCCGTGGCGCATGGCGGCCTCACACGTTCATGCCGAGGGTCAGATCCAAACCCTCCAGGAAGTCGTTGACCTCCTTGAGGGCCTTCTGACCGAAGTTCTTGATCCCCTGGAGGTCCTTTTCCGTCATGCGGACGAGGTCCCTCACCGTCTCCACGTCGTTGGTCTGAAGCATTTTCACGATGCGCTGGTTCAGTTCCGTCTCGCCCAGGGCCTGGCCCAGGAGGTGTTCCAGACCACCCGCCGCGGCGGGCTGCGCCCCCTGGGGAATCACGGCGGCGTCGGGCCCCGTCAAGGCCCGGAAGAGCTCCAGGTGGGAGGTCAGGAGAGAGGCGGCCGAGGCCAGGGCCTGCTGGGGCGTGACGGCCCCGTTGGTCCAGATCTCCAGCTTGAGCTTCTCGTAGTCCGTGGCCTCGCCGACGCGGGTCTCGGTCACCTCGTAGTTGACCTTTCGTACGGGCGAGTGGATGGAATCGATGGCGATGTACTGGGGGTCCTCCACCTTGTTGGCCTCCGCGGGAACGTACCCGCGTCCCTTGGTGAGGATGATCTCCAGATCGAGGGAGCCCTCCTCGTTGAGGGTGGCGATGGGGGCGTCGGGGTTCAGGATGCGGATGGTGCCGTCGTGCTGGATGTCCCGGGCCTTGACTTCGGCCGGCCCCTGCACCGAGAGACGCAGGGTCTTCGGCTCGTCGGAGTGCTGGATGAACTGAATGGCCTTGAGGTTGAGCACCACGTCGGTCACGTCCTCGAGAACCCCGGGCACGGAGGTGAACTCGTGAAGGACGCCCTCGATCTTCACGGCCGAGATCGCCGCCCCCTCGATGGAGGAGAGGAGGATGCGCCTCAGTGCGTTGCCGAGGGTGATCCCCCAGCCCCGTTCCAGCGGCTGGGCCACGAACTCGCCATAACGGTCCGTGAGGGTTTCGATGTTGCACTCGATGAGGGTGGGCATCTGAAAAGGTTTCATGGGCACCCCGCTCCTTCGGCCTTACTTGGAATACAGCTCGACGATGAGCTGCTCCTCGATGGGGTAGGTGATGTCGGTGCGCTGCGGGTCCCGGACAACGGTACCCTTCAGGTTCTCGGCGTCCAGCCGCAGCCACTCGGGGACGCCCCTTCCGGAGGACGACTCCACCGCGGACTGGAGGAAGACGTTCTTGGCGAGCTCGCCTGAGACGGTGATCTCGTCCCCCGCACGGACCTGGTAGTTGGGGACGCCCACCCGACGCCCGTTGACGCGGACGTGGCCGTGGGTCACCCACTGGCGGGACTGCTTGCGCGAGGAGGAGAAGCCGAGGCGATAGACCGCGTTGTCCAGGCGCTTCTCGAGAAGGGACAGCAGGTTTTCGCCCGTGACCCCCTTGAGCCGGTCGGCCTCGTGGAAGTAGGTGCGGAACTGGCGCTCCAGGATGCCGTAGATGCGCTTGGCCTTCTGCTTCTCTCGGAGCTGGACGCCGTAGCCCTTCATCTTGCCGCGGCGGCGGACGTGCTGACCGGGCGGCGTGTTGCGCTTTTCGATGGCGCACTTCTCCTTGAAGCAGCGGTCCCCCTTCAGGAAGAGCTTGACGCTTTCCCTGCGGCAGAGGCGGCAGACAGCAGCATGATACCGAGCCAATGGAACCTCCTAACTCACACGCGCCGGCGCTTTGGCGGC
>JBFLVU010000208.1:0-4455 GCA_040758175.1 Acidobacteriota bacterium | reverse complement strand
ATGGGTCCAGAACGCGAAGGCGCCCGCCGCCGAAGCGACGAGAACAGCCAGCCCGGCCAGATAGACCTTCCAGTGGGTTTCCAAACTCCGAATGGAGGCGACGAAAGCCTCGGACAGGAGGCTTCGGAACTGGTCCTGGCGCATTTCCTGCTTGCTGAGTTTCCTGCTGGCCATACGGTCCCCTTTCTCTCTTCCGCGCGTGGGTGGTGTGCCTGGCGGGAGTTGAACCCACGACCCCCTGCTTAGGAGGCAGGTGCTCTATCCAACTGAGCTACAGGCACACGGTCCGGCCTACGTCCAGCCGAATTCGGATTCTATCGTGAATGAAGAGGCCCTTTCAAGGGAACCCGAAGGCGCCAGCGCGATCACGCGATCCACGCGCGAGTGGGGGGGACCCTCGGCCAGGGCCCGCTCCAGGGCCGCGAGGGCATCGGGTGTGCCCCTTCCCTGGACCTCCACCGATCCGTCGGAAAGATTCCGGGCCCACCCGTGGACGCCCAGGATCTGGGCCCTTCGGGCCACGAAGTAGCGAAACCCCACGCCCTGAACCCTTCCCGTGATCCGCCAGGCCGCCCTGGCATCCGTCGCGTCCATGGAGGCCATTCTCCACCCGGCCGCACTCTGCGGGAAAGTGCCCGGGCGGGGCCGACCGCCCAGGGCCCCGTGCTATACTTTCCCGGGAGGAACCCCGTGCGCAAGGCGCTCGCCCTCGTCGCCCTCCTGCTTCTCGCCCTGGCCCTTTCATGTGGCCGGAAGGGGGACCCTTACCCCCGCCGGAGCCTGCACTCCCCGGGGCATTCCGCTTCGCCCCAGTCCCCCGCCCATGATTGAGCAGGTCGAATTCTTCAAGATGTCCGGCGCGGGCAACGATTTCATCCTGGGAGACAACCGCCAGGGCGCCTGGAGCGCGTTTCCCCTCGATCGGCTCTCCCGCGGTCTTTGCAGGAGGGGCACTTCGGTGGGCGCCGACGGGCTCATCCTTCTGGAGGGTTCGGGTAAGGCCCATTTCCGTATCCGGATCTTCAATCGGGACGGGACTGTGGCGGACATGTGCGGGAACGGGGCACGGTGCGCGGCCCGCTTCGCCTTCCTCAAGGTGATCGCGGGACGGCAGATGAACATCGAAGCGCCCGCCGGTGTGTTCTCCGCCCGCGTCCTTCCCGATTCGCGGGTGGAGGTGGAAGTCCCCGGAGCGACGGGAGAACCGGTGCCCCTTACGTTGGTCGTCCAAGGAAGGACCCTGACGGGGCTCTTGGCGCGGGCGGGGGTGCCCCACTTGGTGGTTTTCGTCCGGAACGTCGGATCGGTGCCGGTGGAAGCCCTGGGAGCGGCCCTGCGCTCAGCCCCGGAGTTGGGTCCGGATGGGGCCAACGTGAACTTCGTGTCCACCTTGGGGGGGGAGCCCTTTCCGATGCGCACCTTCGAGCGGGGCGTCGAGGCGGAGACGCTGGCCTGCGGGACCGGCGCCGTGGCCGTGGCGTGGGCTCTCCACCGGAGGGGCTTGGCAGGAACGCGGATCCGGTTGGGCGTCCGGTCGGGCCAGGAATTGTCCGTCGAAATCGCCGGAACTCCGCCCATATTCCGCCTCACGGGAGAGGCCCGGGTCGTTTTCCGGGGAGTCCTGCTGCAGGAATCCATCGAGGAGGCCTTACGATGCGGGTAGGAAGGGTGCTCATCCACGGGCGGGAGGTCCCCGTGACCGTCCTTCCGAATGGGGCGCTGCGGACCTCGGATGGAGCCGACATCCCCAAAGGCGAGGCCGTGCTTCTCCCTCCCACGTCTCCCTCGAAGATCGTCTGCGTGGGCAGAAACTACGTCGAGCACGCCAAGGAGCTCGGCAACGCGATGCCCGAACGTCCGCTCCTCTTTCTGAAGGCGCCCTCCGCCGTTCTCGCGCCGGGAGGGAGGATCCTCCTTCCTGAGGACTCGGTCCAGGTCGAGTACGAAGGGGAGATCGCCCTCGTGGTGGGACGGACGTGCCACAGAATTTCCGACGCGCAGGACCCCCTCGCCTGCCTTGCCGGCGTGACCCCCCTCAACGATGTCACCGCCAGGGATCTTCAGCGTCTGGACGTCCAGTTCACGCGGGCCAAGTCCTTCGACACCTTCTGCCCTTTCGGACCCTGGATCGAGACGGAGCCGGACTGGGAGAACCTCACGGTGACCACGGAGGTAAACGGGCGGCGGGTCCAGCGGGCCCGGGCCGCCGAGATGGCCTTTTCCATCCCCGCCCTGGTGCGGTACGTCTCGCGCGCCATGACGCTGGTGCCCGGCGACCTCATCGCCACGGGAACCCCCTCCGGGGTGGGTCGCCTGTCGCCGGGAGACCGGGTGGCCGTCGAGGTGGCGGGCATCCGGCTCGAGAATTCCGTGGCCCACTGGCCTGCGTCCTGAAGCGGGAGGGCGAGGTGGAGGACCTTTCCCGCAGGCTGGATTCGGTTCTGGAACGCTTTCTGACAGGGATTCCCCAGGCGATCCTGGCCCTCGATCCTGGCGGCCGGATCCTCTTCGCCAACGCGGGCGCCATTCGCATCCTGGGCTCTCCAGGGGAGGACCTCGCCGGCGCCCTGTTGGAGACGGTCTGGCCCGGTTTGGACCGTGCCCTCCGGGAGCGTCTTCCTGGCACCCTTCCGGGGGCGGACGGCATTCCGGTGGAACGGGACGTTGCCGGCGAACGGCGGGTCTTGTTGGCCCTGGAAGATCCTTTGCCCGGCGACGAAGGCAGCCCGGCCGGCAGGGTCGTATGGCTCCTTGCGCCCCCCGCCCCGGATGCCCTCGTCCGGGAGAACCTCCGCCTCCGGGGCCAATTTCGAACTCTTACGGACCAATCCACCGACGTCATTTTCGTTCTCGCTCGCGACCTGACGGTCGAATACGTCAACCCCGCCTTGCGGGTAGTCCTCGGAGTGGAGCCGGAAGAAGTGGTCGGGCGCGTCCTCGATCTTCAGGCCTTCCTGCCGCCGGACGAAATCCGCCGCCTTCGACTCCTGGGGACCCACCGGATCCTCCGCGAGGGAATCCGCAACAAGCTGGTCCGGGTCTTGGCGAAGTCCGGCTCCGCTTTCTGGGGACTCCTTACCGTGGCCCCCTCTCAGTCTTCTCGGCGCTCCACGTCCTTTCTCGGGATTCTGCGGGACGTGTCCGAGTTCTATCGGACCCGGGAGCAGCTCGTTCGCCACCATGCCCAGCTTAAGAAGGCCGTGGCGCAACTCGAGGAGGCCAACAGGCTGCAGGAACAGTTCGTGGCGAATGTGACCCACGAATTGCGGACCCCCCTCACAACCATCCTCATCTCGGCGGAAGCCCTCGAGCGCGGGGGCGTGCCGCTCACTTCGGTCCAAGCGCGCCACCTGGAGATCCTTCACAGGAACGCCTGCCAGCTCCTCGACATCATCGGGGATATGCTCGACCTGGCCAAACTCAAGCGGGCGGCCTTCATCGTCCAGGAGAAACCCGTGGACGTGGAGGCCTTTTTCACGACCCTGCTCGACGAATCGGAACCGCTCTTCGCGCAGAAGGGGCTATGGCTGGAGAGGGCCCTGTCGGGCAACCTGCCGCCCCTCGCCTGGACCGATCCGGAACTGCTGAGAAAGGTCCTTGTAAACCTCTTGAGCAACGCCGCGAAGTTCACGAGGGACGGCGGCGCCACCTTCGCGGCGGAAGCCTCGGAGGGGCGGCTCCGCGTGGAGGTCTCCGACACCGGCCGGGGCATCCCCCCGGAGGACGTCGGCAGGATCTTCGAGGAGTTCCGGCAAGTGGATGGCTCCGACTCCCGAAGGCACGCGGGAACGGGGCTGGGGCTGTCCATCGCGGATCGGTGCGCCCGGCTCCTCGACGGCGCCATCACCGTGGAATCGACGGTCGGAATCGGAAGCCGGTTCACCGTTGTTTTACCCCTCAGAGAGGTCCCACCCCCACCCATCGCGCCGGGGACCGAAGACTAGGGAGGCCGCCTTGCGCCTTGGAGAAATCGAAATCCTATCGCTCGTCGCGGGCCGGTTCCGCCTGGACGGGGGCAGCATGTTCGGGGTCGTTCCCAGGGTCCTTTGGGAAAAGAAGATGCCGCCCGACGAAAGGAACAGGATCGCCATGGCCATGAACGTCCTTCTGATTCGGGCGGGCGAGACGAACATTCTCGTGGACACGGGGGCGGGCGAGAAGGAAGACGCGAAGTTCCACGAGATGTACTCCTTGGGTCCGTGGCTCCTGCCCGAAGCCCTCGAGTCGGCGGGCCTAAAGCCCGAGGACATTCACCTAGTCATCAACACCCACCTCCACTTCGACCACGCCGGCGGAAACACGCGAAGGGACCCCTCGGGACGGACCGTCGCCGCCTTTCCAAACGCTCGGTTCGTCGTCCAGAGAACGGAGTACGAGGATGCCCTCGCCGCCCACGAGCGCAATAGGGCCTCCTACCTCCCCGAAAACTACGAACCGCTCCGATCCGATGGGCGC
>JBFLVU010000207.1:0-4580 GCA_040758175.1 Acidobacteriota bacterium | reverse complement strand
CGCCCGAACTCCCAAGGCCGCATCGAGGGCCCTCAGGCCCGTTTGCACCGCCTCCGAAAAGCCCGATGCCCTCGAGAGATCCACGAGGCGGTCCCAGTCGAAGGCCGGCCCCTCCCTCTCCAGGACGGCGCGCAGGTCGTAGACCACCCCCGCCTTGGGCGGCTCCCCCGCGTGCTGTTCCCACATGTGGCCGCACAGGTGGACCGCCAGCGCCTCGGGGGAGAGCCCCTCCACCGCAACACCCCGCCACTCGTAGGACCGTCGCCCCTCCAGCAGGCGGTCCGCCCTCCCCGCCCACCGGGAATCCCGCGGCGAAACCACCAGGGCCCCGTGGACCTCCACCGGGAAGCCCGTCTTCGGCGCGAAGAGGTCCGGCAGGTGCTGGCTCAGGACCCAATCGTCCATGGGGATACCCGAATTCCCGGGCCGGAAGCCGGCCCCCTCGAGTACGGCGTAGGCCCTCTCCGCTTCCGGGACCGTGGGGAACAGCACGTCGAGGTCCGTGAGGGGCCGCAGGTGCGGCTCCGGGTAGTACCGGAGGGCCAGGTCCGCCCCCTTCAGGAGCACGGGCGTCAGCCCCGACGACGCGAAAAGGCCGAGGACCCCGGCGATTTCCTCCCAGGCCCCCGTCCATCCCGCCCGATAGGCCGCCATGCGGGCCTGCGCGGCCTCCCTCGCCGGCCCCGGCAGGGATTCGAGAACGCCCGAGGCCCGCCACGCCCGGTAGGCCAGCGGGAAGAGGCCCGCCCCCTGGAGGTCCCGGAGGAACGCCTCCCAAGCCTCGGCCTCCCCCGCCCAGTCCGCCGCCGACTCCGGCCGCTCCACCGCCGCGATCAGCCGCGGCCAATGAGGGGGGAGGGTTGGAGGACGATCCGCGATCATGGACCGATGGGAGGGCACGGAGGTCCTTCTCCTGGCGGACCGCTCTTCGCGCCCTCCGTAGGGGCGGGCCTCCGCGCCCGCCCAGTCATCCATTGGTGCCATGCATAGCGTCGGTCAAGAGGCAATCCGGCTCGAGCCGGGTTCTGTGCAATGTAGATGGCAACCGTCTCCACGTCCTCCTCTTTCCGAAGAAAGTGGTCGTAAAATGACCTCTGCCAAAGAGGGCCCTCTAGCCCCAACCTCCACAGGAGCTGAGTGGAATGGGACTTCCATTCGCCAATCGTGGAGATCAGGTCCGCTCCCTCGTTTCGCAAGAGAAGGTGCACGTGGTTGGGCATGATCGCGTAGGCCATCACCGGGCATCCTTTGGACGTAAACGCCTGCGTGAACGAGTTCTCTATGGCTCGTGCGTAGGGCTGGGCTTCAAGTATCGGCTTCTTTGCGGCGCAACAGACGGTCACGAAGCACACCATGCCGCGAACCTGGTAGGCAGATCGGGGCAGCCGGATTCGCTTCCGATCCGCAAGGGGAGGGCACGGAGGCCCTCCCCTACAAGAGTCCCCTCCGACTTCGCCCGATGAGGAAGTTTCGGAGCGGTGGACTGTAGCTCTTTTTCCTACCAAGCCGATTCTCCACTTTTCCCGTCGCTCAATCCCGGCTTCGCGCCCACTCCTCCACCAAGGCGCGGCGGAATTGGGGGAAGGTCCAGCCGCGGTGGCGGGCCTTCCAATAGTCTCCCGCGAGGGCCTCGGCGGTCCCGGGGAAACGGGAGAGGACAGGTTCGGCGCGGGGCCCCAGGGCGTCGAGGATCCGCCCGTCGAGGATCCCCTCTCGCAGGGCCTCGAAGGGCACGGTGTCCAGGCGCCCTCCCCGGCCGTCGGGCGCCGCCAGGGCGTCGTGCCGGATGATGGGGCCGGCCCAATCGTCGGCGGCGCCTTCCCTCGACGGGGCATGGCAGAAGACCCACAGGCCCGAAAGGCCCGGGGCGCGGCACAGCAAACCGGCCCACACCCGGTTGAAGAAGGGGTCCTCCCGCAGGCCTTGGACGTACACGTACCGGTTCCGAGCGGGCAGGCCGGGCACCGCCCGTACCAGGTTCGGCGGAACGGAGACCCCGTCGAGGAGGGAGGACAGCCCAAGCGAATTGGGCCAAGCCAGGGCCGCCCAGGGTTTGAGGCCTCGGGCGCGCAAGGCCGCCGCGCGGGTCTTGGCCGCCTCCACGGCCCCGACCGTCGCGGGCTCGTCGCAGACGTACCCCCAGGCGGTCTCCCCCTGGGGCACGGCCTCGGGGCGAAGCGCCCAAGTCCCGTCCACGCCCGAGGTCTTGGCGGCCTCCTGAAAGCGGCGCCACCCTTCGGCCTCCGAAGCGGGGCAGGTGGCCGCCGTGAGCCCGTGGGCCGCCAGGTTGACCAGGTCCGCCTCCCAGCGGGAGGCCTCCCTTTCCAGGTAATAGACCGCCGCCAGCCTCGACGGCGGAGGCAGGGCCGGCCCCGTGGTAACCTTCCAGGGAATCGTCCCGAGGTGCCGGTCGCCGCGGAAGACCCTCAGCGGCACCGTGACGTCCCCGAGGGAGCGGGGAGGCGCCTTCCCGGGATCCGGACGGGGAATCCGCCCGCGGAGGTAGACCCGCAGGGGTTCGTCCGGCGAATCGAAGCCCTCCGGAGGTTGGGGAAGGAGACGGTCCCCCACGAGCACGTCGCCCATCCCCGCCGCCACCCGGACGGGGAAAATCGCGTCGATCTCCTCGCGAGTCCCCGACTGCCACCAGAAGTCCAGGCGGAAGACCTCCAGATCCTCCATCCCCGGCCCCGCCTCGATGCGCACCCGCCCCTCGCCCGGCGGCACCTCCAACCACGCCGTCACGACCTCCCCGGCGGGCGCGGCATCCTCGCAGGCCGGCGGACCTTCCCCCTGGGGGATCCAGGGGCGAACGTCGTAGGGCGCCAGGGCCCGCGGCGCCATCTGCTTTTCGAGAAGAGCGGGCCCGGGGCGCAGGTCCAGCCCCTCCCCGCCCCACCGCCACGAGGCCGGCCCCGGAGAGGAGTGGCCCAGGGATTCCTGGGCCTGGCGCCCGCCGCGGATCTTTCTTCCTCTAAGGACTTCCACCCGGAGCGACGGATCGGGGCCCTTCGGCCAGGGCAGGAGCCACTCCCCGGCCCAGGTAGCTCCGTAGAGGCGGTCCGCCCCCTCCCAGGGCGGCGAGGCGATCGGCAGGCCGTCCCCTGCCAGAGTTGTCCGGTAGCCCCCCGGCGCCAGAACAAAAAGAGCCGCCGAATCCGGCGGCCCCACGCGGACGGCCATCCAGTCCCCCAGCACCACCTCCTCCGGAGGCGTCCACGGCAGGGGACGCAGAAGCCCCGCCCCCCGGTCCGGCTCGGTGGAGAGGAGGGCCGCGTAGAGGCCGCCCGGGCACGCCAGCGCCAAGGCCCGGACGGACCCGTCCGGCGCCCCCGTCACGGCGTCGAAGACGGGCAGGGCCGCCGCCCCGAAGAGGAAGGCCTCCCTCGGGTCACCGTCCACGTTCACGGCCCAGGGCGTCGCCGGCAGAACGGTCTCTTCCGCCGCCGCCACCGCCGCCGTCCAGACCAGAAGCCACAGAACCAGCCCAATTCGATGATTCATGCCTTTAAGACCCCATGGGAGGGCGCGGAGACCCTCCCCTACGTCTCCCGTTTTACGTTTCACGTTTCCCGTTTTACGTCTCTCGTCTCTCGTCTCCCGTCTCACGTTTTACGTCTCACGTCCCGTGGCGCGGCCGGCCTTGTTGCAGACCAACCATTCGGAAGTTATAGTATGGGTGACTGGAGGTGTTACATGAAGCCACCCACCGCTTCACCCACTCTTCGAAGAAGCGTCGTGCTCGCGGCAACCCTCGTGGAGGAAGCCCGTCAGGCCGCTCCCGAGTCCCTGCGCGGAAATTTCAATCGTCTGGTCCAGAAGGCCCTCGAAGAATACATCCGGGCACAAAAAAACCGGGTTTTCGAAGAATCCATGGCCCTGATGGCCCGGGATCCCGCCATTGCCTACGAGTGCCGCGAGGCTTCGGAGGGGCTGGCCCACGCCGAAGGCGACGGGCTGGGGGACGGATCTTGATCCGGCGCGGTTCCGTCTATTTCGTGGACTTGGCACCCACCAAGGGACGTGAGCAGGCCGGCCGCCGTCCCGTTCTAGTCGTCTCCTCGGATGCCATCAACGCACAGCCCCTCGTCGTCACCGTCGTGGTGGGAACGAGCGCCGCCCGAGTGCCCAGGGACTACCCCGTGAACGTCCGGGTGAAGGCCGAGGAATCCGGTCTTCCGGAAGACACGGTCTTTCTCGGGTTCCAACTGAGGTCTCTCGACCCGCGCCGGCTGGCCGATCCCCGCACGGGGGAAATAAAGGAGTCCGGACGCCTCCCGCCCCATCGAATCCGGGAGGTGGAAGCCGCCCTTCGCCTGGTTTTGGGCCTGTAGCGCCCGCCTCTGGCCGCGAAAACCGGGAGGGCGTGGAGGCCCTCCCCTACGTCTCCCGTTTTACGTTTCACGTCTCCCGTTTTACGTTTCACGTCTCCCGTTTTACGTCTCTCGTCTCTCGTCTAACGTCTCTCGTCTAACGTCTCTCGTCTCCCGTCTCCCGTCTCCCGTTTTTCGTCTCTCGTCTCACCTTTTCGGATGAGGCGCCCGCCCCACGGGTTCATGGGGAACCAGGGCATCGAGGTG
>JBFLVU010000206.1:0-4610 GCA_040758175.1 Acidobacteriota bacterium | reverse complement strand
CGACGCCCGGCGCGCCCGCACAGGAGGGCGTAGGTGAGGGCGACGTGGGGAGACCGGCTTCCGGCCTTCCGGTAGAGGGCCGAGAAGGCGTCGGCGGCGTCGGACTCCAGACCCACCCGGTCCAGGGAGCGGGCCAGGGATGATTCCTCCCCGCCGGCGGCCTCCGTCCAGGGCTCCGGAAGAGCCAGGGGCGGAGACGGCGGAGGGGCTTCACCCCGCTCCCTCAGCCGGCGCAGGGCCGACGCCCGCCAGTAGCCCTCCGGGCCCGCGGCCAGGCGGAGGAGGGCCTCGCCTTCCACCTCCGGTCGTCCCGCCCGCCCCGCCGCGGAGGCCAGACCCCACTGCGCGCCGGGCCGGTGGACGCCGGCCCGGGGGTCCTCGACGACGGAGCGGAAGAGGGAGAGGGACTCCTCCCACCGGCCGAGCTGGTGCAGAGCCCATCCCCGGCGGAGGCAGGCGGCGAGGACGAGGGCGTCTCCACCGCCCAGGGAGTCGAGGCGCGCCCACGCCTCCTGCGCTTCCTCGAAACTTCCCGCGGCATAGGCCGAAACGGCCCAGGCGTTCAGGGCTTCGGCGTGGAGCCCCTCGTGGCCCTTTCCGGGGATCTCCAGAAGGGCCCGGCACCGCTCCGCGACGGCCCCGTGGTCTCCCTCCCGAAGAAGGGCCCACGCCGCTTTCAGCCGGGCCCGAAGAGCGGCTTCCGTGTTCCCCCGTGCGAGGGCCAGGGCGTCCGCCGCCTGGACCGTCTCGGCGTTGCGCCGCAGGGCGTACAGGACCTCCACGCGCAGGAGGGCGGCCCCCTCTCCCGAGGCGCCCTCGAAGGCCTTGTCGGGGAGGGCTTGGAGGAGGTCCCAGGCATCCTCCCGGCGGCCCGCCCGGAGGAATCGCCGGGCCAGGACCAGCGTCTGGTCGGCGCTTTGGGGCGGTGCCCCAAGGCGCCCCTCTTGGGCCAGCCGGTTCAGCAGAAGCCCCGCCTCCCGCCCGAGGGTGCAGTCGGGCCGCAGGTAGAGGTCTCGCAGGTCCCTCCCCACCTCCCTCCACCGCCCCAATTGAAGGAGCCCTTGGGCCCTCTCCCATCGAGCCTTGTCCCGGGCGGCGCCGTGCGAGAGGGCCGCTAGCCGCGACAGGGTTTCCAGCCGGGGCGTGAGCTGGCCCTGGGCCTCCTGGGCCCGGGCCAGGACCTTCAGGGCCCGGAGGCGGAGGCTTGGAACGGCCGACCCCGAAAGCCGGGCCGCAAGCCCCTCGGCCTCCTTTGCCTGTCCCAGGTCCAGGAGGGCCTGAGCGAGAAGGAGCCGGCCGTAGGGAGCCAGGGGCCCCGCGGAATCGGCGGTCTCCCTGAGGGGGTCCAATGCCGAGCCCGGCTCCTCGGCGACAAGGGCCATCCTGCCGTAGGCCAGGGCGGCCGTCTTGTCCGGCCCGGCGGGAGAGGCCGCCCAGGCGTGGCGAAAGGCGGCCAGGGCCTCGGGCCACCGGCCCTGTCGGCGTAGGGACGCGGCCCCGTCCAGGACCTGGGGCTGAGCCAAGTCCGGGGCATGGACGGGGGGAGGGGAGGCGGCGCTCCCGAGGGAAAGCCCCAGGCACAGCAACGCCCCCGGGAGGAGGGAAGCGACCCTTCTCCCGGGGGCTCGGGGTGAGGCGTGCCCGCCGGCGGCCCTTGGGCCGAGGGCGTCAGAAGGCGACTTCCCAGACCGACTGGTCGTTGGTCTTGATGGCCAGCGACTGGGCGTAGACCTGGGGCACGGCCCGGTGCATGAAGCAGGCCGCCGCCTGGATCTTGTTGTGGTAGAACCTGGCGTCGCCGTTCTCCTTCAGGAAGGCATGGTAGGCCTTCTTGTCGGTGGCGTCCACGTCCTTCTCGCGCAGGATGGCCTTGAGCTTCTTGCCCGCCACGGCCGCCTGTTCGAGGAGGAGGGCGCCGGCGAAGACGTGGCCCATCATGTCGAGGATGCCGCAGGCGTTGGGGAGCAGGACGAGGGGCGCGTCCATGCGCTTGCCCAGGTCGGCGAGGATGCCGCTCAGCTCTTTCACGGCATGGGCGAGGTGGATGGCGGAGGCCCCCAGCTCCGTGTCCGTCACGTACTCCTGGGCCGTCTCCTGGACCTTCTGGAGGAAGGCTTTCACGAGGGCGCCGTTCTCCATCTTCATCTTGCGGAAGCAGAGGTCGAGGGCCTGGATGCCGTTCGTGCCCTCGTAGATGGGCGCGATGCGGGCGTCGCGGAGGTACTGTTCCGCCGGGTACTCCATGGTGTAGCCATAGCCGCCGTAGCACTGGAGGGCCATGTCGGTCATCCGCACGCCCCAGTCCGTGCACCAGCCCTTGCAGATGGGGGTGAGAAGCTCCACCCAGCCCTGGGCCGTCTTCTTGGCTTCGCCCTCGGAAACGTGGGCGAGGTCAAGCTGGCAGGCGGTGAAGGAGACCAGGGCCCGCATGCCCTGGACGTAGGCCATCTGGGTGAGGAGCATGCGCTTCACGTCCGGGTGCTCGACGATGGGGACCTGGGGGCCGTCCGGGGAGCGGTCCTTGAAGTGCTTGCCCTGGAGCCGCTCCTGGGCGAAGGAGAGGGCGTGCTGGTAAGCGGCCGACGCCAGGGCCATGCCCTGGACGCCCACCTCGTAACGCGCCGCGTTCATCATCTGGAACATGAGGGACATGCCCTCCTGTTCCTTGCCGAGGAGGAAGCCCTCGCACCCGTCGTTGGCCCCGAAAACCATGGAGCAGGTGGGGGAGCCGTGGATGCCCAGCTTGTGCTCGATGTTGCTCACGGCCACGTCGTTGTACTCGCCCTGGCTCCCGTCGGGGTTCACGCGGAACTTGGGCACGATGAAGAGGGAGAGCCCCTTCGTTCCCGGAGGGGCCTCCGGCGTCCGGGCGAGGACGGCGTGGATGATGTTGGGGGTCATGTCCTGGTCGCCCGACGTGATGAAGATCTTCTCGCCCGAGATCTTGTAGCGGCCGTCGGGGGTCTTCACGGCCTTCGTGCGGCTGGCGCCCACGTCGGAGCCCGCGCCCGGTTCGGTGAGGCACATGGTCCCGCCCCACTTTCCCGTGTAAAGCTTCTCGCAGAAGAGCCCCTTCATCTCGTCGGTGCCGAAGCTCTCGATGAGGTGGCCCGTGCCCCGGCCGAGGAGCATGGTGAGGGCGAGGGAGGGATTGGCGCCCACCATGAACTCGAAGATGCCGGTGCCCACGGACTCGGGCAGGCCCATGCCTCCGAATTCCTGGTTGGCGGAGGCGCCGATCCAGCCGGCCTCTGAGATGGTCTTGTACGCCTTGTGAAAGGAGGGCGGCAGGAGCACCTTTCCGTCCACGAATTTCGCGCCCACCCGGTCGCCGTCGGCGTTGGTGGGACCCATCTCGTTCTGGACGACCTTGAGGGCCTCCTCGAGGATCATCTCCAGATCGGGCCGCTCGAAACCGCTGAACTCCTCCGCCTTGAGGATCTTGTTCAGGGGCAGCCACTCGAACAGGTTGAACTTCACGTCTCTGAGGTCGTCCTTGTAATCCATCGCTCACGCCTCCTTTTGAAAACACCCGTCCGGCCGCCGCCGGCGCCCCGAGGATCCGATCCTTCCGATTCCGCCTTTCCCAAGGGTTCCTGAGCCTCCATTGTCTTCCTCTCAAAGGGGGCTTGACAAGGGGGACGGGGATCCCTAGATACGAAAGTAAGTAAATACTCACGAAAAATCAAGCCCCCCCTTCCCGCTTCTCCGGAAGAGGGTCCGGTTACGTACGAGGTTCCTTCGCATCCTTACATCCCCGGAGCGCCCGGCATCACCGGGCCCCTTGCAAGGAGATGGCCGCATGGAACTCACCGTCACCTTCCCAGGAGGAAAGCGCGTGGACGCCCAGTTCCTCCAACACACCATCCGAACCGACCAGTCCGTCGGATCGGGCGGGGAGGGTTCCGCCCCCGAGCCCTTCCTGCTCTTTCTGTCCTCCATCGCCACCTGCGCGGGCATCTACGTCCTGTCCTTCTGCCAAAGCCGCGGGCTGCCCACGGAGGGCCTCTCGCTCGCGCAGACCGCCGACTTTCACCCCGCGACGGGCCGGCTCGAAAAGGTGGGCCTCGATATCCGCGTCCCCCTCGGGTTCCCGGAGAAGTACCGCGAGGCCCTCGTGCGCGCCGCGGACATGTGCGCCGTCAAGAAGGCTCTCCAGGACCCGCCCGCCATCGAGGTTCGATCATCGACTGCCTCCTGACCCGTCCGTCGCCCCGTGGTATCCTCGACCCCTCGGGGTCCCCTTCCCCCTCCGGAAGCGGGGCCCCGGGATTCCTTTCCGGAGGACCGTCATGATCGCCCGAGCCGCCCTCGTCGCCCTGGTCGCCCTCACCACCACGTTCGGCTTCGCCGCCCCCTTTGCCGCCCCTCCCCCCAAGGACCGGGGCGAGTACCGACCCGCCGTGAAGGACCCCGTCCTCAAGGAATTGGAGGAGGCGAACGCCGCGGCGGACGAAGCCTCCGCGAAGGCCACGAGCGACCTTCTCGAGGTCCAGGACCAGGAAAAGAAGGCGAGGGAGGCGGCGCGGCGCGATTTCCGCGTGGACCTGTCCGGACTGAGCCGTCCCCGGGGACCGGAAGATTTCTCCGGGAGGGCATGGGCCTTTCCT
>JBFLVU010000205.1:0-4628 GCA_040758175.1 Acidobacteriota bacterium | reverse complement strand
CGTGTGCCGGTCCTTCCTCGAGGAGGAGCACCGGCGCATGAAGGCCCTCCGCAAGAAGGCGGCGAAGGAGGAGGCGGGCGGCTTCGTGGAGCGCCTCAGCCTCCACCTGAGGGCCCAGCACTTGGTCCTTTTCACCAGCTGCATCCTGCTGATCGTCACGGGCCTGCCCATCAAGTTCCACGAGGCGGCCTTTTCCAAGTGGTTCATGGACGTGATGGGAGGGCCGTCGGTGACGGGCGTCCTCCACCGGATCGGCGCCGTCCTCCTGACCGCCGTGGGCGGATACCACATCTTCTACACGGTCTTTTCCGGAACCGGCCGGAGGGACTTCGGCCTCCTCCTCCCCAAGCCCCAGGACCTAAAGGACTTTCTCCACCAGGTGCGGTACTTCCTCGGCCTCGAGAAGGACCGGCCTCTCTTCGGACGCTTTTCCTACATCGAGAAGTTCGACTACTGGGCCGTCTACTGGGGCATGGTGGTGATGATCACCTCGGGGTTCATCCTCTGGTTCAAGGACGACGCCATCAACCGCTTCGGCAAGGTGGTCTACGACATCGGCCGCGAGGCCCACTCGGACGAGGCGCTCCTGGCCACGCTGGCCATCGTGATCTGGCACTTCTACAACGTCCACTTCAACCCCAAGCGCTTCCCCGGGAGCCTCACCTTCTGGAACGGTCGGATCACCCTGGAGGAGTTCAAGGACGAGCACGCGCTGGAGTACGAGGAATGGGTGAGGGAGGGCCGGCTTCCCGCCGAAGGTCAGGCGGAAGCGCGGCGCGGCGGGGGGGAGGGCTAGGCCATGGCGCTCGGAACGAAACGGACGCTGGTTCTCGGCGGAATCTCCCTTGCGGTCCTCCTGGCGGGATGGCTCTTCGTGGACGTGGCGGCGCGGCGCTCCTCCTTCTGCGACAACTGCCACTACATGGCCCCCTACGTCGAGCAGTGGAAGGCCTCCACACACTCCCAGGTGGATTGCGTCGAGTGCCATCCGACCCAGCGGCGGGACATGTTCGCCCAACTCGTGAAGTACGCCACGGGGACCTATCGGCCCCGCCCCAAGGCCTACGTCCCCGATTCGGCCTGCTCCCAGGAGGACTGCCATCCCGACATGGCGGCGGCCAAGCCCACGTCCTTTTCCGGTATCACCTTCCCCCACGCGCCGCACCTGGCCCAGGAGCGCCGGGGGATCCGCCTGCACTGCGCCTCCTGCCACGGATTCACCCACGAGGCGGGACACGTGGCGGTGGACCAGCGCGTCTGCTTCCTGTGCCACTTCGAGGGCCAGCGGCCCGCCGAAACGGTGGGCGCCTGCGGCGCGTGCCACGGCGCGCCGGGTGGAATGTCCGCCCACGGCGGCTTCCTCTTCGACATGAAGTCTTACGTGGATTCGGGGGTGGCCTGCTCGCGGTGCCACCTGTCGGTCCATGAGGGCGACGGGGCCGTGGGGAAGGAGAAGTGCTACGCCTGTCACATCTCCAGGGCCGAGGAATACGGGGAGACCAAGCTCGTCCACGAGGTGCACGTGACGGGGATGCGAGCCCGGTGCCTGGACTGCCACGAACCCATCCGGCACGGGAACGTGAAGGTCGCCTCCGTGCTGGAGGTCTCCTGCGAATCCTGCCACGCCAACCTGCACGGTGCGGCCAAGGAGATGTACCTCGGCGTGGGCGGGAAGGGAGCCGCCGACACGCCCAGCCGGATGTTCGCCGCCCAGATCAACTGCACGGGCTGCCACACCCAGGTGCTGACGCGGGGGGGGACCGCCTTCCTGGGCCAGAGCAACAAGACCGCCGACCCCATGGCGTGCGCCGCCTGCCACGACGCCCGGTACGTGCCCATGGTGGCCCGCTGGAAGCAGCAGGGAGAGGCCCTGGCCGCCGAGGCGCGGCGCCTCGCCTCCGAGGGGACCCGCCTCTACGCGGCGTCGAAGGGGGCGCCCGAGGCCGCCTCTCTCACCGCGGACCTCGAATTCAACGCGCGGTTCCTCGAGCAGGGCCACCCCGTCCACAACATCGAGTACGCCATCCGGATCCTCCAGGGGAGCCGCTCCCTCCTCGCCAAGCTGGGCGAGGCCGCGGGCCGCCCCGGGGAGCCGGCCATCCGGGCCGACTTCGCCAAGGACGACTTCTCCTATTGCACCGAGTCCTGCCACGGCTTCATCGCACGAGCGGAGCCTTACGACTTTCAGGGCGTGGACGTTCCCCACTCCTACCACGTGAAGACGGCGGGGCTCTCCTGCGACACCTGCCACGAGGCGGGGAAGCACAAGGCCCTGGCCCTCGGTTCCCCCAAAGACTGCGCCCCCTGCCACCACGACAGCGCCCAGGCCTCGTGCGCCAGGTGCCACCCTCGCCAGGAGGCCCTCTACAGGGGGACCCTGCCCGTCGGCCTCGGCATGAAGGCGGCCCCCGACACCATGGCCGCCTCCGTCGGGTGCGCGGACTGCCACGATCCTACGAAGTCCGAGCCCCTCGCCGAGGTGGCCAAGTCCTGCGAGGGCTGCCACGACGCACAGGGGTCGGCGGACCTCGCGGCCTGGCGCAAGGAACTGGGCGAGCGCAGGGACCGGGTGAGGGCCCTGGAGGACGAGGCGCGCCTCTCCCTGGGCCTCCTGACCCGCCGGCAGGAGCCCACGACCTCGTACTCCCGAAGACTGCGGGCCGTCTCCGACCGCGTCGCCTACTTGGACGGGGCCGGCGGGGTCCACAACTTCAAAGCCGCCACGGAGGAGCTGGGCCGCGCCGAGAGCGAATTGAGGGCCCTGACCTCGGAGATGACCCGGGAGAAGTAGGAGCCCCGGGATTGTGGCGCTGGGGCGCCAGCGAGGGTGGGGCAACCCAAACATGAGCGCGGGCCGCGGGCGCGAGCCCCCGGCGGATTCGGGGCATGCGCGCCCTCTGGACGTCCGGAGCCTGGACGGCCATAATGGCCGCGTGGAGGCGTCCGTTGGCGAAATCTTTCCTTGGGCGGATGGGGCAGGCTTTGCTGCTGAAGGCCGCGCCGGGCCCCCTGGCCCTTTTCGTCAAGGGCCTGCACCGCTCGGTGCGCGTCCGGAGCATCGGCCGGGAATCCCTGGAAGCCCACAAGGCTTCGGGGGGCCAGTACATCATGGCCTTCTGGCACGGGCATCTCCTGCTCATGGTCTTCGCCTACGTGGGCCGGCGGCTCACCTTCCTCGTCTCCGAGCATCGGGACGGGGAACTCGTGACCCGCGTCATGCGCCGCTTCGGAATGGACCCCACGCGGGGGTCTTCCACCCGTGGGGGCGTCCGGGCCCTCCACGCCCTTCTGCGGAAGGTCCGGGAGGGGTACGATCTGGCCTTCACGCCGGACGGGCCCCGGGGGCCGGCGAGGGTGGCCCAGGCGGGAGTGGTCCAAGCGGCCCGCCTCTCGGGTCTGCCTATCGTCCCCGTCGCCGTGGCCGCACGGAAAAAAAAACGCTGGGCTCCTGGGACGCGTTCATGATCCCCCTTCCCTTCACGCGGGTGGTCTTCGCCTACGGTGAGCCCATCCCCGTTCCCCGCGACCTGGACGGGGCCGGTGTGGAGGCCCTTCGACGCCGGGTGGAGGAGGGCCTGGAGGGGGCCGTGAGGAGGGCCGAGGAGGCCCTGGCGGAGGAGGTCTTGTGGAGAGCATGACGGGTTTCGGCCGGGCCGAAACCGAGCGGGACGGCCTGAGGGTGCGGGTGGAGATTCGAGGGGTCAACCACAAGGGCCTGGACGTGCAGGTTTCCCTCCCGCCCTCGCTCCAGGCGCACGAACTGGCCTGCCGGCAAGCCGTGAAGACCTCCGTGGGCCGGGGCCGGGTGGAGGTTCGGGCCTTCCTGGAAACCCTCGGGGAGGAGACCGTGGAGGTCCGGTACTCGGAGGCGGCGGCGAGGGCCCTGGGGGCCTTCTCCGCGGCGCTGACGCGGGACGGGCTCCTGGCCCGCGGGATGACCCTCGGGGACCTTCTCGCCGTGCCCGATGCCGTGCGCGTGGCCCTCTCGCCCCGCGTGGAGGCCTTAGCTGGCGAGGTCCTCCTCGGGGCCCTCTCGGAGGCCTTGTCGCGATTTCGGGACACTCGCCGGGCGGAGGGGGAGAGGATCGAGGGTCAGTTTCGCCAGGCCCTGGAGTCCCTGTGTGCCCTGAAAACGGAGGCCGATGCGGGGGCGGTGGGACAGGTGGCGTCCGCCGCGGAGCGCCTCAACCTAAGGATTCAGCAGTTGGGTGTTCAGGTGGACCCGGTGCGGATGGAGCAGGAGGTGGCCCTCTTGGCGCAGAGGGCCGACGTCCAGGAGGAACTGGTCCGCCTCGATGCTCACCGGCAGGCGATGGAAAACCTCCTCGAGGCGGACGGCGCGGACCTGGGCCGCCGGCTCGATCACCTCCTCCAGGAGATGCAGCGCGAGGTTTCCACCCTCCTGGCCAAGTCGGACGCCTACGCCCTCACCCAGACGGGCCTTCGGATGAGGCTGGTCGTGGAGCAGATGAGGGAGCAGGCGCAGAACGTGGCGTAGGCGGGCGATCAAGGAGAGCGGACGGTGCGGGACAGCGTGATCCTGGTGCTTTCGGCCCCAACGGGGGGCGGCAAGACCACCATCGGCCGGCGCGTGGTGGTCGAGGACGGCCTCGTCCGCTTTTCCGTTT
>JBFLVU010000204.1:0-4643 GCA_040758175.1 Acidobacteriota bacterium | reverse complement strand
AATCTCGTCCGTTGTGGCCTCGCGGACGTCCAGCACGCGGACGGCGAAGTGAAGCGTCTTTCCCGCGAGGGGATGGTTTCCGTCCAGCGTCACCTCGGCTTCGTCCACGGCGACGACCTGGAAGGGATGCTGTGACCCATCCTCGAGTTGGGCTTCCAGGATCATGCCGGCTTGCACGTCGAAGCCGAATCGCGTGCGGGGCTCCTTCACCACCCGTTCGGGATCGTGGGGCCCGTACCCATCCTCCGGCGCTACCACGAAGGTGCCCGTGTCCCCCGGCCTCTTCCCGAAGAGAGCTTTCTCGAGCCCCGGAATCACGTGCCCGTGGCCGTGAAGGTAGGTCAGGGGCTCGTCGCCCTCGCTGGTTTCGATGACCTGATCGCCGTCGGTGGAGAGGGTGTAATGGATGGACACGATACGGTCGGGCCCGATGGTTTCGGTCAGGTTCATGGGATCTCCTACGGGGAGGGAAGGGATCGCAGCCGGCGGCGTTGGCGGACGGGCTGGAAGAACCTTCGCGAGGGTGTCCGGCGGGGCCTCCCGAGCGTCTGCCCAGTGGGGGCGGGTCGTCGCGCCTGCGCCGGTGAGGCCGGTTCCGACGGGCTGCAGGGAGTATACTCTCTTGATACGGGGATTGCACCCCGCTCCGGAAGAAAGGGCTTTGCGCGTGGGTTGAAGTCGGTTCGCGCCCTGGCTGCGGGGCGACGTGGAGGAGGAGTCATGAACGTCCTGATCGTTTACGCGCACCCCAATCCCCTGAGCTTCAACCACGCCGTGAAGGAAGAGATCCGTCAGGGGCTGGAAGGGGCAGGCCACGCCGTCCGAGTGAAGGACCTGTACGCGGAGAATCCCAAGGTGACCCTGGACGCCCGGGATTTCGGCTCCATCTCGACGGGCCGGACTCCCGAGGACATCGCTCGGGAGCAGGCGGAGGTGCTTTGGGCGGAGGGTCTGGTCTTCGTCTATCCCATCTGGTGGTTTTCCACGCCGGCCATCCTCAAGGGGTGGATCGACCGTGTGTTTCTGAACGGCTTCGCCTTCGAGATCGGTCCCGAGGGCGCCCACGGCCTCCTGAAGCATCGGAAGGCCCTGGTGGTGACCACCACGGGCGCGCCGGAGGCGAGCTACGAGGCGGGTAAGGCCAAGGACATCATCCTGCGGCCCATGACGGACGGAACCCTGGGCTTCTGCGGCATCCCCGACGTGGCGGCCAAGGTATTCTACGCGGTGCCTTCGGCGACGGAGAACCAGCGGAAGGCCATGCTCGTCGAGGCCGGAGCCCTGGGTCGGAATTTCTAAGGCGGGGCCATCTTCCGCCGGTCTTCCTATGGGAGATCGGTGCCTCCTTCGGCTTCATGATTTTGTTCGTTTCCGCATTGGCCGGCGGAGTGGGGGCCGGTGCCTCCATGCCCACGCCCGCACCCGCAGCGGGACCACCGGCGCCTGGGGACTTGCCACCGAAGGGAGGCGCTGCGTCCCGCGCGACGGTCCTGGGGAAGGGGAGCGGCCTCCTTGAAGGAGGGGATAGGGTCGCTCGTCCAGGAGGCGGACCCCCTTGCGCCGATGTTGCGCCTGGATGCAATGGTGAAACTAATGTGTTACATTGACCGTCGAACACTAGGAGATGGAGGGGGGGCCTGCGGGGGGGGATGAAGGTGGTGTCTGGATGGCAGGGATTCTTGCGGGACGGCCTTTTAAGACTGCCCTACTGCTGTTCCTGACCCTGGCCAACGTCCTGTTTCTCGGTTTTCAGCTTGTGGAAATCCTCGAATCGAGGCATCGCCCCTCCCTGGAGTCGGCGGGCATCCAGGTCAAGGTCCGCGGCGAACACCTCGTCTTGGAGCGGCTGGAGACCTCCGGCCGCGAAGGCCTTGCCGCAGGCCGGAGCCCCGTTCCGTTGGTTGACGGGGACCGGATTCTTGCCCTGCAGGCGGAGGGCCGGACGCCCGTCGAAGTGAGCGGCCTTCTGAGCTGGATTCGAGCGCTTCGCGAACTCCAGTTCGGCGCTCCCTGGAGCCTTCAGGTCGAAAGACCTGGGGGCGGACCCGAACCCGACCGGATGTGGCTTCCGATGCCGCCCATCGAAGCGCCTTTGGTCCTGCCCTCGCTCCCCTGGTCGGAACTGTCCCTGAAGGTCCTGCTGCCCCTCGCGTGCTTGATCACCGGCGTGTTTATCGGGCTCGCGCGCCGGGAGGATCCCCGGGCGTTCACGGCGGCCCTCCTCTTCCTTAGCTTCGCCAACGCATCCCCCGCCCGGGGGTACATTATCCTGCCGGCAGGTCTTCGCGAGGCGGAACTGGTTCTCGCCGTCGGGCTCTTTTCCGGCTGGTCCTACCTCTTCTACCGGTTCTTCTCAAAGTTCCCCGTCCCGTCGCCGCTGGAGAGGAAGTTTCCCAGGCTCAGGACGATTCTCCTCGTGTTTCCCATCGTCTTCGCGTCCTGGAACTTCATTTGGACCTACACCCAGGGGGTCTCCCTGGCGGCCTTCCACTCTCTGGACAGGACCTTGGGATGGCTGGATATCACGCTGGATCTCGGTTTCGTGGGCCTCTTCGGCGCGGGGTTCGCGGCCATTGCGGCGAACCTGAAGGGACCGCTCGGTCCCGACGACCGCCGGAGGCTCGCCATCTTGGGGGCCGGCTCCCTGGGCGTGCTGCCGGCCATGGCCCTCTATCTGCACCGGGTCGTCCTTCGCGGTCCTGATCCCGAACCGTGGGTCCTTTCGGCGGCCGGGGCGGCGGTGGGCCTGTTTCCCCTCGCCTTTGCGTACGCCGTGGTCAAGCACCGGGTCTTCGGGATCCGCCCCATTGTGCGGAGGGGACTCCGGTACGCCCTTCTTTCAAAAGGGTTCCTCTTCCTGGAGGGGGCCGTCGTCTTCGTGTCGCTTTTCTACCTGGCCGGCCCGTTGCTGGCCCGCGTGTCCCAGGGACAAAACCCCAGCGCCGCCGCCCTCGTCACGGCGGCCCTCACCATGGCGGCCATTCAAGGGCTCAAACGGGCCAACAGGAGGGTTATGCAGGCCTTGGATACGAGGTTCTTCCGGGAGGCCTACGACGGCAGGAGGATTCTGACGGACCTTGTGCGGGAAACCGAGCAGTTCGCCCAGGATCCCTCGGGATTGGCCAGACTCGTGTTGGGCAAACTCCACGATTCCTTGCATCCGGATCAGGTCTGCCTCTTTGTCCGAGGGGATCTCCTCGCCAAGCTGCCCCTCCAGGGCGTTCAGGCCAGGAGGGCCCTGATGGCGCTGGCCATGGGGCAGCCCGAGGATTTCTACTGCTTCTGCCGGATGGTTCGGGGACCTTCACCCGAAGTTCCGCCCGCCGTCTCCGAAACCTGCCCGGGACCCTTTCTTTCGAGCCTGTCACGCGTGGGCCGGAGGCTCACCGCCATGGCCGGGGTGGAGCCCTCGGCCTTGGACCTGGTGGACGGGGAACTGGTGTCCTGGCTCCAGAGACCTTCGGCAGAAGAACCTGTCGACTCGCTGGAACGCGAGAAAGCCCTGCTGAGGGAGATGAATTCCAGGCTCTTCGTTCCCCTGGCGGCGCACCAGCAGATTCTCGGCTTCATCAGCCTGGGGGAGAAGCGTTCCGAGGAACCCTATTCCCGTGAGGACAAAGAGCTTCTCCTGACGGTGGCCCGTCAGGCCGGCTCGGCGTTCTCCTATGCCGGGTCCGTGCGCCAGGATGCCGAACGGCTCCGGCTGAAGCAGGACATGGAGATGGCTCGGAGGGTGCAGGAACGGCTCCTTCCCCAGCGCAGACCCTCCGTGGACGGGCTCGAATACGTCGGGCACTGCCGGCCGGCCCTCGAGGTGGGCGGCGACTGTTTCGATTTCATCGAGCTGCCCGACGGGCGGTTGGGGATCGCCGTGGGGGACGTGGCGGGGAAGGGGGCGGCGGCGGCCCTACTCATGGCCAGCCTGCAGGCCATGTTGCGCGTCCACGCGGGGGTCCACGGCGATGACGTGGAACACCTCGCCGCGGATGTGAACAAGCAACTCTGCTCCATTACGGATCCCAACCGGTTCGCCTCCCTGTTTTACGGAGTCTTCGATCCGCAGGGTAGGACGCTTACTTACGTGAACGCGGGGCACAACCCTCCGCTTCTTCTGCGGGCGGGACCGGCACGAAGTCTCGGGGCCGGAGCGATCCAGTTGGAACGGGCGCCCTCCCACACCGAAAGCCCGGTGTGGCTTCGCTCCACCGGACCCGTTCTCGGTGTCGTCAAGGAGGGCCGCTACCGGCGCTCGGTGCTTCGTTTGGAGCCCGGCGACACGCTGGTGATCTACACCGACGGGATCGCCGAGGCCTCGAGCCCGGGCGGAGAGCTTTACGGGGAGAACCGGTTGGAGGAATCGCTGCTGCGCCACAGGGGCCTGGCCGCGAAAGACCTCGCCGAGGCCCTTTTCGAGGACGTGGCGCAATTTGCCGGAGAAGCCCCCCAGGGGGACGATATGACCCTCGTCGTGGCGATCGCGGCGGGAGGGGAGGGCGAATAAGAAGGCGTCTTGCCCTGCGCCGCGCGGGGCGCTAGGGTGGGAGGGGGAGGAAACCCATGGCTCCCAATCCACAGAGGCGCGCGGCTTGGATCTGGCTCTCGGTCTCCTTTGCGGGCGTGTTTCTCCTTTTCCTTCCCCCCAT
>JBFLVU010000203.1:0-4681 GCA_040758175.1 Acidobacteriota bacterium | reverse complement strand
GAGCTCTTCGCGGCGGCCCTCACGGCGCCACCTCCGCCAGCAGGGCCCCTAGGAAGCAGACGCCTTCCCGCTGGGACTTCTCCGGGTGGAATTGAACTCCCGCCAAGGGCCCCTTCCGCACGGCGGCCGGAAAGATCTCCCCGTGCCGGGCCCAGGCCGACACGATGGACGGGTCCGCGGGCGACGCCGCGTAGGAATGGACGAAATAGGCCCAGGCCAAGCGGAACTCGGGGGAGCCCTCCGCCGCCCCCTCCAGCCGCGCCCACCCCATGTGGGGCACCTTCGCCTTCCGGCCGGACAGGCGCCGAACCTCCCCCGCCAGCAGGCCCAGCCCCCGAACCCCGGGGCTTTCCTCCGAAGCGCCGAAAAGGAGTTGGAGGCCGAGGCAGATCCCCACGATGGCTCCTCCGTCCCGCGCCCACCCCCTTAAGAACGGCGCCCAACCGGAGGCATCGAGGCGCCCCATGGCGTGGCCAAAGGAGCCCACTCCCGGAAGGACCAGCACATCCGCCGCCGGCCCCGGCGGCTCTGTCCGCACTTCAAAGGGAACCTCCAGAAGGGCGAGGGCGTTCCCCAGAGACCGGAGGTTTCCCGTGCCCGAATCCACCACGCAGGCTTTCATAGGGTCCCCTTCGTGCTCCGCACCCGTTGGGCCACCGGAACCAGAGCCTGACGGAGGGCGAGGGCCAGGGCCTTGAAGGCAGACTCGAGGGCATGGTGTCCGTTGTCGGCGCGAAGGACGTCGAGGTGGAGCGTGAATCGGCCCTCCGAAGCGAGGGTCCGGAAGAAGTGGCCCGTCATTTCCGAAGGGAATTCCCCGATCCTCTCGGGGAGCGAGGGACAGGTGAAGGTGCAGTGGGATCTTCGAGCGAGGTCCACCACCGCGCGGGCGAGGGCCTCGTCGAGGGGCGCGTAGGCCCAACCGAAACGGGCCAGTCCTTGTCGCTCGCAAAGGGCTTCGTCCAGGACTCGCCCCAACGCGATGGACGCGTCTTCCACGCTGTGGTGTGCATCCACGTGCAGGTCCCCCCGGACTCGGAGAGAAAGGCCGAGCCCCCCGTGATGGGCAAGGGTCTCCAGCATGTGGTCCAGGAACCCCACACCCGTTTCCACGGCCACGGGGCCCCCGCGCAGGCTCAGGCCGACTTCGACCCGGGTCTCCCTGGTCTCCCTCGTCTCCCTTACGATCCTCCGGCCCACGCTTTTCATGGCGAACCCTCCTCCTCGTCGCTGAGCCGTCCCGCGCGAAGCGGAACGAGAAGTTCTCTCAGGGATGACGTGACCCGAGAGGCACCGAACCGCAGAAACCGGGCTTTGCGCTCGCTCCCCTCGGGGGCGATCCCGGCAAAGGCCGCGTCCAGCCCACGGGCTCGGGAGGCGAGGGCGGCCCCCAGGTCGTCCACCGTGTCTCCCACCACCAAGGGGCGAACCGATCGCAACCGGGAGGCAAGCTCCAGGACACCGTCGGGGCTCGGCTTGCGAAACCGGGGCTCCGAATCGGCCACGAGGCGTCGTGGCTCGAGATTCAGACCCATGAGGCTCAGCCCCAGGCGGGCCTCCTCGGGGGAGCGGCCCGTCAGGACGCCGAAGGGCAGGCCTGTCGAGTCCAGCTCTTGGGCCGTGACCTGAGGGACCTCGTTCTCCCACAGTCCCCGAGACTCCTTGGGGTCAAGGCCGTACAGATCCGCCGCGAGGGGGCCGGCGTAAAGGAGCTGGAATGCCTCCTTCACTCGCGCGCGGCGCTCCTTCCACACTCCCTCCCCGACCCGCTCCTGGACGGCGGCGGGGCCACCTCCTCGCCCTTCCAGGAGGGCGCAGAGGGCCTCCCACCCGGGTCCAGGTCCCGTCGCGGGGCCCAGGAGAGCCAGCGCCGCCGCCGCGTCCCAATCGTTGTTGAACCCGCCCGCGAGACGAAGGACCTCCTGGTCCCTCCCCGTCCAACCGGACCCCAGGCCGGGTGGAGACGCGTTCCTTCGGGCGGATTCGAGCACTGCCACGGAAAAGGACCCCGACGTGTCGAGGAGCACTCCGTCCATGTCGAGAATCAGGGCATCGAAGTCGGGGCGGGACACGCAACCACCTCCTTCAGGGCCTCAACAACGGCGGCGTCCTCCGAGGGCGTGCCCACGGAGATCCGGAGGCACCTCCGCAGGGCGGGGTGGGCTGAAACGTCCCGGACAAGGACCCCGCGGCTCTTTAGGGCGGAATGGACGTCCGCGGCCTCCAAGTTCTGCAGGCGGACCAGGATGAAGTTCGCCGCCGACGGATAGGCCCTCAGGCCTTCGATCCCGACAATCTGCTCGAAGAGTTCCGAGCGGCCTCGGATGAGATCCCGAACCCGGCCCTCGAAGAATTCCCTCCTGGAAAGGGCGGCTTCCCCCAGGGCCAGGGCGAGGGGGCTCACGTTGTAGGGAAGGAGGGCCTTGGAGACCTGCTCCGTGACCCGGGGCTGGGCGAGGGCGTAGCCCAACCGAAGGGCGGCGCTTCCCCACGCCTTGGAGAAGGTCCGCAGGACCACCAGGTTCTCCCTTCCGGGAAGGAGTGTGGCCGCCGAGGGAATCCCCGAAAACTCGCCGTAGGCTTCGTCCACGGCGACGATTCCCGGAGCCCGGTCCAAAAGGCGCTCCAAGTCCGCAAGGCTCAGGAGAGAACCCGTGGGATTGTTCGGCGAGCAGACGAGAGCCACCGCGGGGCGGACCCGATCCAAAGCGTCGAGCCAAGATTCCGCGTCGTAGGTCAGGTCCTCCGAGAGGGGGACCTCCCGGACGTCCCCGCGGGAGAGGAGGGCGAGTTGCCGGTACAAGGAAAAGGAGGGCGAGGGAAGAAGGCCCGTCCGTCCCTCGCAGAGGCAGGAGGAGAAGAGGGCCGAAAGGAGCTCGTTGGAGCCGTTGCCCAGGAGGCAGGAACCCTCGGGCAGTTCCCACCGCTCACACAGGAGGGAAGCCAGGCGCGAACCCCGAAAGGCCGGGTAGCGGTGAAAGGGAGTGGCGGCGAGCCGCGCCAGAGCCTCGCGCTTGAGCTCCTTCGGCCAGTCCCAGGGGGACTCGTTCTGGTTCGCCTTCACCGGTAGGGCGGGCTCTTCCATGGAATAGGCGCGCAGGGCCAGGACCTCGGGGCGGAAGGCCTTCACGGGAGCCTCCGGACCGCAAGGGACTCGGCGTGCCCCCTCAGGCCCTCCGCCCTCGCCAGCCGCTCCATCCACGGCGAGGCCTCCCAAAGGGCCCCCTCCTCCAACTCCAGGTAGGATTGGTACCTCACGAAATCCCACACCGTGACGGGGGAGGAGAAGCGCGCCGACCCGCCGGTGGGCAGGCTGTGGTTCGGCCCCGCCCCGTAATCCCCGGCGGCCTCGGGGGAATACGGGCCCAGGAAGACCGCCGCCGCCGTGGGAACGCGGCACGCCCAAGCCCTTGGCACTTTGGCCACGATGCTGAGGTGTTCGGGGGCCAGCGCGCGGGCGGCGGCGCACGCGATGGAGCGGTCGGCGCACGTGATGACCGCCCCCCGCCGCATCAGGCTCTCTCTCTGGATCGTCTCCCTCGGGGACTTTGCGAGGAGCCGCTCGGTCTCGGTCTCCACCCGATCCCCCTCCGAAGGGTCCGTCGTGATCAGCACCGCCGTGGCGAGCACATCGTGTTCCGCCTGGGCCAGCAGATCCGCGGCGACCCAAAGGGCGGGAGCCGTTCCGTCCGACAGGATCACGAGTTCCGTCGGACCGGCCACGGAATCGATCCCCACCGCGCCGAACACCTGCCTCTTGGCTTCGGCGACGTAGGCGTTCCCAGGTCCGAAGATCTTGTCCACCCGTGGTACGGTCCTCGTGCCGAAGGCGAAAGCGCCCACGGCGGCGGCTCCGCCCAGCGCGTACACCTCTCGAATGCCAAGGAACCAGGCCGCGGCCAGCACCGACTCTTCGGGGCCGCCCGCGGGACCGGCCGGAGTTGCGACGGCGATGCGTCCCACCCCGGCCAGTTGGGCGGGAATGGCCAGCATGAGGAGGGTGGAGGGGTAGGAAGCGCGGCCTCCGGGAACGTAGAGGCCCACGCTCTCCATGGGAAGGGCGCGCAGGCCCGCCCGCAGGCCCCGCTTTCGAAAACGCATCCCCCGAATCCGTTGGGCCGAGTGAAAACCTCGGATGGATGCGGCGCTGCGCATCAAGGCGGACCGAAGGCGGGAGGGGCATTTCCTCCAGGCGCGCTCGAGACGCTTCTCCTCCACCCTCAGAGCCTGCGCTCCAGGGCAACCGGACCAGTCGAAGGCCCGCACGGCCTCAACGAGGGCCGCGTCACCCAAGCGCCTCACATTGAAAAGCGTGCGCCTCACGCACTCCCGCACACCCTGATTCTCCCGGCTCCGCCTCTCCAGAAAGGACGCCAAGCAGGCCAGGTCGGCCTCTTTCTCAAGCCGGATCCTCCGCATCCAACGTCGTGCCTTCATTGGATCCTCCAGACAAAAAAAGGGCCCTCCGTTTCCGGAGGGCCCTGTTCACGCACGATCCCGCGCACTACGCGGCCGCGCGCCCTCCGGTCGCACCCGTCCCGTGATGGTGGTGGTGGGTGAGTAGGATGGAGGGCCTGCCGCTCATGGTTCGCTCCCGAGAGCCTCTATTCATACCACCGCCCCCCCTCCGCGTCAAGGGGCGGGCTCGAAGGCCCGCCCCTCTTCGGTTTGGAAAGCCAAG
>JBFLVU010000202.1:0-4797 GCA_040758175.1 Acidobacteriota bacterium | reverse complement strand
CGCCCGCGCCGCGCGCATGGCCCAGGAGGGCGCCGACCTTCTCGACCTGGGGGCCGAATCCAGCCGGCCCGGAAGCGATCCGGTCCCCGCCGAGGAGGAGTTGCGCCGGCTCCTGCCCGTGGTGCGGTCCCTCCGGAGGGAGCTTCCGGAGACGCCCCTCTCGGTGGACACGACCAAGGCGAGGGTGGCGGAGGCTGCCCTGGACGCCGGCGCCGACATGGTCAACGACATCTCCGCCGGGGCCTTCGATCCCGCCATGATTCCCCTGTGCGCCCGGCGGGGCGTGCCCCTGGTCCTGATGCACACGCGCGGGGTGCCAAAGACCATGCAGGTTTCGCCGTCCTACGGGGACCCCGTGGTGGAAGTGCTCGCGGAGCTAAGGGAAAGGGTCCGGGCCGCCGAGGCGGCGGGCCTGGGCCCCGGGACCCTCCTGGTGGACCCCGGCATCGGATTCGCCAAGCGCCCCGAGGACAACCTCGCCCTCCTTTCGAAGCTGGAGGCCCTTTCGAGCCTCGGCCACCCGGTCCTCGTGGGCGCCTCCCGCAAGAGCCTCATCGGGGCCCTCACCGGGGCCCCCGTGGGCGAGCGCCTGCCCGGGACCTTGGCCCTCCACGTGGCCGCCTTCCTCAAGGGGGCCCGCGTCTTCCGCGTCCACGACGTGGCCGAGCACCGGCAGGCCCTCCTCTGCGCATCGGCCCTGGCCTCCGCGGGCCGACGGGCGGCGCCGTGAGCCTCCCCGTCTCCCTCGGTCAGATGCGGGTGCTCCCGGCCCGGCCGGCCGAGAACCTCGAAACCGTGCGGGCCTTCGCGGCGGAGGCCTCGCGCCGGGGCAGCCGCCTTCTCTGCCTTCCCGAAGCTTGCCTCACGGGCTTTCCCTGGACGTGGCTCCGGACGCACGGGGACGAGCTCGAGGCCCCCGTGGAGGAGATGCGGCGCATCGCCCGCTCGGAAGGCCTTTTCCTGAGCTTTTCCCACCTGCTCCCCGGAGGGGAGGGTCTACTGGCGAATACGCACCTCCTTCTCGACCCGGGGGGGGAAACCCTGGCCGAGTATCGGAAGGTCCACCTCTTCTCCCTCTTCGGGGAGGAGCGCCACGTGGCGCCGGGAAGGCGGAGGGTCGTGGCCGATGCGCCCTGGGGCCCCACGGGGCTGGCCGTCTGCTACGACCTCCGGTTTCCCGAGCTCTTCCGGGCCTGCGCGCTGGAAGGCGCGGTCCTCTTCCTCTGCCCGGCGGCCTTCCCCCACCCCCGTAGGGAGCCGTGGCGGGTACTCGCGCGGGCTCGGGCCGTGGAGAACCAGGCCTTCTTCCTGGGGACCAACGCCGTGGGACCGGAGGGGGAGGGGGAGGACGCCGTGACCTACTTCGGCACCTCCTTGGCGGCGGGCCCCCTGGGCGAGGTCCTCGCGGAGGGCGACGAGACCTCCGAGATCCTCCTCTCCGTGGAACTGGATTTCGGCCGCGTGGAATCCGCCCGGAGAGCCATCCGGGTCTTCGAGGACCGTAGGCCCGACGTCTACGGTCCCGCCTGAAGGGACGGCGGGGCGAGCATTCGGACCGGCGCCTGAAACCAAACCGGGCGCCTTCCGTAGGATGGCATTCATGGGAAGCGGAAACGACGCGCTGGTGGCCAGGAACCTCACCAAGGCCTACGGAAATCTGCGGGCGGTGGACGGCGTGTCCCTGACCCTGGCAGCCGGGGAGATCGTGGGCCTCCTCGGCCCCAACGGGGCCGGCAAGACCACCACCGTCTCCATGCTTGCCGGGATCGCGCCGCCCGACGGGGGCCAGGTCCTCCTTGGAGGAAAACCTCTGATGGCGGGACGTCCCGAGGCCAGGGGCGACCTGGGCCTCGTGCCCCAGGAGCTGGCCCTGTACGAGGGGCTCTCCGCCGGGGAAAACCTGAGGCTCTTCGGGGCTCTGTACGGGTTGGGGGGAAGAGACCTCTCGGATGCCATGGGGCGAGCCCTGCGCTTCGTGGGGCTTGCGGACCGGGCGGGCCACCGGGTCAAGACCTTCAGCGGCGGAATGAAGCGCCGCCTGAACCTGGCCGCGGGCCTGCTCCACGAGCCGGCCATCCTGCTCCTGGACGAGCCCACCGTGGGGGTGGACCCCCAGAGCCGCAACGCCATCTTCGACCTCCTCGAGGAGCTCAAGGGCCGGGGCAAGGCCCTTCTGTACACGACCCACTACATGGAGGAGGCCGAGCGCCTCTGCGACCGGATCGTGATCATGGACCACGGCCAGATCCTGGCCGAGGGGACGGCCCGGTCCCTGGCCGAGGGGCTTGGCGCCCCCGCGCGCCTCACCGCTCAGATCTCCGGCGCCCCGGGGGATGCGGGATGGCTGGAGGCCCTCCGGACCCTCCCCGGCGTGACGGGGGCGGCCTTCGAGGAGGGCCGGCTCGTGGTGGATCTCTCGGACCTGGCGCCCACCGTTCCCTCGGTCCTCGACGAGATGCGGGCCCGCGGCGTCCTCTATTCCAGCCTGTCCACCGAGCGCCCCGGCCTGGAGGCCGTGTTCCTCGCCCTCACGGGCAAGGAGTTGAGGGACCCATGAACCTCCGCCCCTTCGCCGCCCTCGTCCGAAAGGACCTGGCCCTCTTCTTCTCGGACCGCCGGGCCGTCCTCCTCAGCCTCGCCGCGCCCATCGCCATCGCGGCCTTTTTCGGGTTCCTCTTCTCGGGGTCCTCCTCCGAAAGCGCCCCCATCGTGGTCCTGGTGGCCGACGAGGACGGGAGCCCCCTCTCCCGGGAGATCGCCTCCAAGATGTCCGAGGATCCGGCCCTCGAGGTCCGGAGCGCTCCCTGCGCAACGGAGGCGCGGGAGGTTGTGCGGAAGGGCAAGGCCTCGGCGGCCCTGGTCTTCCCCGCGGGATTCGGCGAGCGGTCGGTGAACGCCTTCTTCGGGCGGGCCGAGAAACCCGACCTGCTCCTCCTTCACGACCCCTCCCGCGTCGCCGAAGCCTCCATGCTCCGGGGCATCCTGACCCAGCACGCCATGGAGGCCGTGAGCCGGGAAGCCTTTTCCGGCCCCCAGGGCCGGATCGCCGCCGAAGACTCCCTGGCCCAGGTGCAGGCCGATCCCGACATGCCTGCCCGCGACAAGGAGGTCCTCACGAACCTGCTCCAGAGCGTGCTCTCCTGGCAGGAGCGTTCGTCGGAGCCGGGAGGGGCGGCCTCCGGGGGCCCGGCGGGCGGGTTGTCCATCCCCTTCCGGGCGGTGGAGGAGCCCGTGACCTCTCAAAAGGGCGTGACGTACAACGGATACGCCCATTCCTTCGCCGGCATGGCCGTCCAGTTCATCCTGATGTCTGCCATCGAGTTCGGGGTGGGCATCCTCCTCGAGCGCCGCTCGGGGATCTGGCGGCGCCTGCGGGCGGCGCCCGTGCGACCGGGGGTCCTGCTCCTCTCCCGCGGGACCAGCGGCGCCCTCCTCTCCCTCCTCATCTTCCTCGTCTGCATGGGATTCGGAATGGCCGTCTTCGGTGTGCGGATCCGGGGCAGCGCCGTCGGGTTCCTCGCCCTGGGCGCCGCTTACTCCCTCATGGCCGGCGCCTTCGGGGTGATGCTGGCGGCCCTGGGCCGGACCCCGGAGGCCACCCGGGGCCTGTCCATCTTCGCCGTGCTGCTCCTGGTCATGCTGGGGGGCGGCTGGGTGCCGGCCTTCCTCTTCCCGGCGTGGCTGAACCGGGCCACCCTCGCCCTCCCCACCCGGTGGGCCGTGGACGGACTGGACGCCGTAACCTGGCGGGGCCTCGGGCTGGAGGCCGCCCTTCCCGCCGCCGGCGTCCTTCTCGCCTTCACCGTCCTTTTTTCTCTCATCGCCGCCTGGCGCTTCCGGTGGGAGGAGGCCTGATCTTCATGCCTCCCGGAAGGCCCGGCTGAAGGCCGCGGCGGGCGCGCAAAGCGCCGCCAGCACGGCCACGGCGCCGAAAAGGACGTTTACGGGAACCGCGGAGGAGAGCACCCCCGTCAGGCCCGAAGACACGGCCGTGAGCCCGATCACGGTCATCCCCGAGAGGGCGAAGATCCTCCCCAGGTGCTCGGCCGGCGCGATGCGCTGGACCATGGCCGTGCGGGTCACGGTAATGAGCGGAATGGAAACGCCGTGCAGAAGGACCGTGAGGGAAGCGGCCCAGGTGGAGGAGACCCACAGGAGGGGCAGGTAGGTGAGGCCGTCGGCCGCGATCCCCCACAGGAGGACCTTTCCCTGGCCGAAGCGCCGGTTCAGCCGCTCCGCCAGGGGGATCCCCGCCACCGCGCCCAGGGCCAGGGAGGCTTCGAGCAGGGCGTAGGTCCTTCCCGATCCGCCGAGAACGCCCTTGGCGAAGAGGGGCGTTCCCACGATGGCCGGACCCATGATGAGGAGGTTGTCGGCCGCCGTCAGAAGGAGGAGGATGCGCAATCTCACGTCCCTCCAGGCCACCGCGAGCCCCCCGAAGACCTCGGCGCCCAGGCGCCCGGCGCCCCTCCGGACCGCCGCCTCCGCCGGCAGGAGGAGGAGGAAGCCGACGGACACGAGGAAGAGAAGACCCACGCCGAGGAAGAGCGTCTCCGTGGGAAACCACGCCAGAAAGAGCAGGCACGCCCCCGGGCCCAGGAGCCAGCCGAGGGGGACGCTCACCTGGATGCGGGCGTTGGCCTTCACGAGGTCCACTCCCCGGGCCAGAAAGGGGATCATGGCGTCCCGGGCGGGGTTGAAGAAGGCCGAGGCCGTGAACACGCCGAAGCCCGCGGCGGCGAGGACCCACGGGGAGTCCAGGCGGGCGGCGGCCAGGAGGGGAACGGCGAGGCAGAG
>JBFLVU010000201.1:0-4817 GCA_040758175.1 Acidobacteriota bacterium | reverse complement strand
ATCCTCTCGAGTTCGTAGGCGTGGGTGTTGCCGTACTTGGCGTCGTAGGTGTAGGACGCCAGGGCCTCCATGCGGAGGGCCACACGGGGGGAAAGGAAGCGCCGGATGCCGCCCCCGAGGTGGACGGACTTGTCGCCGTCGAAGACGTCGCCGAAGCCGTCCGGATCCATGGCCGTGCCGCCCAGGCCGAACTTCACGTAGGGGACCGTCTTGTGGTCCGGCAGGAAGTTGAAGAGGGCCGACAGGCGGAGCGTGGACATGTCGCGGTTCAGGTCGAAGACCTTGCTGTCCGCGTAGGCCGTCTGGAGTTCGAGGCCCCACTGCTTGGTGAAGTGGTACCCGAGGCCGAGGGAGCCCTCGAAGCCGTTCTTGAGTTCGGCGCCGGGGAAGCTGTAGCCCACCATGGGGCTGATCTCCCAGTCGCCGTCGATCACCTGCGCGGAGGCCGGCAGGGCGAGAAGCGCCAGCACCGCGAGGGACACCGCCCATTGTCTTTTCATTTCACTGCCCTCCTGGACCGATTCGTCCGATTCCTCTACCCGTCTTCCATGTCCGTCAAACGGCCCCGGACGCGAGGCCTTCCGGCTCATTTTGGGGAAGGCCTGCCCGGAATCTCGGAATCATGATAAACAGTTCCCCGCAGGGGGTCAAGCATGCGGGACCGCCGCAAGCGCTACGAGGACCTGGCCCGGGAGGCCGCGAGGCGGGCGCCGGGCTGGCGTGGACGGAAAGAGGCCATGCGTGGGCTCACGGAGCTCCTGTGGGCGGGCCTTTCCGCCGACGGCGTGGCCTGGCTCGGCTTCTATCTCCTTGGACCGAAAGGGGATTCCATGGTCTTGGAGGTCTGCCGGCCCAAGCCGGCGTGCTCCCCCATCGGCCTCCACGGCGTGTGCGGGAAGGCGCTCAAGGAAGGGCGGCCGCAGATCGTCGCGGACGTGCACGCCCTCGGAGACCGGCACATCGTCTGCGATCCCGAGAACCGATCGGAGGTCGTCGTCCCGTGCTTCGGCGCCGACGGCCGGTGCTGGGGGGTGCTGGACCTGGACAGCCGGGACCTGGATTCCTTCGGGGCCGGGGATGCGGAGGGGTTGGCCCAGGTCCTCGCCGCCGGCGGCCTCACGGGGGCGGCGTGCCGTGCCCCTCAGGACGAGGACCACCGGACGCGGTAGCGGCAACAGTCGCCCCCGCGGGCCCGGCAGGTCTCCTCGACGACCGCGGGATTCGAGGCGCCGCACATTCGGAGACCCTCCTTGAGCCACCCCACGACGGTCAGGCAGTCCACCGCCGAAAAGGAGTCGGCGTCGTAGGTGGTTAGGACGCAGGACGTCGGCCCCGTCGCTTCGTGGGCGCGCCGGCCCGTGTCGTAGTAAAAGCGGTACACGGTGGGCATGTTGGCCATGAAGGCCTGGGGGTCTCCGGGCGTCAGAAAGTCCTTGTGGACGCCGGTCAGGTTGGCCCGGGCCGACTCGGCGCCGATCTCCTCGAAGACGGACTCGTTCCCCCGGCCCAGGACCCGCACGATGGCGTCGTCCAGGTTCCGGCCGAGGGCGAAGGGGTACCAGAGCATGGCGGTGATCCCCTCGCCGAAGGCCTCCCGGTCATGGGGTGGGAGGGCCTCCATGACCTTGCGCCAGCCCTCCGCGCCGAAGTGCTTCTCCACGAATGCCCGACGCGCGATCAGGACGTTGCCCTTGATCCTCATGGCATGACCCCCAAGCGTTTGGGAGCATGGTACGGCACGTTCGCGGAAAGAAAAAGGACGAGCGTAACGGTAGGGGATGCGTGGAATTCGGGGACTGCAATCAGGGGCGCTCGGACGCCGCCTCCCGGCCCAGGTGCGGCAGGAACGGGATCATGGCCATGCTCGGGACGGTGGCCAGGAAGGTCAGGACGAAGAAGAGGGGCCACCCGAGCCAGTGGGCCAGGAAGCCCGAGAGTACGCCGGCCAACGTCGTGGAGACGTTCATGATGCTGGTGGCGATGCTCATGTGCGCGGATTTGAAGGAGGCCTTGCAGGTCCTCATGATGAAGACCATGAAGACCGCCGTGCCGAGACCCGCTCCGAAGGCCTCCAGGACGACGAAGGGGGCGACGACGAGGGGATCGGCGGCGCCCCGCTCGGGGTGGCCCGCGAGGGGGCCGTACCACACGGCGAGGGCGGCGTAGAGGAGGTTGGGAACGTTCTGGGCCAGCACGAAGGGCCAGATCACCTTCTTGAGTCCGAACTTGCCGATGAGGTGGCCGCCCAAAATCCCGCCCGTGATCGAGGCCGCGACGCCGAAGGTCCCGTAGATGAGGCCGTACTGGTCCCGCGCCAGTCCGATGTCCTTGAGGAGGGGATAGACCATGGCCAGGAGGAAGGACTCCCCCGTTCGGTACGTGCACAAGAACGCGAGGATCACCCCGATTCGCCTCTGGTCCAGGTAGTCCACGAAGGCTCGCGCGTAGAGGGAGTCGGATCCCTCCATCCGGCGCTTGAGGGGCCTGAGGAAGACGAGCAGAAGGACCATGGCCGCAAGAAAGGCCAGGGCGATCCAGGCCGGAACGCTGAGGTTCGGCAGGTGGGGGGAGAGGACCTCGCGCCCCCAGCGGTCCCACAGCCACACGAGGACGGCGAGGCCTGCGGCGGCGGCGGCCAGGATCCCAAGGCGGGCGGGCCGGAAGAGGTAGGACAGCAGTTCGGCGCCGGGGCGCTTGGGAGGTTCCGTCCGGGGGAGGAAGGCGGCGTGGAAGAGGAAGACGAAGGCGATGATGCCGGAGGCCAGGAGGAAGGCGGGCCCCCAGCCGAACTTCCCCGAGAACCAGATGACCCCGCCCCCGCCGGCGATCATGGCCAGGCGGTAGGACATGGACTGGTATCCCACGTAGGCCGCCTGGCGCGTCCGGTCCAGGGCCTCCAGGTAGAAGCCGTCCACGGCGATGTCCTGGGTGGCCGCCAGGAGGGCCGCCGCGAGGAACAGGGCGGCCACGGCCTCCAGGGGGCGGGGGAGGGCCGACCCCGCGGCCATGGCCAGGGCGGCCCCCAGGAGGAGGCACTGGGCCGCGAGGATCCACCGTCGCTTGGTGGAGAAGGCGTCGGCCAGGGGCGCCCAGGCGAATTTGAGGATCCACGGCAGGCGGTACAGGGACGTGAGCCCCACCGCTTCGAGGCTCGCCCCGTGGTCCTTGAAGAAGACCGTGGAGAACTGGTGGACCATGCTGTAGGGGAAGCCCTCGGAGAAGTAGAGCGTGAACACCCAGAAGGGCGGCCGGTGCTTCAGGGCCCCGCCCGCCGGCGCCGGCCCCCCGGGCGGAGGGGCCTCGGGCGCGGTGTCGCGCGCGCCATTGCGAGGGCCGCTCATTCCTGTTCCAGCCTCGTCGTCACGTCGAGCCATTCCTCCTCGGCGGAGGCGATCTCCGACTTCAGGGCCTCGAAGCGCCGGTTCAGGGCGTGCCAGTCGTCGGTGAAGACGGCCTCGGGGTCCATGAAGCGCCTCTCCATCTCGGTCCGCTCGGCGTGGAGGGCGGCCATCCGGCTCTCCGCCTCCTTCAGGCGGCGCTCCAGGCGAAACCGCTCGTTCTTGGACAGTCCCGCGCTCTTTCGCTCGGCCGGTTTCGGCGCGGCCTTCGCGGGGGAGCCGGCGGGCTCCGAGGCCTCCTCGGGTTCCGCCAGTTCGGGCGCGTACCCCGCGGCGCCACGGATCGTCTCCGGACCCACGGCCCAAGTGTGGCCCGTGATGCTCATCAGGAAGTCCTCCTCGTGGCTGACCAGGACGAGCGTTCCCTTGAACCGGAGGAGGGCGTCTCGAAGAACCTCTTTCGCGGTCTGGTCCAGGTGGTTCGTGGGTTCGTCGAGGAAGAGGACGTTGGCCTTGGCCAGGAGCACGGCGAGAAGGTGGAGGCGGGCCCTCTCCCCGCCCGAGAGGCTTCCGACGCCCTGCTCGGCGCGGCTTCCTCCAAAACCGAAGGCCCCCAGGTACGTGAGGATGAGTTCCCGGTTGAGGGTTTGGAGGAGCCCTCCGACGGCCTCGAAGAGCGTGCCGCCCAGAGGAAGGCGCTGCTGGTGCTGGTCGTAGTGGGCGAGTCTCACGTTGGTGCCCCACCGGATGGAACCGGCGGCGGCCTCGGCGTCTCCCACCAGGGCCCGGATGAGGGTGGTCTTCCCGGAACCGTTGGGCCCCACCAGCGCCACCTTCTGGCCCCGCTTGAGCAGGAGCTTGGGCGCCCGCACCGTCCGGCCCCCCACGTCGAGGGCGAGGCCCTCCACGGCCAGGACGTCCTCTCCCGGGATCTCTTCGAAGCGGAGGTCGAGCCGGAAACCCTGCGGCCCCCGCAGGGGGGCCTCCACGCGCTCCAGGCGCGAGAGGACCTTCTGCCGGCCCCTCGCCTGCTTGGAGCGCTGGCCCGCCTTGTACCTCCGGATGAACTCCTGGGTCCTCTCGATGAAGGCTTGCTGCTGCTCGTAGGCCCTCTCCCGCGTCTTCTGCATCTCCTCGAACTGGACCTCGAAGGAGGCGAAGTCCCCGCGGAAGGTGTAGAGGCGTCCGTCCGACAGGAGCGCCACGTGGTCCACGGCGCCCTCCAGGATCTCCGGATCGTGGCTGACGACGACGAAGGCCCGCGGGCTTGTCTGCAAGAAGTCTCCCAGCCAGGCCCTCTGGCGGTCGTCGAGGTGGTTGCCCGGCTCGTCCAGGAGGAGGAGGTTGGCGGGGTCCAGGAGGGCGCGCCCCAGCTTGAGGCGCATCTGCTCCCCGCCCGAGAAGGAGCGGCACGGGCGGTCCGCGTCCTCGAGAGAAAAGCCCAGGCCCAGGAGGGTGCGCTCCAGGTCCGTCTCGTAG
>JBFLVU010000200.1:0-4828 GCA_040758175.1 Acidobacteriota bacterium | reverse complement strand
GCCTGCCTGCACGTGACCACCGAGACGGCCAACCTCATGCGGACCCTGGCGGAGGGGGGCGCGTCCGTGGCCCTCTGCGCCAGCAACCCCCTCTCCACACAGGACGACGTGGCCGCAAGCCTGCTGGAGGATTTCGGCGTTTCCGTCTTCGCGGTCAAGGGCGAGGACAACGCCACGTACTACAGCCACCTCGGATCGGTCCTCGACACCCGTCCCACGATCACGATGGACGACGGGGCCGACCTCGTCTCCCTCGCCCACGGCGAGCGCCGGGACGCTCTGGAGCACGTCCTCGCGGGCACCGAGGAGACGACCACGGGGGTCATCCGCCTCAAGAGCATGGCGAAGGCGGGCGTTCTGGGATACCCGATCATCGCGGTGAACGAGGCGATGACCAAACACCTGTTCGACAACCGCTACGGCACGGGCCAGTCCACGATCGACGGCGTGATCCGCGCCACGAACCTCCTCCTGGCGGGCTCCACCGTCGTGGTGGCGGGGTACGGATGGTGCGGAAAGGGCGTCTCCATGCGCGCGAAGGGCCTCGGCGCCCACGTGGTCGTCACCGAGGTGGATCCCGTCAAGGCCCTGGAGGCCATCATGGACGGCTTCGCCGTCCTGCCCATGGCCGAGGCGGCACCCCTCGGAGACCTCTTCATCACCGTGACGGGAAACAAGCACGTGATCCGGACCGAGCACTTCCTCGCCATGAAGAGCGGGGCCATCGTCTGCAACTCGGGCCACTTCAACGTGGAGCTCCAGCTCGAGGGCGGCCTCTACGAGATCGCCCTGGGGCGCCGGACGCTGAGGGATTTCGTGGAGGAGTTCGACCTGCCCAACGGGCGACGGGTATGCGTCCTCGCCGAAGGGCGCCTCGTGAACCTTTCGGCGGCCGAAGGCCACCCCGCCGTAGTTATGGACATGTCCTTCGCCAACCAGGCGCTCTCCGCAGAATGGATCCTCCGGAACCGCGGCGGGCTGTCCAACGCCGTCCACGTGATCCCCGAGGAGATCGACCTGGAGATTGCCCGCATCAAGCTCGGCACCCTCGGCTACCGCATGGACGTCCTCACGGAGGAGCAGGTGAAGTACCTGGCCTCCTGGCAGGAAGGGACCTAGCGGGCTGCTGAGAAACCCTTGAGGGCCGAGGAAGGGCGCAACGGGTTGCGAGCGACGGCTTGCGCCTCGGGGCGAAGGCCCTATACTTTGGCAGCGGGGCCAAGCGGTCCCAGGGAAATCAAACGCGACGGGGGGAGCGCGCACGCTCCCCCATTCTTTTTCAGGGAGGCCGGGTCGAGGCGGAAACCGGTGCGGTGGGCGGGATCTTTTCGGGGTTGCGAATCGAGCGCCCGAGGAGGTGAATGCCATGGCCAGGAAAGTCGTGCACGTTGTCGGAACGGGAACCATCGGGGAGCCCCTCATCGGCCTTCTCTGCCGGATGAAGGAACACTTCGGCTTCGAGGAGGTGACCTTTCACAAGCGGACGCCGCTCTTGGAGGACCGGTCCAAGGTCACCGCCCTCCTCCAGGACGGGGCGCTGCTGGCGGCGGATCCGGAGTCCTACGAGGGCTTTCACAAGATGGGGATGGAGCCCTCCCTGACGGCCTCCGACGCCCTCCAGAGGGCCACCGTCGTCATCGACTGCACCCCGGTGGGAAACCAGAACAAGGAGAAGTTGTACCTGCCCTACGCCAAGGGCGTGAAGGGCTTCCTCGCCCAAGGCAGCGAATTCGGCTTCGGAAAGATGTACGCCCGGGGCATCAACGACAGGGCTCTCGTCCCGGGCGAGGACCGGTTCGTCCAAATCGTCTCCTGCAACACCCACAACATCGCCGCGATCCTGCACGTCCTGGGCATGGAGAATGGCGAGAGCCCCGAAAACCTCGCCGAGGGGCGTTTCCTGTGCATGAGGAGGGCCAACGACATCTCCCAGGAGGGCTCGTACATTCCGTCGCCCCAGGCGGGGAGGCACGAAGACGAGACCTTCGGAACCCACCACGCCCGCGACGCGTGGCACCTGTTCAAGACCCTGGGGCAGGACCTGGACATCTACTCCTCGGCCGTCAAGATGAACACCCAATACATGCACACGATCTGGTTTCAGCTCCGGGTGCGCAGGCCCGTCACCCTGGAAGGGCTCATGGGGTGCGTCCACGCGAACCGGCGCGTGGCCGTCACGTACAAAAAGTCCTCCGGGACGGTCTTCTCCTTCGGGCGGGATCACGGTTACTACGGACGGATCCTCAGCCAGACGGTCCTTCCCGTGAAGTCCCTGGCCGTTTCCCGGGGAGGCACCCAGATCACGGGCTTCTGCTACACGCCGCAGGACGGGAACTCCATTCTGTCCAGCGTGGCCGCGGCCACCTGGATGATCCACCCGGAGGACGTGGAATCGCGTCTGGAATGCCTCCGTCCCTTCATGTTCCAGGAGGTCTGAAGGATGGCCTGCCGCCGGGGGCTTCCGGAAGGCGGATCGAGGGCGTATACTGTTCCTAGTGGGAAGGGAGGTGGCCATGAGTGACCCCGGTATGGTCGGCGGCGCGAAGCCGTACTCGGACGAGGACAAGATCCATCTGTTCCTGGCGTACTTCGGTATCCTGGCGCTGGTGCCCTTTTTCATGTTCAAGGACAAGCGCAGCGACCCTCAGAAGGAATACGTGTACTGGCATGGCCGGGAGGGACTGGCCTTCGCCGCGGTGGTCCTGGTGCTCTGGGTCATCGGAGTCTTCGTCTCCATCGTGCTGGGCATGGTCCTCGGGGCCGTCACCATGGGCATCGGCGGTTTCCTCACGCCCTGCATCATGTGCGGACTTTTCATCTTCATGCTGGTCGTGAACATCATGGCCTGGATGAAGGCCTTCAAGGGCGAGAAGTGGGAGATCCCCCTGGTCCACAAGATCGCCGAGATGTTCGGTTGAGCCGGGCCTCCGGATCGCGGTTTTGAGCGAGGGGCCCGCGCCGCGGGCCCCACTTCTCTTTGGAGGACCGCCGGATTGTCCGACGCCCTCGTCTTGGGTCTGGATACGTGCACGAAGTGGCTTCACGCGGCCCTTGTGGGCCCGGACGGCGAGGTCCTGGCCAGCCACCGTGAGGAGGTGCGCACGCACACCACGCGGATTCTGGCCGCGGTGGAAGAGATGCTGTCCCGGGCGGGGCGATTGAGGAGCGACTTGGCCGGACTCGGGATCGTCACGGGCCCCGGCTCCTTCACGGGACTGCGCGTGGGGATCTCCACGGCCCTGGGGCTTCAATCGGCGTTGGCCGCGCCCGCTTACGGAATCGGAAGCCTGGAGGCCCTCGCCCGTTCCATCCCTTGGGAAGGAGACGGGGTGGCCGTTCTGGACGCACGCCGGAGCGAGATCTACCTGCAAAAGTTCCGGCGGACCATCGAGGCGGTGATCGCCCTCGGGCCTCCGGAGGCCTTCCCTCCCGCCGAGGTGGAGAAGCTAGCGCGCGGAGCCTCCTGGGCCGTCGGGGACGGGGTCGGGCTCGTCGAGGGCTGGGAACCCTCCTGCCGCCTCCTCGCCGAGGTCCCCAACCTGGCCATCCCGGCGGCGCTTCAGGCCTGGAAAGCCCTCCGTGAAGGCCGGTTGGGAGAGCCCCTGACGCCCCTCTACGTTCGGGCCCCGGACGTCCGCCCCCCCCGTTAACGCCCAAAGGCAGACGGAGCGGAGGCCGCGGGGCGAACGGGTCGGTCCGCCGGAAGACCCGGGCGCCGAGGGCCCCACCCGCCCCGTGCAGAGCCCCGGCGATTGGCCTATACTGGCGGTCCGAGGCCTGATGCGCTACGTCGAACCCGTCTTCCGCCCGCCATCCGAAGCCGACAGCCTCATCCTCCAGGTGACCGTGGGGTGCAGCCACAATGCCTGCACGTTCTGCGCCATGTACCGCAACAAGGCCTACCGCATCCGGGACCTCGAGGAGATTCGGGAGGAGGTTCGGGAGGCCGCCTCGCAGTGGCCCGAATGTCCAAGGGTTTTTTTAGGGGACGGGGACGCGCTGGCGGCGCCGGCGGAGTTTTTGAGGGAGGTCGTGGCGGAGCTGCGGGCGGCCCTCCCGCGCCTTCGCCGGATCTCCCTCTATGCCACGCCCATGAATCTCCTGGAGAAGTCGGAACGCGAGCTCGTGTCCTTGCGGGAATCCGGAGTAGGTCTCTTCTACTTGGGAATGGAATCGGGTTCGGACGAAGTGCTGCGCAGCGTGGGGAAGGGCGCCACTTCCGCCGAAATCGTGGAGTCCGTTCGAAGGGGCCGCGCCGCCGGATTCGCGGCGTCGGTGATGGTGCTCCTGGGACTCGGGGGAGTGGAGGGTTCGGAAGCGCACGCCCGCGCCAGCGCCGAGGCGGCGTCCGCCATGCAGCCCGAGTACCTGTCGGCTCTCACGTGGTACCCGGTTCCGGAAGCCCCCCTCCACAGAAAACTGGCCGCCGGGCGTTTCACCCTTCCCGACGATCTCGGGGTCCTCGGGGAGCTGGAGGTCCTTTTGCGCCACGCGGAACTCCGGGATACGGTGTTTCGGGCCAACCACGCCTCCAACCCCCTGCCCATCGGGGGACGGCTTTCGAGGGACCGGGAGCGCCTCCTGGCCGCGGTGGAGGCGGCCAAGGCTGGATTCCTTCCCCTTCGCCCTTCCTTCCTGAGGGGTACTTGATGAGGTACTTGATGAGGATATTCGCGCCTGTGCGAACCGCCCTTTTTCTCGCCGCGGCCCTTCCGGGAGCGGCTTGGGCAGACTCCTTTTCCGATCTCCAGTCCTCCTGCATCCGGCAGATGATGGAACACAGGGCCGGACCCGAGGGCGTTTGCGCGCTGTACCGAGCCGAATCCCT
>JBFLVU010000199.1:0-4842 GCA_040758175.1 Acidobacteriota bacterium | reverse complement strand
GACCGCGGGACCTTCGCCATGGAATTCTCCCAGTACGAGGAGGTCCCCGCCATGATCCAGCAGAAGATCGTGGAGGAGGCCAAGAAGGCCGCCGAGGAAGAATAGGGTTCGCGAACGCGGAACCGAACGTCGGGGGAGCGGGCGCCGGTCCGCTCCCCCGCTTTCGTCTTGACAGATAAGGCCGAAATCCCGTAATATTAACAGTTGCGCGCGGGTGCGCGCCGTCGAGGAGGCGCCATTGCTGGCCATTCGCTTGAAGAGGATCGGAAGGAAGCACCGCCCCTACTACCGGCTCGTGGTCTCGGACAGCCGCAACCGGCCCGGGGGAAAGAACGTGGATGAAGTCGGTCACTACGACCCCCTGCCGGATCCCTCCGAGCTGAAGGTGGACCTCCAGCGCGTGGACTACTGGCTGGCCCGGGGAGCGAGGCCCTCGGCCCAAGTGGCGCGGCTCATCGCCATCACGCGGAAGAGCGCCCAGGTCTGACCCCGCTCGCGGCGCCGGAGCCCCCTCCGCGCCCTCGGGGTTCCGCCCTGGGCCTCCTCCGGCCTTCCTCAATCCGATGAGACTCGTTGCCGTTGCCCGCGTGAAGGGCCCCCGCGGAGTGCGGGGCCAGATGTGGGTCGAACCGTACCGCGAAGGGTTGGGGGAGAGGCCCGCCGGGGATCTCGTGTGGACCGGCGCATCGGCGGAGGGAGCGCGGACTTGGGCCCTGAGGGAGTTCTTCACCTACGCCAAAGGTTCCGTGTTGGCCCTCGACGGCGTGACCTCGCCGGAGGAGGCTGAAGCACTCCATGGGCTGGAGGTCTTCCTTCCGGAGGAGGCGGTCGCTCCCGATGACCCGGAGGCCTTCTTCACCGACGAGGTGCTGGGGCTTCCTGTCACGGACGCCCGGAGGGGCCGGATCGGGACCGTCGTTGGGATGGATGAGGGGAAAGCCTACTGGATGATCCGGGCGCGGGGCGACGCGGGCGAGTTCGAAATCCCTGCCGTGAAGGGGCTCGGGGTCGTGGTGGACCGGGAGGCCGGCGCGGTCAGGGTGGACCTGCCCGACGGCTACCCGGGGCTCGAGGAAGGAAGCGATGCGGATTGACGTGCTGACCCTTTTTCCCGAGATGCTCGAGGGGTTCCTCGCGCACTCGATCGTGAAGAGGGCCCGTGCGGCGGGTGTGGTGGACGTCCGTCTGCACAACTTCCGCGATCACGCATCCGACCGGCACCGGACGGTGGACGATTCGCCCTTCGGCGGAGGTCCGGGAATGGTGCTGAAGCCAGAGCCCGTCTTTGCCGCCGTGGAGGCCCTTCGGGCCGAGGCGGAGGGGGAGATGCCGCTCGTCTACCTGTCCCCTAAGGGGGAGCGCTTCACCCAGTCCCTCGCGGAGGAGTTTTCCCTCCTGCCCCGTCTCGGACTCCTATGCGGACGGTACGAGGGCCTGGACCAGAGGGTCGTGGACCACCTCGTGGACCGGGAGGTGTCCATCGGGGATTACGTCCTCTCGGGCGGGGAGCCCGCCGCCGCCGTCGTCCTCGACGCGGTCGTCCGGCTTCTCCCCGGCGCGCTTGGGGACGGGGCCTCCACGGAGGAGGAGTCCTTCCGAGGAGACCTGCTGGAGTATCCGCACTATACCCGCCCGGCCGAGTTCCGGGGCTGGGCGGTACCGGAAATCCTGCTCTCGGGGAACCACGAGGCCATCCGGAGATGGCGCCTCGATCAGGCCATCGAGACCACTCGGAAGAAGCGGCCGGACCTGCTCGTGGGCCGGACCGCGCGGGAGACGTGCCATGAGTGAGAAAATCGGGTCCGTGGAAAAGGAAGGTCTTCGGACAGACCTGCCCCAGTTTAAGGCCGGGGATACGGTCAAAGTCCATGTGAAGGTCCGCGAGGGAGAGAAGGAGCGCCTGCAGGTGTTTCAAGGCGTCGTCGTGGCCCGGAAGCACGGCGGCATCCGCGAGACGATCACGGTCCGCAAGATCTCCGGAGGAATCGGCGTGGAGAGGATCTTCCCCCTCCACAGCCCCATCCTCGACCGGATCGAGCTCGTTTCCGAAGGAAAGGTCCGCAGGGCCAAGCTCTACTACCTCCGCGCTCTCAAGGGCAAGAAGGCGCGCATCGAGGAGGTGGGCAAGGCCTGAGGAGGGCCGAGTGCCGGACCTTCTCGTTCTCGAACGGGACCTGTGGGACCGGGGATTCTCGGTGGTGGCCGGTGTGGACGAGGCCGGCCGTGGGGCGCTCTTCGGTCCCGTCGTCGCCGCTGCCGTCGTTCTGGACCGGCGGAGAGACCTGTCCCTCTACCGGGACTCGAAGACCCTCTCCGAGCCATCGAGGGAAAACCTGTACGATCGGCTTGCGGAGGACGGGCACCGCTTCGCCACGGGGCTGTCGACCTGCGAGGAGATTGACGCGACGGACATCCTGAGGGCCTCGCTCCTGGCCATGGCGCGGGCCCTCGACGGCCTGGGCACGCCCCGGCCGGACTTCGTGCTGGTAGACGGCCCTCACTATCCTGGAGTATCCTTGACGGGACGGGCCGTCGTACACGGAGACGGGTGCTCCGCCAGCGTCGCGGCCGCCTCCATCGTGGCCAAGGTCACGAGGGACCGGCTCGTAAGGGAGATGGACCGCCAGTTCCCGGGGTACGGGCTCGGGCGGCACAAGGGGTATGCCACGCAGGGCCACCTGGAGGCCCTGCGGAGGTTGGGGCCCACGCCGCTGCACCGGCGCACCTTCCGCGGCGTGGAGCAGGAGACGGCCTGATGGCCCTGGACCGCGCGAAGACCAAGGCCAACGTGGACAAGTTCCTGCGGGCGAACCGCATTCAGGATGCCGTCCGCGAACTCCAGAAATTGGCCGAGGACAACCCCCGCGACATCCAGACGCTCAACCAGATCGGCAACCTGTACCTCCGCATGGGGAACAAGGCCTCGGCCGTGCCCATGCTGATCAAGGTGGCGGAGCTCTACGCAAAGGACGGCTTCGCCACCAAGGCCGTCGCATCCCTGAAGATCGCCACGAGGGAGCAGCCGGAGAACCTCCAGGCGTGGGAGATGCTGGGATCTCTCTCGGAGCAGCAGGGTTTCATCCGGGAGGCGAGGCTCGCATACGACCAGGTCGGCCGCCTCGTGGGCCAAGGCGGCAATCTCGACGCGCTCATCCGGGTCCAACGGAAGGTGCTCGACCTGGAGCCGGAGAACATCAAGATCCGCGTCCAGGTCGGGGACAACCTCCTCAAGCTCGGACGGACGGACGAGGGCGTGCGGGAATACCTGAAGGCCGCGAACCAGCTCGTCTCGGAGGGGCTTCTGAAGGAGGCCGCCAGGCTCTTCGAGAGGGCGCTCCAGCTGAGTCCGGAGAACATCCGGCCGCTCGAAGGCTTGATCAAGAAGCTCCTCTCGGGACAGCAGGCGCAGCACGCCATCGAGATCCTGGACACCCTCCTCGAGAAGCACCCGGACGCCGAATCCCTCCTTCTCCTCAAGATCGACGCCCTGAGCGAGACCCAGCGAAACAAAGATGCGGAGGCCCTGTGCCAGCGCCTCCTGAAATCCAGGCCCGACAGCGTCGCGGCCCACGGCCGGTACGTCAATCTCCTGGTTGGGGCGAATCGCCACGGAGAGGCTTTCGCCGCCCTGGGGGGCTGGGGCAAGTCCTGCGATCCCGCCCGCCTGGCAGACGTGGAGGCCCTTCTGAACGAGGTCCTCGCGCACGCGCCGGGCAGTCTGGAGGGCCTCAAGGGGCTCGCCGACGTGGCGAGGAGATCGGGGGACGCGCGCCGCCTCTTGGCGGCCCTGTCGAACCTCGCGGCCACGGCCGAGGAGAAGAAGAACGACAGGGAGGCCCGGGCGGCCGTGGAGGAGATGGTCCGGATCGATCCGGCCAACCCCCTCTACCAGGAGAGGCTGGATCGTCTTCGGGGCGGGGGCGCTCCGCCGCCTCCCCCGCCGCCCCCGGCGCCCGAGAAGCCGGTCCAGGCCCCTGCGCCCCCCGTGACCGAACCGGAGGACCTGTCGGCTTCGGCGGAGGAAACCGGCGAGCTCGAGATCGAGATCGACGTGGGCGACCTCCAAATGGACCAGGCGGACGTCACCGCCTCCCTCTCCTCGGGGACGCCGCGGCCCACCCTCCCCGAGGCCGCCCAGCCGACTCAAGCGCCGAGACCTTCGGTGGGGAGGGTGGAGGGCGAGCCGGAGATGCCTGGGCCCGGGCCTTCGGGCAAGGTGTTCACCCCCCGGGAGGCCGAGGTCATCCGCGAGCAGCTCACGGAGGCGGAGGTCTTCCTTAAGTACGGGTTCGCGGACAAGGCCATCGCCGAACTGCAGGCCATCCTCCGGAAGGCTCCGGACCACGTCCACGCCCACCAGAAGCTCATCTCCATCTTCCGGAAGCAGAAGAAGCCCGACAAGGCCGTTCGTCAGATTCTCAAGCTGGCCCGCGTCTTCGAGGTCCAGGGAGACCGGGAAACCCGGGACAACCTCGTCGAGGAAGCCCGCGCCCTCGACCCCAACAGCGACGCCCTTCGGGAGTTCCTCGAGCCCGTCAAGGCCCCTGCCGCCGGCCGGCAGGGAGCGCCGGAGCTCGATCTGGACTTGCTTCTCCCGGCCGTGTCCGCTCCCCGGCAGGAGCCCGCGGAGGTCGAAGTCGAGATCTCCCTGGACGATGTCGGCGGGGTGCCCCTGGAAGACGAACCCCGGGTGGAGCCCGTGGAAGAGACGCCGGCTCGGGAGGAGCCCCTACCGGAGGAAGCGCCTGCAGGGGAACCGCCGTTCGTGCCGGAGCCCGCGGAGGCCGCCGCCTCCCTCTCCCTCGAGATCTCGGAAGAAGAGGTCCACACGGACTCCGAACT
>JBFLVU010000198.1:0-4851 GCA_040758175.1 Acidobacteriota bacterium | reverse complement strand
ACGGCCCGGCGCACCCGGGCCAGGCCGGCCCCGTTCCGCATGGCCACGAACCACAGCCCGCCCACCGCGAGGGCGGCCCAGGCCAGGCGGACATCCCACGCGGGATCGGTGGCCTCCTTCATGGCGTGGCTCGTGCCCGCCAGGGCGAGGCCCGGGATCAGGCCCACGAAGAGGAAAAGGACGCCGTTGAGGAGCACCAGCCCCAGGAAGGGCCAGAAGTTCCGGACCGCCCCCGTCCAGAAGTCCGCCCAGGCGCGGACCTCGCCGCTGCGGGCCGCCTGGGAGTAGACCCCGGCCGAGAGGAGGAGCGCCACGGGCAGGAAGAGCAGAAGGAGGATCGGCAGGTTGCCGAAGGCCGCCGCCGAGCCCTCGGGGGACTTCATCATGGCCTCGGACAGGACGCCGAGGTCGCCGCCGGGGAGCTTGGCGGCCTCGGGGCTCGGGTCGAGGAGGGAGTGGAGGGCGGCCCGGGCGGGCAGGAGCGCCAGCGTCCCGAAGAGGAGGGCCGAGGCGTACAGGAGGGCGGCCGCAACGAGGTCCGCCTTGCGAAAGAGGAATCCGTTCTTCAGCGCGCGCAGGGCGTTCATGGTCCCCTCCTCACACGGCCGACGCCAGGAAGGCGAAGAGCCCTTGGAGCACGAAGCGCAGGCGCCCGGTCACGGTGCCCGCGGGACGCCTGTCCGGCTTGGACATCCACCCGTTGTTGAAGCGGTCCCGATCCAGGAGGACCTTTCCGTCCGGGTCCACCTCCACCCTCGTGACCTTGGCCCCCCGGAACTCGAAGGTGTGGTACCGGCCCGTTCCGTCCCAGCGGACCTCCTCCGCCTTTCCCTCGGCGAAGGTCACGCGCACGGTGACGGGAAGGACGAGGTCGCCCTTCCTCTGAACGGTGACCTGCGAAACCCAAACGTCCTTCGGCTTCGGGTCCGCCGCCTCCCCTCCCTTCTTCTTTTCGGCGGAGTCCGGCGGCGCCGCGCCGGCCTTCGGGGCTCCCCCCTTCTTGCGCCGCTCGGCGGACGTCGGGTAGGCCTCGGGGGGATCCTTCAAGAGGTCCATCCCTTTGGGAGGCGACTCCAGGCGGTTCCTCACCCGAAGGACTTCGAAGTCCACCACGCCCGTCCCGAAGAGCAGGGGTTCCAGGAAGGGCCTCAGGTCCTCCCCGGCCTCCTGAGACACGATACGGAGAAAGTCCTCGGTGGTCGGATGGGTGAACTTCACCCGGGCGAAGAAGTTCTTCATGACCGCGTCCATCCGGGCGCGCCCGAGGCGCTCCTCCAGGGCGGCCATCACCAGGGTGGACTTGTTGTAGGAGATGACCGAATAGGAATGGTTGTTCACGTACTTCCAGGAGGGGAGGACCACGGGGTCCGCGTCGGGGAGGGAAATGTAGCCGAGGCGCTGGCTCTGGCTGTCGCCCAGGCGCCATCCGGCCAGGTTCCCCGCGAGGGACGTCTCCCTTCCCAGCCAGTCGTCGAGGATGCGCATCTCGTAGTAGGAGTTGATCCCCTCGTCGAGCCAGGCCTCCTCGAACTCGTTGTTGGCCGACATGCCGTACCAGTACTGGTGGCCGAACTCGTGGAGGGTCACCATCTCCGGAAGGTAGAACCCGTCGGGGATGAAGGGGTGGGTCATGGAAGTGATGAGTGTCGGATACTCCATGCCGCCCGCGCCGAGCCCGCCCCGGGGCGGGTCCACCACAGTGATGACCGGGTACGGGTACTTCCAAAGGTAGCGCTCGAAACCCTCGAGGGCTGCCTTGACCGCGCCCGCGTAGCGGGGGATATCCCCCCGGTTTCCGGGCTGCATGAGGACCCGGATCGTCGTGCCGCGGAAGTCCTCTTTCACGTCCACAAAGTCGGGGGAGGCCGCCCAGGCGAAGTCGTGGACGTCCTCCGCGTGGAAGCGGAGGGTCTTGGTCTTGCCGACCTGCGCTTCGCCCCATTGGACGCCCGTGGCGCCCACCACGTAGTGGGCCGGGACGGTGACGGCCACGTCGTAGACCCCAAAATCGGCGTAGAACTCGGAATTCAGGTGGTACGGGTGGCAGTTCCAGCCGCGGCCCGCCTCGTAGATGCCGAGCTTCGGGAACCACTGTCCCGCCATCACGAAGTCGCCCACAAACCCGGCCCGGGCGAAGACCTTGGGGAGTTTTTCCTCAAAGGCGATGCGGAAGGCGGCCTCTCCGCCGGGCGCCACGGGCACCGGCAGGGTTACCCGCGCCACCGTCCGATCCTCTCCGGGATACTCCAGGGGCAGGACGGTCTCCGCCCCGTTGGGCCCGAGGAAGACCATGGAGGTGACCCGGCAGTACCCCCACTTGTCTTCGCTCGCCTTGAAGCCCCGGTGGGCGCCGGCGGATTCCCTCATGAAGACCGAGCGGTCGTTGGCGAAGGCGTTGAGGTAGAGGTGGAACCAGGCGTCCCCGACCTCCCCACCGGTCGTGTTCTTCCAGGTGACGGTTTCTTCCCCCGCCAGGGTTTTCTTTTCCGCGTCCAGCGCGACCCGGATATCGTAGCGCACGATCCGCGCCGACAGGGGCTGCGGGAACAGCACGGGGGGCCCCTCCGCCGCGGCGGCGCAGAGGGCCGCCCCGGTCCCGAGAAGGGCGCTCCACACGAAAAGACCGACTCTCTTCTTGCGTACGTTCATGGCCCACCCTCCCAGCAAGCCGTCAAAGGTCCACACGGATGGCCTCTCCCACCGCCACCTCGGGAATCCGGAAGCGGGTACGGTACGCGAGTACCTCCACCCCGGCGCGCGAGGCTCGCCTGAGGGCCGCGGCAAAGGCCGGGTCCTTTTCGCGGGCGGGCCTGAAGAAGCTCCCACCCTCCCGGTTGACGAGAAAGAGCACGATCGCGCGACCCCCCTCCCTCGCCGTACGCGCGAGGGCCCGAAGATGTTTCAGTCCCCGCTCCGTCACCGAGTCGGGAAATCCGACCCCTCCATCGGGGGTGGGCCACGTGGTGTTCTTGACTTCCACGTAGGCGGGGGGGAGGCCCGGAGAGGCGAGGAGGAAATCCACGCGGCTGTCCCCCCCGTACGGGACCTCGGACCGGACCTGGGCGTACCCGCTCAATTCCGCGACGCGGCCCGCCCGCAGGGCCTCGCCCACGATGGCGTTGGCCCGGTGGGTGTTGATCCCCACCCAGCCCGCGGGCAGGCGGATCCACTCGGCGGTCCAGGGGAGTTTCCGGCCCGGGTTCGGGGATCGGGAACAGACCACCTCGGCCCCTTGGGTCAGGCAGCCCTCCATGCTCCCCGAATTGGGACAGTGGACCGTCCAGAGGTCTCCGCCGGGGGTCCGCACGTCCATCAAGAAGCGCTTGTAGCGCCGGACCAAGGCCCCCCTCATCAGCGGTCCCTCGACTCGCATCGGACCTCCCCCCGGGAGTATAGCGGGAAACCGGACGGGAGGTGCTTTATTGCGCGGGCGTTCCTGCGGCCGCGCCGGAGTTGACTCAGCGGCCCTTTCCTCCGCCAGACCGGGGCCGTACACTATCTCCATGCCGAAGGAGTGGTCCGGACGCCAGGTGTACTCCGTGGGAGAACTCGTGGCTCTCCTCGCCGGAGAGCTTGAGTCCGCCTTCCCGGACGTATGGGTGGAGGGAGAGATCTCCGGCTTCCGGAGGGCCCCGTCCGGACACTGCTACTTCGCCCTCAAGGACTCGCGGGCGGTGCTCAAGGTGGCCCTCTTCCGGTCCCACGCCGGGCGCGTGCCCTTCCAACCCGAGAACGGAATGGCCGTGCTGGCCCGTGGAAAGCTCTCGGTCTTCGAGGCCTCGGGCGATCTTCAGCTCTACGCCACGGTGCTCGAACCCTCGGGACTCGGGGCCCTCCAGATGGCTCTGGAACAGGCGAAGAGGCGGCTGGCGGACGAGGGGCTGACGGACCCGGCTCGCCGGCGGCCCATTCCCCCCTTTCCGCGCCGCGTGGGCGTGGTGACCTCCCTCGGGGGCGCGGCCTTAAGGGACGTTCTTTCGGTTCTGAGGCGCAGGTCGGCGGGCTTCGATCTCGTGGTGGCGCCGGCCCTCGTGCAAGGGGCCGAATGCCCCGCCTCGGTGAAGGCGGCCCTGAGCCGCCTGACCCGCGTGCCGGGGATCGACGTCGTGCTCCTCACCCGGGGCGGGGGCTCTCCGGAGGACCTGTGGGGGTTCAACGACGAAGGTCTCGCGCGCCTCGTCGCCGCCTATCCCGTTCCCGTCATCTCGGCCATCGGCCACGAGGTGGACACGGTCCTCACGGACCTCACGGCGGACCTTCGGGCGGCCACGCCCTCGGCGGCCGCCGAACTTTTGACGGCTCGGGTGGAGGAGGCCCGCGCCCTGGCGAGGAACTCCAGGCGGGCGCTGGGGCGCCTCCTTTCCCACCGCCTCGGCTCGCTGCGGGAGCGGGTGTACCGAGGCCGCCCCGGGCGGCTTCGGGCCCTCCTGGCCGGCCGCCTGGAGCGGGCGGAGGAGGCCCGGGACCGCCTGGAGGAACGCGCCGGAAGGGCCATGGGGCGGCGCCTCGACCAGGACGCGGGACGGCTTTTCTCCTGCCGCCGCGCCCTGTCCCCGGAGGAGTTGAAGCGCTGGCTCAACGTCCTCTCCCAGCGGCTCGAAGGGGGCCGGACGAGGGTCCGGGCCGCCGGCGCCGGCGCCCTTTCCTCGCGGCGCGATCGAATCGCGTCCCTTGCGCGGCTCCTCGATTCCCTCAGCCCCCTGCGAGTCCTGGGCCGCGGCTACGCGGCGGCCCTCGATTCGGAGGGACGCCCCGTCTCCGACGCGTCCGCCCTCTCCCCGGGCGACCGCCTGGAGGTCCTCTTCGGGCGGGGCGCGGCGGCCTGCGGCGTCCTCATGACGCGGGACGGGG
>JBFLVU010000197.1:0-4887 GCA_040758175.1 Acidobacteriota bacterium | reverse complement strand
GCGGGCGCCCCAAGGCGCCCGCTCTTGCTTTCTAGAGGGCTCCCTATAAGGGGGGACGAGAAGGGCGGGACACGCCAAGGCGTTGCCGCGAGAACGCGACCGAAGAGGGAGCGTTTGCAGCGCGCCAACGCCCGGCGAGAGACCCGCCCCGGGAACCGTAGGCGCCGTTGCGCGCGCAAGCGGGCGGACCCCGACGTCCTCGAGCACGCTACGGCGCGTAGGTTCGAGTCCCCCCTTCGGCACCATACGATTCCACCGGCGGGCGCTGCAAGGCGCCCGCTCTTGCTTTCCCGAGGGCTACCGGAAGGGGGGACGAGAAGGGGCCGCCGTCTCGTCCCTCCGGATCGCCCGGGGCTCTCCGTCTCGCCGCCGATTCCGCCCGTGCCCGGGGGCAGAACCCTGCCCTTCCCATCGGCTCTCCGTTTCGGTAGGATGGCGTCATGCGCCCCGAGGTGATCTCATCGCTTCAGAACCCTCTCTGCAAGAGGCTGCGACAGACAGCCGCGGGCCGGGACAAGATCGCATTCCTCATCGAGGGCAGGCACCTGCTGGTGGAGGCGCTTGCCGCACACTGGCCCATCGAGACCGTCCTCCTCAGGGAGGACCTTTGGGCCGAATGGGAAGGCAGGCTCCACGCCCTCGTTTCCGAGGGAAGGGTTCAGGCGGCGACGCCCAGGGTGGTCGGCAAGCTTACGACCCAGGCTTCGAGCGAGGGAATCCTGGCCATCGGACTGCGGCGATCCCGGCCTCTTCCCGACGCGAAGCCCGATCTGAGGTTTCTCTATCTGGACGCCGTTCAAGATCCGGTCAATACGGGCATTCTGATCCGGTCCGCCAGGGCTTTCGGATTCGCGGGAGTCTTCGCAGGACGGGGCACGTGCGACCCGTTCCGCGGCATGGCCCTCTACCGGAGCGCCGGCGCGGCCTTCCACATTCCCATTTGGAGCCTGGCGTGCGAGGAATTCATCGGTTGGGCCCGGGGGCAGGGCCTCGTCCTGCTGGCGGCCAACGCCCGCGGAGAGCCTCTGCAGCGGATGTCCCGCCCCTTGGGCCCTTTTGCCCTCGTTTTGGGAAACGAGGGGAGAGGGCTGTCTCCCCAGCTCCTCGAACACTGCGCCCGGCGAGTGGCCATTCCCATGACCGCCGGGTGGGATTCGCTCAACGTAGCCGCGGCAGGAACCGTTTTGATGTGCCATTTCGCGGATGCTGGCCCGGGCGCGTTGTGACGGAGGTCACACCGGCCCCGGAACAAGTGTGTTACGATTCCGTTCATGCATGTAATCGGAGGTAAGACCATGAAACGTATGCTCGTGTGGGCGCTCGCCGCGGCACTGGCCGTGAGCCTGGCGTGCAAGAGGGAGTCCAAGGAAGTCACCAGCCAGATGGCGACGGCGAACAAGATCGCCAAGCTGGAACAGGACATCGACGTCAAACAGGAGAAGGTGAATCAGCTTCTCCGGCAGTATGTACAGGAGGGCGGGCAGGATATCGGCTCGGTGGTGGGCCAGACCTTGACACCCGAGCAAAAGGCCGTCCTGGAGCAGAAACTCAAGCAGGAGCAGGGCATCGGATACCGCGACCTGATCAACGACATTCTCGCCAAGCAGAAGGATGTGGAGGACCTCAAGGTCCAAGTCCAGGAGCTCGAGAAGAAGCTGCCTGCCGCCGTCCTCGTCCAGAGAGGCGATCGCCACTATGAACTGGCGATGAACTACCTGACCAAGGAGAAGGGGGTGGACGCCGCCGCGGCCAAGAAGCTCGTGGAACAGGTCAACCTCATGGATGAACTCGTTCCGGGCTTCAAAGTCTGGAACTTCTACGACAACGGTGTCTACGGCACCTTCGTGACCCAGGGCGAGGCTTCCGTCAGCCCCTACCGGGTCATTCAGCGCGCCAAACAGGAGCTCGTCTCCGCGCGGGACACCGCCGTTTCCCAGCGCGACACCCTGGCCAAGGAAAAGACGACCCTGCTCGAGCAGGTTTCCGACCTGGAAAAGAAGCGCGACCAGCTTAACCAGGACGTGGCCATGCTTCAGGCCGAGCGGGAGGACCTGCTGAAGAAGATGCAGGAGCTCAACGACCTCTCCGAGGACCTCCGGGCCCGGCTCAACTCGGTCTTTTACCGCATCGGGGATCGGAAGGCGCTGGTCTCCCAGGGGCTGATCCAGGACGGCGTCTTCACGAGGGCGCGCATCACCAATTTCGACGAGGCCTCCTTCCCGAGCCACCTGGATCTCCGCTCGGGCGACACGGTGAAGTTCACCGCCCAGGAAGCGGGCGTCCCCCTCATCAAGAGCATCAAGGTGGCCCCCGAAGTCTCCTACAAGCCGGGGGTGGACTACATCGCGGCCGTTCTCTCCGACGGCGCCGAGGGCCAGGTCAAGATCCTCAACGTGGACAAGTTCCGTGCCGAGAGGACCATGGTCGTGGTTGTGAACTAATCGCCGGAGACCCCGCTTCCACCGGCATCCGTAAGCCGAAGGGGCCGCCCCCTAGGGGCGGCCCCGTCGTTCGTCCGCGGCATTCCTCCCGGACGCGTCAGGATGTGCCCTTCAAGGCCTCCTCGAGCTTTTCCCGGGCGGATCTCAGGGCCTCGTCCAACTTCTCCACCAGTTTCCCCCCGGCCTCCGCAAGGTCCGGCTTGCCTCCTCCGCCCCCGCCGATAATCTTGCCCAGCGGCCGGGCCAAATCCACGGCTTTGAGGCGCTCCACGGCATCTTTCGTCAGGGCTACCGTGAGGCTCGCCTTGTCCTCCACTCGATTGCCTATGACGACGACGCCCGATTGAATCTTGTCCCTCAGCGTGTCCGCGAGATTCTTGATCTCGGAGGGCGAGAGACCGTCCACCCGCCTCACGAGGAGGCGAAGCCCTCCGACCTCCTTGACTTCCTCTTCAGGAGGGGCCCCCGAGGCCATCTGAAGGCGCAGCCGGGAGAGGTCCTTCTCGAGCCTCCTGTTCTCCTGCAGAAGGGCGTCCACCGAGGCGGGCAATCTATCGGGAGGCACGTTCAGGTGGGCGCTCGCGGCGTTCAGAATATCCTCCTGCTCCGTCAGGAACCGGTATGCGGGCATGTGGGCCACCGCCTCGATGCGCCTCACTCCCGCCGAGGCGGAGTGTTCCGAGGTGATCTTGAACAAGCCGATCCGGCCCGTGGCGTCCACATGGGTGCCCCCGCAGAGCTCCTTGGAAAAGCCCGGCACGGACACCACGCGCACCTGCTCCTCGTACTTCTCCCCGAAGAGGGCCATGGCGCCCGAGGCCACGGCCTCCTCCAAGGGCATTACCTGCGTCGAGACCTGCCGGTTCTGGAGAATCTCGAGGTTGATCCGGCTCTCGATGCCGGCAAGGACCGTCTTGTCTACGGCGGCGAAGTGGTGAAAATCGAAACGGAGGTGCGTGGGCGCCACCAAACTCCCCGCCTGCTTGACGTGGGGACCGAGGGTCTCCCTCAGCGCCGCGTGGAGAAGGTGGGTGGCCGTATGGTGGGCCATGGTGGCGGCGCGGGCGGACTCGTCCACTTCGAGCCGAGCCGAATCCCCCAGCCTCAGACGGCCCGTCTGAACGCGCGCCAGACAGAGGATGAGGCCGGGCACCGGCCTTTGGGTGTCGAGAACCTTCAGGACGCCCTCCTCGGCGTAGATGTGGCCCACATCGCCCACCTGTCCGCCCGATTCGGCGTAGAAGGGCGTCCTGTCGAAGGCGACTTGGACGGTCTCCCCGGCGACGGCCGACTCGACCGGCTTTCCTTCCCTCAGAAGGAGAGAGCAGCGGGCCGCGTCCACGGAGAGCGTCGTGTACCCGAGGAACTTGCAGGCAACCCCGAGGGCCGCCAGTTCCCGGCCCACCTTCGTGTCCATTTCCCCCTTCCAGGATTGCCGGGCCAGTTCGCGCTGCCGCTCCATGGCCCGCTCGAATCCGGGCAGATCCAGCACGAGACCCTGTTCCCGAGCGATGTCCTCGGCCAAGTCCAGGGGGAATCCGAAGGTGTCGTAGAGCTTGAAGAGGGCGTCCCCCGGGATTTCCCGGTCGTTCGGGGGGGTGAGGCTCGCGACCACATCGAGGAGCTTCTTGAGCCCCACGTTCAGCGTGCTGATGAAGGACTCTTCCTCGATGAGAAGCACCGTCTCTACCGTCTTTCGGTTTTCCACGATCTCTGGATAGGCCTCACCCAGCATCTCGCAGACCATCCCCACGAGGTCCTTCAGGAAGGGCCTCTCGATGCCCAGCATCTTGCCGTGGCGCGCGGCGCGGCGGACGATCTTGCGCAGGACGTACCCGCGCCCCTCGTTGGAGGGGATCACACCGTCCGCCACCAAAAACGTGGCGGCTCGCACGTGGTCCGAGATCACCCGGAGGGAAACGTCGGAGGGTTCGGTCCTCCCGTACGGGACGCCTCCCAGAGCGGCCGCCGCGTCGATGAGGGGCCGGAGGAGGTCGGTCTCGTAGTTGGAGGGCTTCCCCTGCATGACGGCGGCCAGACGCTCGAGGCCCATCCCCGTATCCACGCAGGGAGCCGGAAGGGGGTTCAGGGCGCCCTTTTCGTCGCGGTCGTACTGCATGAAGACCAGGTTCCAGATTTCGAGCCAGCGGTCGCACTCGCAGGCCACGCCCCGGCAGGTCCGGCCCGCCGCCTCCTCGGCGCAGGGCAGGTGGTCTCCCTGATGGAAGTGGACCTCCGAACAGGGGCCGCATGGGCCCGTGTCGCCCATGGCCCAGAAATTGTCGTGCATCCCCAACTCGAGGATGCGGTCCTCCGGCACGTGCCGGCGCCAGAAACCGTGGGCCTCGCCATCCCTGGGGACGCCCTCCTCCCCCTTGAAGATGGTGGCCACCATGCGATCCGGGGGCAGGCCGCAGGTCCCGGTCAGAAACTCCCAGGCGTAGGC
>JBFLVU010000196.1:0-5009 GCA_040758175.1 Acidobacteriota bacterium | reverse complement strand
GTGGGCCAGGCCGGCGACGGTCTCCCCCACCGCGGCGAGTCGCTCGGCCTCCAATTTCTCGTGCTCGAGCAGGCGAAGATGCGTGATGTCGGTGGCCATCTCGATGACGAAGTTCACCTTGCCGTCCGGACCGCCACCCTCCCGGGAGAGGGCCGACGCCGTCACCACGTAGTGGGCCTCCTCCCCGTTCGACTTGATCCCCACCTGCGTGGAGGTATGGTCCTGGCCGTCCTCGAAGACCTTGAGCGCAGGGCATTCCCGGCAGGGTTTGTGGCGGCGCTTGTACACGGTGTAGCAGGGGTGGCCCCATGACTTGCCGAAGGCCTCCCGCATACGCCGGTTGGCCCGTACGATCCGCAGATCGCGGTCCAGGACCGTCACGTAGCAGGGGGTCTTTTCGAAGAGCAGTTCGTTCTCCCGCCTCAGGCTGTTGGCCTCGTTCACGTTGGACGCGACCCACAGGCAGTACTCCTTTCCCTCGCCCTCCGAGGCGAGCGGAGCCACACGGATCACGAAGTGGGACGAGATGCCCCCTTCGACCAGAAGGCGGTCATCGCATATCCTCGTCTTGCCGTCGGCGAAGGTCCAGTCCATGGTGCATCGCTCGCAGGACTCCGCGCGGCCTTTCATGACCTCGTGGCAGAATCGCCCTTTCGGATCCCCGAACAGCGATTCGAAGGCCTCGTTGGCCAGGACGATTCGGTGGTCAGGGTCCATCACCGCGATGGCGATGGGCGCCCGCTCGAAGAGATGCTCCCGGAGGAGTTCTCGGATCCCGTTCACGGTCCTACCCCCCGCCCGAGAGAAGCTCCGCCAGGCGCGCAAGGAGCCGCGGAGGCTGGATGGGCTTCTCCAAATAGACGTAGGGACCCTCCAGGGTGGTATCCAGCCACGGAAGGACGCCCGACGGCTCCGATTCCTCGGCCCTGGCCACCCCGCTCAGAATCAGGATGGGCGTCTCTCGCATACCGGGCAGGGCGCGAAGCGAGCGATAGAGGGAAAGACCCGTCTGGCCGGGCATCATGATGTCAAGCACCACCAAGTCGGGGCGCTCCCGGCCCGCAAGGGCCAGCGCCTCCCGGGCGCTCGTCGCCGGCAGGGCCCGATACCCGTTGTCCTCCAAGACGGCGCAGAGGTACTCCACGATGTCTTCCTCATCGTCCACGACGAGGATCGCCGCCGCCCCGCCCGAATCCGTCACGTTTTGCCCTCCCCACGCGGAGCGCCCGTGGCCTTCCGATAGGCCGCCTCGGAGCCCGTGCCCTCGCCATGACACGTCCCGCACCGGCCGAGATCGGGGCGGTTCAGGACCGCGTCGGACGCCTTTTCCTGGTGGCACGGGATGCACATCCGGTGCATCGCGTCCTTGAATCCGACGGCTCGCGCCGTCTCAAATTTTTTCACCCGTCCGTTCGGGGCCATCATGTCTTTCTTGTGGCATTCTCCGCAAGACTTGACCGCCCTCAGGCTCCTCAGTGCGCCCCCGTGACACTCCTTGCAGGAGTCGTTGCCCCTGAGGCGTGAGACGTGCAGGTCGTGGTCGAAGATGCCGCTGGCCGCGTACCGTGTCCTGTGGCATTCGCTGCAGGGCGTCCCCACGTCCCCGGGTTTGTGAAGGTGGTGGCAGGTACCGCAGCCGGAGGGGCCTCCGGCCGCATCCGCGTGCTTCTTGTGGTCGAAGTAGACGTAGCGAGGCCCTCCTCCAACCCGCAGTACGTCTCCGCCGCGAGATCGCTGAACGGCCGTGTCCGCCACGGGCTCGCTCTTGGGCGCCAGCGTCAGGCCCAGGGCCGCGGCGACGACGAAGCACATGGAATAGACCCGGGCCGACTTGCGCCATCCCTGGCCGAGCCACACCTGGGTCAATGAAGCGAAGACCGGCGTGGACCGGGCCTCTGCCTCCCGGCGTTTTTCCTCCTCGGCGAGGTGGTGCGGATCCACGGGAAAGTGCTCTTGGATGAACAGGAAGACGAGGGCGCAGGCCGCCACGATGGTGAGGCTGATGGCGACTTCCATCCAGGCGGGGAAATAGAAGATCCCGGTGGCCCATACCTGGCTGAGCCCGGAGGCGTTGATGCGGTTCAGGACGAACCCGAAAACCGAAAGGAGGGCCAAGAACCAAACCGCGTTGGGAGAGCGGCGGATCCTGGGAACGGCGAAGAGCGCCATGGGGATAACGGTGGAGAGGGCCATCTCCACGAGAAAGAGGTTGGCCATCCACGTGCCGTCGAAGGCGAGGCCCAGCTTTCCGTGCCAGGCGATGTCCCCCAGCCTCAAGACCAGGTAGAAGCCCAGAGCGAAGGAGGCGATTCGAGCCAATCCTTCGAGCATGGGCCCTTCGGGCTTGCGCCGGTAAATCCAGGAGGTGGTGGAGGACTCGAACATGACCATCGTGAGTCCGAGGCAAATGGCGGAGACGAAGAAGACCTCGGGAAGGATGGGCGTGTACCAGAGGGGGTGCACGCGGAAGGGCATGATGAGCAGCATGGAACCGAGGCTGGACTGGTGAAGGGTGGAGAGCATGATGCCCAGGATCATGACCGGGAGCCCGAAGCGCGTGAGGATCCGGTACGCCTTCCGGAAGGGCGTCTTCTCCAGGATGACGGGCGCCACCTCCAGGGAGAGGACCGTAAGGTAGAGCATGACGCACCAGGCCACCTCGAAGAGTGGGGAGCGGACGTTCCAGAAGAGGATGGGATGCCAGATGTGCCAGGGAAGACCCAAATCGAACAGGAGGCCCACGGCCACCGCACCGTAACCCAGGAAGGCGGTCAAAATGGCCGGCCGGGCCGCCGCGTGGTACTTCTCCCTCTGGAAGATGTGCACGAGGGCGGCCATGACGAACCCGCCCGCGGCAAGGGCGACGCCCCCCATGACGTCGAATCCGATCCACAGGCCCCACGGCGTCGTGTCCGACAAGGCCGTGGCCGTGCCCAGCCCCAGCGTGAACCGCAGCGCCGCCACGGCGGCGCCAAGTCCCGCGATGGACCAGAGAATCGCTTTGACGATGAACACCCGGCTATTTTCCATGGCCGCCCCCCTCACCGCTCACCGGCTCCTGCTGCTTTTCGGCGGCGAGGCGACGCCGGCGGTCGATCACCCAGTAGATTCCCCCCATGAGGGCGCCCATGCCCAGGAATTCCAGAGGGACGGGCCACAGGGCCGCCCATGTCTTTTCGGGTAGAGGCGAGTCCCCCGTCAGCCGGTTCTCGTTCCATGCCAGGAAGTCGAGGGAGATGTCGCCGATGAGGAGCACGGACGTGCCTCCGGCCTCGCGTTCGCCCCAGATCTTCTGAACGTACTTGGCGGGTTCGGCGGTCAGGCGGCGTCGCGCCTCCGCCAGCATCTCGTCCCGCGTGCCGAAGATCGTCGCTTTCTTTGGACAGGCCGTCACGCAGGCGGGCGCCTGGATCTTGCCGGATTTCAGGTTGTCGTAGCACAGGATGCACTTTCGAACCGAGGGGGCGGCGGAGTTCCACTCGTAGTGAGGCACGCCGAAGGGACACCCGAGCATGCAGTAGCGGCAGCCCATGCAGACCGATTTGTCGTAAATCACGGGCCCCTCGGGGGTTTTGACGAGGGCGCCTACGGGGCAGACGGAAACGCAGGCCGGATCGTCGCAATGCTGGCACTGTTTGCGGACGTACCGGTTTCCGGGCCGGCGCACGACGGCGGTCCAGCGGGATGCCGAAAGCCCGTCGGGGCTGGCTCCAGGGCGGGGCGGGACATCGGTCCCCTCCAGCCCGTTGATTTTCTGGCAGGCGGCGACGCATTCCTCGCAGCCGATGCAGCGGGTGACGTCGGTCAGGATGCAGGGATTCTGGATCATACGCCCTCTCCCTCCTTTCCGAGAGCCAGGCGGATGCGGTCACCGGCCCGGGGGACGAAATGCCAGCCGAGTTCCCACGTGATCCGGGTGAATGGGAACAGGAGCGCGTGGGCCAGCTTCGTGAAGGGGAGCAGGGCAATGATGAGAAGCGCGCCGGCCAGATGGACCAGGTAGGCGAGGGAGAAAGGCAGGGGGTTCCCTTCCGGGTGGGCCACCCAGTACCCGGTCAAGAAGGTGGTCGCGCACAGGACCAGGAGAAACCAGTCCTGGAACCCGGAGAGTTCCCGGGCGGCGCGCTCCAGGAGGCGGAAACCCGCGATAACGACCAGTGCCGCCAAGGCCGCGAGGGTGAGGCCATCGGCCGCGGAGGCGGGGAGAGTGGGCCACGAGAGTCCGATCCCCTTCTCCACGAGGGCCACATGGCCCGCGAGAAGGACCGGCACGAGGAGCACCCCGGCGTGGAAGACCGCGGAGGAGACCGTGTAGGGGATCCGCAGGCCCCTCAGCGCGTTCACCGGAAAGATCCAGCCGAGGCTCTTCTTGAACATCCACCGCCACGGGATCGACTGGTCCCCGGCCTTGCGATAGGCCCGCACCAGCTCCACGACCGTCAGGACGACCTGCCGGGCGGATCCCAGGAAGAGGAGCGCGAAGGCGAAAACGAGCCCGGGCCCTCTGAGAAATGCGATCCAGGATTCCATGTCCGTTTCCTCCCCCCTCAGAGCACGATGGCCTTGTACAGGAGGTCGTGGAGGCCGACCACCTCCACGTCCTTCAGGCCGTGGTCCTCGCAGACTTCCCTCAGCTGCTTCTTGCAGTTGGCGCAGGGCGCCACGACGTATTTGGCCCCGGTGGCGCGGATCTGATCCGCCTTGAGCTTGCCGGTGACCCCGGTGCGGTAGGACCGGATCTCGTCCACCGAAACCGTTCCCCCGCCTCCGCCGCAGCAGTAGTTCTTATCTCCCTTGGGCTCCATGTCCACGTAGTTTCTGCAGAAGGACTTCAAGATTTCCCTGGGCTGGTCCACGATCCACCCGGTGCGCGCGATGTTGCAGGGATCGTGGTAGGTGACGCGTTCCGGCACGGCTTCGGGGTTCAGCTTCAGGCGGCCCCTCCGGAGCATGTCCAGCGTGATCTCCATGATGTTCTTGACGGGAAGGGCGTCCCGTCCTCCCCCGAA
>JBFLVU010000195.1:0-5065 GCA_040758175.1 Acidobacteriota bacterium | reverse complement strand
GAGATCGCTGCCTTTTCTCGCGAAGCATGCGCCGCGCCGCGAGCGTCGACCGGAACCCTCCGGCCGAGAACGTTGTAACCACATCCTTGACCCCTGGTGGACAACATCCTAGATTCTGGAAAGAACCCGGGGCGAATCCCTGGGCATCGGAGCGGGCCTCTCGGGGTCGGGGCGAGGAGGTCGGCCGTGGCCAGCGGGCGGGAAGCCGGTTCCCAGGAGGACCGGATGGAACCCGGCATCGAGCCTCTTCGGCCGATGGCGGAGGCCTATTCGGGGAGAAGCCCGGGGCTGCGGCGCGGCGCGTACCTCAACATCTTCGGCGCCGTCAACTTCCTCGCCATGGTGGTCTTCGGCCTCTACCACCTCTTCGGGCCCGAGTGGGAGGCCCAGCCCGTCCTGGGCCTCCTCGAGCTGGCCTTCGGCGGCTTGACGGCGGCCCTGCTCCTGTACCTCCGCCTCACGAAGAACCTCCGCATCTCGGTGAACCTGGGCCTCCTGCTGACGCTTTCCCTGCTGGCGGTCCTGCTCTTCTCGGGGGGGGTGGCCGGCACGGGCCTCTTCTGGTGGTTCTGCATGCCCGCGGCGGCGTTCTACCTCAAGGGGAGCCGGATGGGCTGGGCCTGGGTGGGCGCGAGCATGGTCTTGCTGGGCGCGGCCTTCGTCGCCTCGGAGGCGGGCCTGACCTGGTTCCCGTACCCGACCCCCGTGCTTCGCCAGGCCCTGGCGAGCTACATCGTGGTGTCCCTCCTCATCTACGCGTTCGAGGTCCTGCGGGGCGGCTACGAGCAGATCCTCCTCCGGAAGGGCCAGGAGATCTCGGCGGGGGCCCGGCGCCTGGCGGAGGAAGCCGAGGCCCGGCGGATGGCCCTGCTGGACCTGGAGCGGGCGCGGGAGGAGGCGGAGCGCGCCAACCGGGCCAAGTCCGAGTTCCTGTCCCGGATGAGCCACGAACTGCGCACGCCGCTCAACTCCGTTCTCGGCTTCTCGGAGCTCCTCTTGACGGACAAGAGGGAGCCGCCCACCGGGGCCCAGCGGGAAGCGCTGGAGACGATCCGGGGCTCGGGCCGCCACCTCCTCGGCCTCATCACCGAGATCCTGGACCTGGCGCGCGTGGAATCCGGACGCCTGGAAACGGCCTGCGAACCCCTCGACCCCGCGCCCGTCCTGGCCGAGTGCCTGCGGGCTTTGGAGCCCGCGGCGAGGGAGCGCTCCGTGAGCCTTTTGGGGCCTCCCCGGGACGGGGCGGCCGCCTGGGTCCTGGGGGACCGGGTGCGCCTGAGGCAGATCCTCCTGAACCTGCTTTCCAACGCCGTGAAATACAACCGCGAGGCGGGGCAGGTTCGGGTGGAACTGAGCAGGGAGGGGGACCGGGTGGCCCTCTCCGTGGCGGACACGGGGGCCGGGATGGGCGCGGAGGACCTTGCGAGGGTCTTCGAGCCCTTCGAGCGCCTGAGCGCGGACCGCCAGGGGATCCCCGGAACGGGCATCGGCCTGTCCCTCTCCCGGCGCCTGGCGCGCCTCATGGGGGGGGACATCCGCGTGGAAAGCACGCCGGGGGTGGGCAGCCGGTTCATCCTGCTCCTGCCGGCGGCCCCCCGGGATGCCGCAGGGGGGGCGGGGGAGGCGGGGGAGGCCGCATCCGCCCCGGCCGAGGGACAGGAGCGCGCCGTGCGGGCGGTGCTCTACGTGGAGGACGACCCGGCCAACCTGGCCCTGGTCCGCCGCGTGCTGGAGCGAAGGCCCGGCCTCCGGCTCGTGTCGGCGGGCTCGGTGCGGGAGGGAAGGGCCGCCCTGAGGCGGGAGCGCCCCGCCCTCCTCCTCCTCGACTTGCACCTGCCCGACGGCAGCGGGCTCGAGATCCTGGACGACCTGGACGGGGGAGGGGACCTCATGCCCGCTCCACCCGTCGTGGTGGTCAGCGCCAGCGCCATGCCGGAGGAAGTCGCCCGCGTTTTGGAGCGGGGCGTCGCGGCGTACCTCACCAAGCCCCTGGACATCGGACGCTTCCTCGAGGCTCTTGACGCGGCCCTGGAGGAGGCCCCGCCCGGAACGAGAGGGGAGGGTTCACCATGATCTCCGAGGAGCGGCTGAGGAGCGCCAGGATCCTGATCGTGGACGACGAGGAGCCCAACGTCCGATTGCTGGAGAAGATCCTGGCCGCCGAAGGCTACTCGCAGACCCTTTCCATCACCGACTCGCGGGAGGCCGTGGCCCTTCACGGGGCCTTCCGTCCCGACGTTCTCCTCCTGGACCTGCACATGCCGCCCCCCGACGGGTTTTTCATTCTGGAGGAGCTGAAGCGGGGCCGAAACGGCGGCTATGTCGGCATCCTGGTCCTCACCGCCGACATCACCCGCCAGACCCGGATCCGGGCCTTGGACTCCGGCGCCCACGACTTCCTGACCAAGCCCTTCGACCAGCTGGAGGTCCTCTCCCGGCTCCGGATTCTCCTTCAGACGCGCTTTCTGTACCGGGACCTCGAGGACCAGAACCGCGTCCTCGAAGAGAAGGTCCGGGAGCGCACGGAGGAGCTGAAACAGACCCGGCTGGAGATCATCCAGCGGCTGAGCCGGGCCGTGGAGTTCCGGGACGAGGGAACGGGCCTCCACATCCTGCGCATCAGCCAGTTCTCCGGAGCCCTTGCCCGGGCGGCGGGGCTCTCCCGGGACCACGCCGAGCTGGTCCTCTCGGCGAGCCCCATGCACGACATCGGGAAGATCGCGATCCCGGACCGGATCCTTCTGAAGGAGGGCCCCCTCACGGAGCCGGAGTGGGAGGTCATGCGGCGCCACGCGCGCATCGGGTACGACCTTCTTTCGGGCCACGATTCGGCCATCATGCGCGCCGCCGCGGAGATCGCCCTGACGCACCACGAGCGGTGGGACGGCGCGGGGTATCCCCAGGGGCTGAGGGGGGAGGCCATCCCCGTGGAGGGACGCATCGTGGCCCTCTGCGACGTCTTCGACGCCCTGCTCTCCAGGCGGCCCTACAAGGAGCCCTGGCGGATGGAGGCGGCGGTGAAGGAGATCCGGGACCTCTCGGGAGAGGCCTTCGATCCCGGAATGGTGCGGGCCTTCGAAGCGTCGCTTCCGGAGATGCACGCCATCATCGAGCGGATCTCCGAGCGGTTGGCCGAGGGCGTCTGAGGGACGGGGAGAGGGTGGGGGGGGCGGGCCTCGTGGCGCGGCCGCCCCGGCGGCGAGTCGGGCCGAAACGGCTGGAACGGAGGCACCCACCTTCCCACAGGGGAGGGGGATGACGGGAACACCCCATCTTGCGCCCCGGTCCCCGTCGGCCTCATCCTGCCTCCCTTGGGAGGAACACCCAATGAGCCTCCGGCGCCTGCTTCCGGCCCTCGCGATCCTCTGCCTCGCCCTTCCGTTTGCCGTCGGTTCCTCGACGGTCGGGGCCCCCCTGCGCGTGGCGGTCTTCAACGGAAACGGGGCTTCGCCCACCTGCGTCCGTATGGCCGTGGAGGCCTGCCGCATCGATCCGGTCCTTGCCGTGCGGGAGATCTCCGCCGCGGAGATCGTCTCCGGAGGCCTGCGCGATGTGGACGTGATCGTCTTTCCCGGAGGAGGCGGAGGGCGCCAGAGAACCGACCTGGGGGACGCGGGCGCCGAAGAAGTCCGGCGCTTCGTCCTCGATCGGGGCCGGGGCGCGGTGGGCCTCTGCGCGGGCGCCTATCTGCTCTCGGACACGCCCGAATACGCCTGCCTGAGGCTCTTTCCCGCCCGGGCCGTGGACAGGGAGCACGACGAGCGGGGCCACGGCGTCATCGCCTTCGACACTTCCCCGGCGGGCCTGGACATCCTCCCCGAACTGCGGGGCTGGGGGACGTGCCATATCTACTACTACGAGGGGCCCATCCTGGAACCCTCGGAGGGAGGGAGCCCCCGGTACTCGGTGCTGGCCTCCATGAAGAGCGACGTGCACCTGGAGAACGACGCCCCGGCGGGCATGACGCCCGGGCGGCCGCTCCTCCTTACCGCCGAGTCGGGCCGTGGCCGGGTTTTCCTGTCGGTGGGCCACCCGGAGGCCACTCCGGGCCTCAGGTGGATCGTTCCCCGCGCCGTGCGCTGGGCGGCGCGCCGGGAGCCGGCGTCGTACGCCCCGGGCGTCGTGCGCCCCGGACTCCTCGGTGGGGAGATCCTCTTCGACTCGGCGCGGCGCGCCTCCGAATCCGCCTGCCACCAGGACCTCATGTACGGTACCGCGCCGGCGCGGGCCAAGGCCGTGCGGAACCTGGCGGCCATGCGCAGTTGGGACGGCCCCCTCTGGATCCGGGGCCTCCTTCGCGACGCCGACCCAGCCGTGCGGCTCACCGCGGCCCGCGCCCTACTGGACCTCGAGTGGACGGCGGCGGAGCCGGACCTGAAGGCCGCGGCCTCCTCGGAGAAGGACGCGGAAACGAGGGCCGCCCTCCTCGTCTGCCTGGAGCGCATGGGGGCCCTCGCACCCGCGGCGGTCGTGAGAGGGGGGGAGGGGGGACGCCGGGAAGTGGCCGTCACGGTGGACGACCTTCCCCTGGTGAGCGCCGGAACCTCCACCCGGGAGGGCCGCCTGGACATCACCCGCCGCCTCGTGAAGGGTCTGAGGACGGAGGGGATCCCCGCCGTCGGGTTTGTCGTGGGCGCCCGCCCGAACGAGACGGACCGCGACGCGCTCCTGGCGATCTGGCTGGAGGCGGGACTCGAGCTCGGAAACCACACGGGGTCCCATCCCTCGCGCCACCGGGTGTCGGCCGAAGAGTACGAGGCCGACGTCCTCCGGGGGGAGGAGGCCCTGCGGCCGCTCCTGGCGCGCCATGGAAAGGCCCTCCGGTGGTTCCGCCACCCCATGCTCCACACGGGACGGAGCGCCGAGGACAAGCGCGCGCTGGAGGCCTTCCTGGCCCAGCGCGGCCTAAACACGGCGGCCGTGACCCACGACAACTCGGAATGGATCTTCGCGCGGGCCTATTCCAACGCCCTGGAACGGGGCGATGCCGAGGCCGCCCGGCGGGTGCGGGAGGCCTACGTCCCGTACATGGAGGCCCGGTTCGACTACTTCGAGCGCCAGTCGT
>JBFLVU010000194.1:0-5069 GCA_040758175.1 Acidobacteriota bacterium | reverse complement strand
ACCTCGTTGGTGGTCCCATTGAAGAGGCTCCAGCCGAAGCCTCCAAAAGTTCCGCCGCCCGTGCAAGAAGGCGTCCCGGAGACCGCCACGCTCGTGACCGTCCAGCCCGCCGGAAAACGGAGCCAGAGGGTGTATACGTATTCCCAGTCGGTGGTGAAACTGTCGGCCTGAAAGCAGAGCGTCTGGGAACCCGCCTGGAAGAAGCAATCCGCTCCCGAGCCACCGGGGGAGAAGAGCACCGCGCTTCCGCTCAGGGAGTTCACGGTCACGACCCCGTTCGCCTCCCGGCCCGGAACCTCCGGCGCGGCGCCCGTGCAGGCCTCCACCGCCGCGGCGTTCGAACCCGGCGACGCGGCCAACGCCGCCCACGGCATCGCCAGGAGAACCGTCGCGGTCAGCCGTAAAGCGAGACTCCGCCCCGTTCGAACACGTCTTTGCATGGTCCCCTCCTCGTGGGTCGTTTCGACACGACTCCCCACCGTCCTCGTGACGCCCCCGCGGCGGCTAACTTGTGATGCTGAAGCAAATATAGTGCAACGGGAGGAGCGTTTGCAAGCAAAACGGGCGGGGCCGAAGCCCCGCCCGCTCTGGTGGTTTCTTGCTTGGAATTCGAGTTTACGTGGGAGGCAATACGATCCCCCCGCAGGGCGGGTTGTTGGTGGTGTTGCTGTCGGTGATGGCCGAATAGACCCCGTCCGTCGTGTTGCTCAGGTAGGCCCGGGCCCGCTTCCGCCGGCTGTCGTAAGTCGCGTAGATGTACGTCGGGTCCGACGGGTCCGTCCAGAAGGCCGTGCCCCCGTTGGCCGACACGCCCTGGCCCTCGTAGGTGCCGCCCCAGGGAAGGAGGTTCGTCCACACGTAGTGGCCCGTCACCGCGTCCACGCAGAGCTGGGCCCGGCCCAGGTTGTCGAAAAAGTTCAGCGTGTACAGAGGCTCCGACTCCACCGTGTAGGCCTGGCTCCCCGTGCACTCGTTGGCGTCCACCACGTCGATCGTGAAATCGTAGGTCCCCGCCCACGTGGGCGTCCCCGACAGCGTCGCGGCCACCTGGTCCCAGATCAGCCCCGGAGGAACCGTCCCCGTCAGCGAGAAGGAGTACGGGCCCGTTCCGCCCGAGGCCGTGAAGGTCACCGAATAGGGCGTGCCCCTCTGGATGGGCGGCAGAATCGCCGGGTCGATGGTGATGGTCGGGCATCCCGCCGCGCAGGTGTAGAGGACGAAGGGCATGCCCTGCTGGGTCAGCGTGCCCGAATCGTTGGCCGAAGCCCAGGCCGTGGTGTACTGCAGGGCGTTCCCGGTGGTTGTCTGGCCCAGGACGGTGATGGGCGGCGCCCAGGGACCCGAAGAAAGGCTCCCGTCCGTCATCCAGTCGATCCAGTACGTGCCGGCAGCGAGGCTGACCCCCGCCGAGCAGGTGTTCCGGAAGATGTACCGGTTGTTGGCGCAGGAAGTCGTTTCGCTGTCGCGCTGGATGTTGGAGAACTCCGTGGCCGTGAGGCGGTTCGTCGTGAGGTCGCCGAAGACCACCGTCCCCCCGGCGTTGGGCGGACCGTCCCAGATCTGGTAATAGACGGCCGTGATCGGCGAGGTGGTGGGCGCTCCCGTCTGGTAGGCGAAGAAGTCGATCTGGTCGATCTGCGCCGTGGACGTCAGCGTGAAGTCATCCGCCATCCGGTAGCCCAGGTCAGCCTGGTGGCCGAAGCCCAGGGTGTTCATGCCCAGCCCCGTCTGAAGCCGGCTGGCGTCCTGCCCGGAGCACCCCGCGACGTGGGTGACCAGGGGGCCGTTGTCGTACAGGACCGTGCAGGAACCCAGATCGCCCTCGATGCGGAAGGCCACATCCGTCTGGGCGGCTCCCAGGACCGTCCAGTTCTGCCAGGCGGTGCCGTATCCGAAAGCGCCGCCGGGGTTGATGAACTGGGCCGTGGCGCCGTTGGCCGTGTCCGAGGCTTGGCGACCGTACTGGCCGCCGCCCGAGAAGGCCAGTGTGGGATAGAAGACGAACCAGTACGTGCCCGGCGGGAGAGGGACCGGTGTGGCAAGGGTCAATAGCACGTTGCTCGGGTATCCTCCCGGGGTGCCCGCTGTGATCGCCACCTGCGGATCCACCGGAGACAGGCTGAGGGACCAGACCGGCGCGTTGCCTCCCCCCGAGGGATCGCCGTCGGGAACGCCTCCGCCGTCGGCGTAGATGGCCCAGTTCAGGGCCGTGGCGTTGGCGAGGGAGGAGAAACCGTTCCACCCGTCCCCGGGAACGAAGAGGGAGGTGATGCTCCAGGGCCCGGCGTTGGTGAAATCATCGGCCAGGTAGGAGCTGTAGGTCGCGAAATCGGAGAATTCCTGGTCCACGTAGGCGCCCGCATTCACGGACGACAAGGGCTGGTCCCACAGGACGGCGTGGGGGGCGAATTGGACCGGGGGGGCCGGCGGCTCTTCGGGGACGTCGCCCACGTTCTCCTGGGCCAGGTTCACCGGCGGCGCCACGGGACCCGTCGGAGCCAGCTTCACGATCGTCTTCCCGCTGGAGACCTGGGGAACGGCACCCGTTCCCGCCCAGGCCAGCAACCCCACGCCCATCAACAAGACGGCTACAAAGTACATCCTCCCGCTACGACACATGGCGCACCCCTCCTGTCTTCATCCTCTTGCCTTCATCCTCCGGGCCGGTGATGAGGATCCTGTTGCGAACCCAGTTTCCGTTCTTGATCTCCGAAAGTCAAGGGGGCTGGCTCCTCCGACCTCGGACCAGAGGGAACCTCCGCACCGGTTTTCCCCAGGCGTGAATGCCCCATCCGAAGTTTCAACCACTGCATACAACGTTCTCAGTTTCCCTCAGTAGATGGTCTGTTCGGTTGAGATTCCAAAGCAAAAGGGGCGAGAACAGGCCGCGTGCGGGCGAGGCTGGCATCAAGAAGCTCTTTCCATGGTCGCGGAGTTTCGATCCAACGTCTCGTGCCCCTCGACCGCCTCCTTGATCCGCGCCACGGCAGGCATTTTTTTGCGGTCTCCTCGCGCCTCACCAGAACGGGCTTGCGCCACCGAATCCATCGCCGGATTCAACCACAGAGACCACAGAGCGCACAGAGAGTTCCTGTTCTATTCAAGGCCTCTCTGGGCCCTCCGTGGGCTGAACCCCACAACTGGCCCGATCCCATTCGCGGTTCTCGCTGGACATGGGGGATACCAAAAGCGGGCGGGGCCGAAGCCCCGCCCGCTGAATCCACACAAGGACCGGCTGGATTCAGCCCTGGGGGCCGCCCTCGCCGCAGGCGGGATTGTTGGTCGTGTTCGAGTCCACGATGGCGGAGTACACTCCGTCCGTCTGGTTCGTCAGGTACGCCCGGGCGCGCTTGCGCCGGCTGTCGTAGGTCGCGTAGATGTACGTCGGGTCCTCCGGAAGCGTCCAGAAGGCCGTCCCGCCGTTGGCCGACACGCCCTGGCCTTCGTACGTCCCGTACCAGGGCATGAAGTTCGTCCACACGTAGTGGCCCGTCACCGCGTCCACGCACAGCTGCCCGCGCATCAGGTTGTCGTAGAAGTTCAAGGTGTACAGAGGCTCCGAATAAACGGTGTACGTCTGGCTCCCCGTGCACTCGTTGGCGTCCATCACGTCGATCGTGAACTCGTAGTCCCCCGCCCACGTGGGCGTCCCTGACAGCGTCGCCGCCACCTGGTCCCAGATCAGCCCCGGAGGCACCGTCCCCGTCAGAGAGAAAGAATAGGGCTCCGTCCCGCCCGACGCCGTGAAGGTCACCGACCACGGCGTTCCCCTCTGAATGGGCGGCAGAACCGCCGGGTCGATGGTGATCGTCGGGCATCCTCCGCCGGTGCAATTCTGGATGGATACGTCGTCCACGTTGAAATTGTAGGTCGGACCCGCGGCCTTGTAGGACTCGATGCGGAGCGTGTGGCTGCCGCCGTCGGCGTAGGCTCCGATGTCCACCGCAACCTGCGTGTAGCTGGCGTAGGCGGTGCTGTCGCCGTTGGCGCGCCAAACCTCGGTCCCGTCCACGAGGGCCCGGGTGTAGTCCGCGGGCGAACCCGGATTCCCATACCACGCCCAGAAGGTCAGGGTGGCAGTGCCGGGCTGGAGGGTGACCGTCTGCTCCACCGACCCCGCCTCCTCGGCCGAGGTACCGCCGAACCAGGCCCACCAGGCGCCCGCGTGGGGGCCCGCCGTGCCGCCGCCATTGCCACAGGAACTCCCGTCGCACAGCGGAGTTCCGAAATTGGTGGAGGCCTCGGTCCAAGAGGCATTGGGTGTGCCGCCCTCGAATCCCCCGTCCGCCACGGCCTCGTCGCAGCAACCGGCGGATCCGTAGAGATACGAAACGGCGTTGTGAAAAACGAGGGGAACGTCCCCGGAATGCAGATAGTACACCCCAGGGTACGAATTGATTCCCACGACACACCCTTTTGTAGCCACGAAGGGGGCTCCGTCGCTCCAACTCGCCACCAGCGTCGCCCCCGGATCGAGGGTCGTGACGGTCCAGTAAAAGTCGCTCGCCGCGGTCACGCCGGACATGATCGGGTGGGAGGCGTTGAAGGCGCCCAGGGAGTGAGTCGAGTAGCCCGTACCGCCCAAGAGGAAGGGCGCATACCCTTCCGTCATGATCCGACCGGCGATTCCCCAGGAGGAGTCGCACGAGAAAACGGCCAGGATCACGCGCCCGCCGCCGTCCACGTAGTCGGCCAAAACGTCCCCCAGGGCCGTCCTGTCATAGACCGTGTAGTTTGTCCACACAACCACCACGTGGTACGCCTGCAACTGAGGCAATGTGGGGGTGGCGCTCCGGGTATCAAACACGTCCACCGTCCCGATATCCGCATAGGCCAGGATTTGAGAGCGCAAGGGCTCTCCCGTTCCGTCGTCGGCCATGGCCAGGAGGACGTTGATGGGGCCGCCGGCGAGAAGGCCTTGGGCGCCGCTCCGGTCCATGGTGAGCGGAGCCTGCGGCTTGGGGCCGGCAAAGGTGGCGGCCAGAGCATCGGGCACCGGCATGGCCGCGAGAACGTTCGGGGAAGCGACTCCGGCGGCGTCTCCCGCTGGAACGGCGGAGCGCTTTTCA
>JBFLVU010000193.1:0-5078 GCA_040758175.1 Acidobacteriota bacterium | reverse complement strand
TCCGTTTCTTCCTGGAGGGCCGCCCGGATGGCCGGAGAGTCCTCCAGGGGCAGGCGGCGGGCCACGCGAATGTTCTCGAGGACCTGGGGGTAGGCGCGGACGTCCTCCGCCAGGGCCTCCAATCCCCCCGCGTCCCGCGCCAGCGAGGCGTAGGTCATGGCCGTGAGGAGGCCGTCCCCGGTGGTGGAGCGGTCCAGGAAGAGGACGTGGCCCGAAGGCTCTCCCCCCAGGGCGCCCCCCCTGTCCAGGAGGCACTGGAGCACGTACCGGTCCCCCACCGGAGCCCGGAAGAACCGGAGGCCGTCCCTTCCGAGGCGCTCCTCCAGCCAGAGGTTGCTCATGACCGTGCCCACGACCCAGCGCCCCGGAAGCCGGCCCAGGGCGGAGCGGCGGAGCGCCTCCCGGTACAGGACGTAGTCCCCGTCCAGGACTCTCCCCGTGTGCGAGACCGCCATGCAGCGGTCGGCATCGCCGTCGAAGGCGAAGGCCATGTGGCCCCCCCGGGCGGCCAGGACCTCCCCCAGCCGGTGGGCGTGAAGGCTCCCGCACGCGGCGTTGATGTTCCGTCCGTCGGGCTCGCAGGCGGTTGTCTCGACCTCCGCCCCGAGGGCCCGGAAGAGATCGGGCGCCAGCCGGGAGGCCGCCCCGTTGGCCCCGTCCACCAGAATCCGCCATCCCGAGAGCGGGGCCCCCTCCCAGAGGGAAACGAGCCACTCCAGGTAGGCGCGCCCCAGCCCGGGTTCGGCCTGGGGCAGGTCTTTGGCGGGAGGAGAGGGCTCCCCGAGGGCCCCTTCGAGGGCCACCTCGATGTGGTTCTCCGTCTCGTCGGGGAGCTTGAAGCCGTCGCCGGAGAAGAACTTGATCCCGTTGTCCTCGTAGGGATTGTGAGAGGCGGAAATCATGGCGCCGAAGGTGTAGCCGCCGGAGACGCACAGGCGGGCGACGGCGGGCGTGGGGAGTACGCCGGCAAACCGGCAGGTAACGCCCGCCTCGCCCATGCCCTCGACGAGTTCGGCGGCGATCCACCCGCTCGATTCGCGCGGGTCCATGGCCACCACGGCCGAGGCCCCCCGTCCCCCCAAGATGCGTCCGGCCGAGAGGCCGAGGGCCCGGACCGTGGCCGCGTCCAACGGAAAGACCCCCGCCTTGCCCCGCACTCCGTCGGTTCCGAAGTACTTGCGGCTCAAGGGGTTTCCACTTCCATGGAGGGAGTCCGCTGGGACCTCGCGGCCCGGATTCCGACAAACCGCGGGCTCACGGATGTGATGAAGACTCGGGAGGCGAGGGCCGGGTCGGCCAGGCGGACCGCCGGCCGCAGTTGCACCTCCCGGTCCGCCGGGCGATGGCCCGAGAGGTCCACCTCGGCGACGAAGTCGTCGGGGGCCAGCGCCTCCATGAGGCTGGCGGGGCCTTCGACCATGACCTTGATGCCCGAGGGGGCGACCTCCACGGGGACGCGCCCTCCGCGGACCTGGATCGGGACCGGTCCAACCGTCCTCTGGAGCCTCTTTTCGCCCAGGGTTACGGAGAGGGTGAAGGGTCCCAAGTCACCGGTGGAGAGTTCGGGAGACGGAAGGGCGGGCACCACGGGCGTGAGGAAATCCTGGGCCCGGCCCTCCAGGGGCACGGCTTGGGTGGGAATGAACTGGAGCCTCTGAAGGAGGGCCGAGGGACCCGATACGTTCACCATGGGCGGGTCAACGCCCCACTCGAGCACCTGGCGGCCCGGCGCGGGCTGGCCCACGAAGGTGGGCCGCAGGGGAAGCGTGGCGGAGCCGTTCCGGTCCACCGTGAACCGCACCACGTTCGGCACCACCTTGATGAACTCGACGGACGAGGGCAGGCGCACGTTTTCCGTGCCGAGCTCCACGACCTGGGGGCCCGCGGACACGCGCCCCACGTCCACCCGCACCTCGACGTCGCCCTCCCGCAACCGCCGGACCATCTCGGGCGGTCCCTGCACCTCCACGGTGACCACCCGGAGTAGCTCTTCCTCCATCAGCACGAGGCCTTCGGGCAGGTTGGCGAACTGGAGGGGCACGGTAAAGTCCCTCAGGGACTTCTCTTCGGAGACGGTGTACCCCCAATAGATACAGGCCAGCAGAAGGGCCACCGTGGCGGGAAGCCAGGTTCCGCGGCCCTTCCCCGGAACGCGCGCGCCCCTCGTCTCAGCGGTCAACGGATCTTCCTCCCAGCGCGGCTTCAAGACGGAGGGCCAGTTCTTCGGCGGAAGGGACGCGGTCGATCCGGCCACCCTCCACGAGGGAGACGACGCCCCGTTCCTCGCTCACGACCACGCAGATCGCGTCGGTCTCTTCCGTTATGCCGGCCGCGGCCCTGTGCCGGGTCCCCAGTTCGGTGGGAAGGGGCGTCTCCGTCAGGGGGAGGGTGCAGCCCGCGGCCACGGCTTCCCCTTCGGAAACGACCACCGCCCCGTCATGGAGGAGGGTCCCGGGGAAGAACAACGTCTGGAGGAGGTCCGCCGTGAGCTGGGCTTTGAGCGGAATGCCCGTCTCCGCGTAGTCCTTCAGCCCCTGGGTCCGCTCGAAGACCACGAGAGCCCCGTGACGTTGCTGGGCCATGGCGAAGGCCGCGTGGGCGGTCTCCCGAGCCAGCATCTGGACCTTCTCCGAGGATGCCCTCCTGCCGAAGAAGAGTCCTCCGAAGTGGGCCAGGGTCTTTCGGATGGTGTCCTGGAAGATGACGACGGCGGCGAAGGGGACGTAGAAGAGGAGGTTCTGGAGGAGCCGGTGGGTGGCGGTCATGTCCAGCCAGCCCGAAACCGCGTTCGCCGCCAGCAGGGCGAGGATGCCGACCATCATCTGGACGGCGCGGGTCCCGCGCACCTGACGGAGCACGAAGTAGAAAAGGGCCGCCACGGCCAGGACGTCCAGGACGTCCTGCCAGTGAAGGCCGCGCATGTAGAGCGCCCAGAGAACCTCCTGCATGGCGCCTCCAGGGTGGGCCGGAGGGAGCCCGGTCCCGTCCCTCCAGCATTCCAAATGGTTTTTTAGTATGTCGCGCCGCCGCCGGGCGGTCAAGGGCGAGCCGGAGCATACGAAGGGGGCCATTTGCTCCGGCCCCTCCGTTCTCCTACTATGGAGGACAGGGAGGTCGAGCCATGGCCAAGGTCAAGGGTACGGCGGTACGCGCGTCCGTGATCTACCTGAACGAGAAGCTCGGGGACGGGGGATACGCGAGTCTGCTTCAGCGCCTGGGGCCCGAGGACCGGGAGACCTTTTCCAACCCCATCCTGCAGAGCAGTTGGTACGAGCTCTCCCAGCTCATCCGACTCATGACCGAAGCCCAGAAGGACCTCCAGCTCCCCCCCGGGCGCTCCATCGCCTGGGAGATGGGCCGGTTCTCCGCCGATCACGGCCTCAACACGATCTACAAGGTCTTCTTCAAGGTGGCCGATCCCGGGTTCATCATCCGGAAGGCGTCCCAGGTCATGGGCTCCTACTACGATTCCGGCCGGATGGAGACGCTGGCTCAGGAGTCCCATTCGGCCCACCTGAGGCTCACGGCCTTCAACGAACCCCACAGGCTGTTCTGCGATCGGATCATGGGGTGGATGGAGAGGACCCTCGAACTGGCGGGCGCCCATTCCGTCCGCATGGAACACCCGAAGTGCATGGCCCGCGGGGACGCTTGCTGCGACTACCTGGGGCGGTGGTCCTGAAGCAGCGGAGCGCCTCGGCCCCTCGGGGTCACTCCCTCCACGGCGTCGAGCCGGATCGACTCGGAGGGGCGTGTCCATTTCCCCCTCCGCCCCGTCTTCCTCCCGCTTTTCAAATCCCCATCCCCATTCCCAAATCCCCATCCCCGTCCCAGGTTCCTCCTTCCGGCCGGCTTCTTTCCTCCGGGACGCCGACCGGGTAAAATGAGGTGTTTCGGGAGGTGGATTCCATGAGCGACGTTCGACTGGATGAGGCGCGGCGATTCGCGGCCGCGGGTCGGCTGAAGGAGGCGGCCTCCTCGCTCAAGGCGCTCCTGCAGGCGGATCCGGCCAACCAGGAGGCCCGCGGCTACCTGGCCGAGATCCAGGATCGCCTGCTCCTCGAACTCCAGGTCCGGGACAAACTGGGCAAAGCCAGAGGCCTCGCGGACCAGGGGCAGAGGGGCGAGGCCCTGAAGCTCGTCCAGGACATCCTCAAGATCATGCCGGAGAGCCAGGAGGCGGCGCAGTTCAAGGTCGAACTGGAGAATCCTCCGGAGGACTTCGCCTCCTCCCCCTTCTCCACCGTGGTGGCCGACGCGGCCGACCTACTGCCGGGCTTCGCCCCTCAAAAGGGCCCGGAGCCGGAGGTGGAGGAGCTCCCCGTGCTCCGCCTCGAATCCCTGGACCTGCCGTCCCTCGATTCCCCCGCCGAACGCACGACCCTGAGCGCCGGCGCCCCGGCGCTTGCGCCGGCCGAGGCCGTGAAGGTCCGGGAGTATCTCCAGGAAGGTCAGCAGCACTTCGACGCGGGCCGGTACCAGGACGCCATCGATGCCTGGACGCGGGTCTTTATCCTGGATGAGGACAACCGCGAGGCCCAGGAACGGATCGACCGCGCCAAGGGGATGGTCAACGCCCACCAGGGGGAGATCGAGCACTACCTCACCGAGGGCATCGCGGCCTTCAATTCGGGGGAGTTCGCCCGCGCCAAGGTCATGCTGGAGAAGATCCTGGCCGTTTTCCCGACGCACCGGGAGGCGCAGTACTACCTCGCCCGCATCGAGCAGTCGGCCGCCGAGGCGATCCCCCCGCCCGCCGCCGGCGTCGCGGGCGCGGGGGAGGCCGACACCTTCGAACTCGAGGACAACCTCCTGACCCCGACGGGTCCGGAGATGCGGTCGGCGGAGGCGGGTGGACCCGCCCCGTCCGCCTGGACGGCCCCCTCCTCCGCATCCGGTGATTACGCTCCGGCGGCCCCCGCCTCCGAATTCCAACTGGAAACGGGGTCCGCGGAGGACTTCCCCTTTCCCGCCGCGCCGGCACCCGCGGCGCCGGCTCCCTCCCCCCCCGCGGAGGAGGCCCCCTCCGCCTTCGCCTGGGACGAGGAGGTCCCAACGACCTTTCGTCAGGCCGCACC
>JBFLVU010000192.1:0-5097 GCA_040758175.1 Acidobacteriota bacterium | reverse complement strand
CGGTCCGCAAGGGGTCAGGTCTTTAGTGTTAGCGTGTCGCTCCCGCTCTGGCTGAAAGGCTCGGTGACGCCCCTCCGACCTCCCATTCGGCGAACCCTCACCTTGCAGTCGCCCTCGATACGGTACTTCGTGCAGTCTTCTCCGTCCGTGTCGGCGCCCAGCCACTCGCACCACCACAAGCCGTCGTGCCGTCCCGCCCCGGCGATGATTTCCTTTCCGAACTTTCCCTCCGGGCCAAAATCCGAAGGCAGATCGGATGCGTTTTGGTGGGCCACAACCAGCGCTCTTTCTGTCAAGGTTCGGTGCGACAAGTCCTCGTACGCCATAAGGGACGCACCAGTTACAATGGCCAGGGAAAAGGCTGTCATGGACCGAGCGAACACGCGTGTCATGGTTGCACCGCATGTTCGGTGAAAACCAGTAGAGCCTTTCGGAGGCAAGGATCCAACTGACGCAAGGCGGCGATCTCCTTTTCATCCACGTCCGCCCGCAATCGCTCCGGATTCCTCGAAACATAAGCGGAGAGCCGCAATATCTCGGCGTTTCTTCTCAAATAGAGCTCTGCATCATTTCTGCGGAGTGTTCCGCTCCTGAGATCTTCTTCAAGGGACTCACAAGTTTCAAGGAGTGCCGTAGAAAGGAGAGAAGAGAAGTACTCCCCCGCCTTTTCCCCCTGGGGCCAGCGTTCGAGGTAGCGGGTGAGGTCCTGGAAGACCCACTCGTCGGCGATTTCGCGGGGAGCGTACCGGCCGCTCAAGGAGAGGGTGGCGGCGCACTTGGCCTCCCACTGCTCCTGGGTCTCGGCCCGCTCCATCTCGATGCGGTAGCAGTAGCCCAGCCAGAAGGTGCCTTTTCGCTCCAGGTGGAACGCGAAGCCGCTCCGGGATCGACCCTCGTGCACGCTCGGATCGAAGCCATCCAGGTACGAGACGACGGGGATGTGGTCCGGGCTCTAGACGAGGATGGAGATCCCGGTGCGGAGCGGGGGGCCGTAGAGGAGCATGAGGGGATCGGCGGCCAGAGCCGTCCATGCGGTGGGAAAGCGGAAGGCGCCGGCCGAATCGGTGGTCCGGGGCTCCCACGGCAGGAGAGGGGAGGTGGAACCCCCTCCGAGATACTGCAGGAAGTTCCGGCTGTAGCCCATCAGTTCGCGGTGGACGATGGCCCCCGCCACGGGGCGGCCGGTACCGTGCTCCACCACCTCGCCGCGGACGGGCGGGCACCGGCGCTGCCATTGGAAGGGGACCTGGAGCAGGACGAGAGCCACGAGGAGTTTGACGAGGCACCCCCGGCGTCCCGGAGCGGCGTCCCTTATCCGCTCCCGGCCCCCGGGCTTCTCCACGGGCTCCGGCTTCTGCCCCGCGGAGAGGTCCAGGAAGTGGGGCGTCCGCCTTCCCCAGGGCCTCCGCGCCCACCACGAAAAGAGCACCCCCCACGCCCGCGCGCCTTCTCGCGGACGCCGCCCCCGCCGGACTAGTCCATGCTTCCCCTTCCGCCGCCCCAGAGCGAATGCCCGAGATCGCTCTTCCTCTATCCCTTCGCCGCGTTTGGGTCAAGCGGGTCGGCAAGGAGTTGCCGCCGAGGGAGGCCCTTGCGGCGCGGGTTCTTCTTCGTGGCGGGCGATGCTCCCATCGGCCAAGGAGCCGGCCCCTGCAACTGGAGGGAGGCCAGGGTGCGGGGAGGGCTTCGAGGGGACAGGACGAAGAGGGGCCGGTCGGCGCCCCCAGAGGATCCCTTCTGAGTCTCGTCGCAGGGCCGAGACACTAACACTAAAGACCTGACCCCAGCAGGAGTTGGGTGACGTGGGGGCCGATGGCGGGGGAGGAGGTGAGGCCGGGGGATTCGATGCCGACGAGGTTGAGGAGGCCGGGGAGGCCGCGGTCGGACTCCTCGCGGATGACGAAGTCGCGGCTGGCCTCGCCGGGGCCGTACCGCTTGGCCTGGATGCCGGCCCCTTCGGGGGCCAGGTCTTCGCGGCGCAGGCCCGGCAGGAAGGGCGCGCAGGCCTCGAAGAAGCGGCCGGTGAGCCCCGCATCCACGTCGTACTCGACGCGGTCGGTCCAGACGTCCATGGGGCCCAGGCGCATGCCGCCGGCGAGGTCCGGCACCGTGTGGATGCCCACCGTGGCGTCCTCGGGCGGGTAAGGGTAGACGAGCCTCCGGGGCAGGAGGTGGAGGTTCCGGGCGACGCGGACGTACATGCCCTTGCGGTAGTGGATGCGGTAGGCCGCCGCGTCCTCGTCGATGCCCGCCAGGGCGGCGACACGCCCCGACTCCAGGCCGGCGCAGTTCACCACGGCGCGGGCCAGGACCGAGGACTCGCCCCCGTCCGATTCCCGCACGGTGACGCGCCAGCCCTCGGGGGTCCGGTCCAGGCCGATCACCGCCGTCCCGAAGACGGGCAGGGCGCCCCGGTCCTTGGCCACGGCGAGGAAGTGGCGCATGAGGGCGTGGGAGTCCACGATGCCCGAGGTGGGGCAGAAGAGGGCGGCGCGGCCGCCCGCGCGCGGCTCCAGGGCCTTCATCTCCCGCCCGTCCACGATGCGGACGCCCTCGGCCCCGTTGCCCAGGGCCGTCTGAAGGAGGGAAGGGAGCCCCGCCTCCTGCTCCGCCGTCCAGGCCACGATGAGCTTGCCGCAGTTGGAGTGGGGGATGGCGTGGGCCCGGCACAGGCCGTACATCCTCCGGTTTCCCTCCAGGCACAGGCGCCCCTTGAGGGAGTCGGGGGGGTAGTAGACGCTCGCGTGGATGACCTCGCTGGAGCGGCTGGAGGTCTCCCGTCCGAAAGTCTCGCGGCGCTCCAGAAGCAGGAGGCTCCGGTCCTCCCGGGCCGCGCTGGCGGCCACCGAGAGGCCCACGACGCCAGCCCCGATCACCACCACGTCCACCCGGTCCATGGGCCCCTCCAGGAAGGGGTTCATTATAGCCTCGCCGTCCCCCCTTCGGCGGGAAGAGACGGCCGGCCCGCGCCGTTGAGGAAGCCTGAACGGACGGACCCCATGAAGCTTTTCGCGTTCTGGCTCTCGCTCTGGACGATGGTGACGGGAGGTTGCGCCATGACGGCGGCGGAAGGGAACGAGACGTCCCGGCCCCCCCGGCCGGCCACGGTGCGGGTGATGGTCCTGGACGAGAAGGGGGGCCTCTCCGGGCCCGTGGAGTCCCCGCGGGTGGTGAAGTCCGACGCCGAGTGGCGGGCCGCCCTGACGGAGGAGCAGTTCCGCATCGCCCGGGGGAAGGGCACCGAGCGGGCCTTCTGCGGCCTCCACAACGCCAGGAAGGAGCCCGGCCTTTACGTCTGCGTCTGCTGCGGCCTGCCCCTCTTCGCCTCGGACGCCAAGTTCGATTCGGGAACGGGATGGCCGAGCTTCTTCCGGCCCGTCCACGAGGGCAACGTGGTGACGGAGCCCGACGCCTCCTTCGGGATGGTGCGGACCGAGATCCTGTGCGCCCGGTGCGACGCCCACCTGGGCCACGTCTTCCCCGACGGCCCTCCCCCCACGGGCCTGCGCTACTGCCTCAACTCCGCCTCCCTCGTCTTCCGGCCCCGGTGACCCCCCTTCCGGCCCCGGGTCCCCTCCCGGGGGAGCCGGGTGGCGCCGAAGGGGCCAAAGGCGTCCTTTTGGCCTGCTAAGTAAGTGAATAATCACATGAAAACACCCGGAGCCGTTTGCCTCTACCTTCAACAAAAGAAGGGGCTTGCATTTTAAGAAAAGCCGTGGAAGACTTGGGTTGTGAATGGGCACCTACTGAACCCCCAGCCTTGATGTGCCGGTCCCCCTCCCCCGGGGCGACCCCCAGGTACGGTCTGAATAAGGAGGTCTGAAGATGCGAAGAAGGATCGAAAAAGTCGCGGTCCTCGGAGCGGGGATCATGGGCTCCGGCATCGCCGCCCACCTGGCGAACGCCGGAATCCCCTCCCTCATGCTGGACATCGTCCCGCCGGACCTCGGCCCGGACGACCAGAAGGCCGGCCTGACCAAGGAAGACAAGCGCTTCCGCAACAAGTTCGGCCTCAAGGGCCTGGAGGCCATCCAGAAGAGCAAGCCGGCCCTCATCTACCACAAGAAGTTCATGAGCCTCATCGAGGTGGGCAACTTCGAGGACGACCTCCAGCGCCTGAACGAGTGCGACTGGGTCATCGAGGTGGTAGTGGAGCGCCTCGACATCAAGCAGAAGCTCTTCGAGAAGGTGGAGAAGGCGATCCGCCCGGGGACCATCGTCTCCTCGAACACCTCGGGCCTTCCCATCAAGAAGATGGTGGAGGGGCGGGGAGCGGACTTCCGGAAGAACTTCCTCGTCACCCACTTCTTCAACCCGGTGCGCTACATGCACCTGCTGGAGCTCGTGGCGGGAGAGGAGACCGACCCCGAGGTCGTGAAGCTCATCGCCGACTTCGGCACCTTCCGCCTGGGCAAGGGCATCGTGTACGGGAAGGACACGCCGAACTTCGTGGGCAACCGCATCGGCGTATTCGGCATGATGGCGACCCTCCACGCCACGCTGGACATGGGCTACCGCTTCGACGAGGTGGACGCCATCACGGGGTCGGCCCTGGGGCGCCCCAAGAGCGCCTCCTTCGGGACGGCGGACCTGGTGGGGCTGGACACCTTCATCCACGTGGTCAACACCCTCAAGGAAGGGTGCCCCGACGACGAGGCCAAGTGGGCCTTCGAGATCCCCGAGCTCCTTTCCGGCATGGTGGCCAAGGGCATCCTGGGCCGCAAGTCCAAGGCCGGTTTCTTCAAGGTCGAGAAGAAGGACATGGGGAAGAAGGAGATCCTCGTCCTCGACGCCAAGACCCTGGAGTACGTGCCGCAGGAGAAGCCGGACATCCCGTCCCTCAAGAAGGTCAAGGGCGTCCACGACCCCGGCCAGCGCATCAAGACGGTGGTCTTCGCCGACGACCGCGCGGGCGCCTTCGCCTGGCGCATCGTGAAGGACACCCTGGCCTACTCGGCCAACCGCATGGGGGAGATCGCCGACACCATCGTGGACATCGACACGGCCATCAAGTGGGGCTTCAACTGGGAGCTCGGGCCCTTCGAGACCTGGGACGCCCTCGGCGTCGCGGACACGGTCAAGAAGATGGAGGCCGAC
>JBFLVU010000191.1:2681-5119 GCA_040758175.1 Acidobacteriota bacterium | reverse complement strand
GCGAGCCAGCGAACGGCGATGAGCGTGCGCGGGTTGTACGTTCCCGCGCCGAGGGGCTCGCCGCCCGGCCCGTCCACGAGGACGAGGGAGCCGGGCTCGAGGGGGGGCACCTCCTGGAGTTCGTTGGAGAAGACCCACGGGTGTCCCGAGAGGACCCGCTTCAGGCGGCCTTTCTGGAGGCGGAGGCGGGGGAGCTTGTCGGGGGAGGCACTCATGACGAACTCCGTGCAGGAGCGCTCTCCAGAGCGCGATTCCATCCTTACGAGCAGGACCGTGTCGCCAGAGCCACCGGCCGGCCTCTGGAGAGGCCTCCTACGTTTCGATCAGTACGCCCGTGCCCAAATGACGCGCCGCGGGCTTTCGCCGCCGCAGACCAGGCACTTCCCCGCCTCGGCCGGAGCCTCGAAGGGGATGCACCGGAGCGTGGCCTTGGTCTCGTCCTTCACCCGGGTCTCGCAGTCCCCCGATCCGCACCAGTGGCCCAGGAAGAAACCGCCTCCCTCGATGCGCTCCCGGAAGTCGGCGTAGTCGTCCACGGGCCAGGTCCGCTCCTCGCGGAAGGCCAGCGCCCTCGCAAAGAGGGCCTTCTGGATGTCGTCGAGGAGGCCACGGAGGACCTCCGGCGCGCGCTCCAGCGGGACGGTCTCCTTTTGCCGCTTCTCGCCCTCGCGCAGGTCCCGCGTGGGGACCCGCGGCACGGCCACGCAGGCGCCCTGGTCCACGTCCCGGGGGCCGATCTCCAGCCGGACGGGGACGCCCTTCATCTCCCACTCGTTGAACTTGAACCCCGGGCTCACCGTGTCCCGCTCGTCGAGGACCGCGCCGAAACCGGCCTCCATGAGGCGGGACTTCAAGGCCCCCGCGGATTCGAGCACCCTCGCCCGGCCCGCGTCGTCCTTGTAGATGGGGACGATGACCACCTGCGTGGAGGCGAGGCGGGGCGGGAGCACGAGGCCCTGGTCGTCGCTGTGGGCCATGATGAGGGCTCCGATGAGGCGCGTGGAGACGCCCCACGATGTCTGCCAGCAGTGCTGCCACTCGCCCTTCTCATCCTGGAACTTCACGTCGAAGGCCCGGGCGAAGTTCTGGCCCAGGTCGTGGCTCGTCCCCGCCTGAAGGGCCTTCCCGTCCTGCATCATGGCCTCGATGCAGGTGGTCTGGAGGGCTCCCGCGAACTTCTCCGACTCGCTCTTGAGGCCCTTGATCACGGGCACGGCCATCCATTCCTGGGCGAAGCGGGCGTAGATGTCGAGGATGCGCACCACCTCCTCCCACGACTCTTCGTGGGTGGCGTGGGCCGTGTGCCCCTCCTGCCAGAGGAACTCGGTGGTCCGCAGGAAGAGGCGCGTGCGCATCTCCCACCGGACCACGTTGGCCCACTGGTTGAGCAGGAGCGGCAGGTCGCGGTAACTGCGGATCCACTTGGCGTACATGGCGTACATGATGGTCTCGGAGGTGGGCCGCACGATGAGGGGCTCTTCGAGGACGCTGTCGGGAGAGGGCTCCACGCCCCCGCCCTCCTTGGCGCTGAGGCGGTGGTGGGTCACCACGGCGCACTCCTTGGCGAAGCCCTCCACGTGCTCGGCCTCCTTCGAGAGAAAGGACATGGGGATGAAGAGGGGGAAGTAGGCGTTGACGTGGCCCGTCTCCTTGAACATCCCGTCCAGAGCCCGCTGGGTGGCCTCCCAGAGGGCGTACCCCGTGGGGCGGATGACCATGCACCCCTTCACGGGGGAATAGTCCGCCAGCTCCGCCTTCAGGACGATGTCCTGGTACCACTGGCTGTAGTCCTCGCCGCGGGGCGTGATCGCCTTCTCGTCTCGCTTGGCCATGGGGAGTCCTTCCTCGAAGTGTCCCGGCGTCCCTTGCCGGAAAGCCGCATCCTACCCGAAACCGCTTGATTTTGGAAATAAGGGGACACAATACCGATATCATGCCTCCGTTCCTCCTTCCGCTCCTCCCTCCATGCCTCCTGTCAAGGTCTGCGTGTGCGACACGCACGCGCCCGGAGACATTCGCCAGCCCCGTCATCCCGCACCTGCTCGAGCCCCGAGGGGCCGCTGAGCCGGGAAACGGATAAAGGCGGCTTGGAGACTCGGCAAAGCAATTCCCCCAAGGCCTTGGGTGGCTCGAAGCAATCGTATTGTGTCCCGGTAGCGCGGCGAAATCAGTATTGTGTCCCCGTATTAAAGGCCTTGACCCCGCCGGGGGAGGGGGAAGACAATGCGGCCAAACAGGAAGCGGAAGAAAGGCGGTGACCCATGAAGATTCTCGTGTTCGGCGGGAACGGGAAGATGGGGCGGGCGGTGGCCTACGACCTCGTCCGCGAGGATTCTGTGGAGCAGGTGGGCCTGGCCGCCCGGCGACTGGACGCCCTGGATGCGGCGCGAACCTGGCTCGACAGCCCGAAGGTGGCCATGCACGCTCTGGACGTCAGC
>JBFLVU010000191.1:0-2671 GCA_040758175.1 Acidobacteriota bacterium | reverse complement strand
GGACGCCGTAAAGCGGCTCGCGGTCCGGTACGACGTCGTGGTGTCCGCCCTCCCGGACCGCCACACATCCTACGCCCTGGCCCGGGCGGTCCTGGAGGCGGGGGTCCACCACGTGGACATGCTGGAGGAGTACCACCTCCGCCCCGACCTCTACGAGACCGAGGGCCTGCGACTGCCCGAGGGCATGGACCTATACACCTACGGGGACTACCTCCACGAGACGGCCCTTCGAAACGGCGTGACCTTCCTCGACGGCATCGGCTTCGCCCCTGGGCTCTCGAACCTAACCTGCGGGGAGGCCATCCGGAAGCTCGATGAGGCCCACTCCTGCATCGCACGGGTGGGGGGCATCCCCTCCAAGGAGGCGGCGGCCAACCACCCCCTGCGGTACATGATCACCTGGGCCTTCTCCCACGTCCTGCGCGAGTACAACGTGAAGCTCTTTGTACTGAAGGGCGGGAAGCAGGTGGAGGTGGACGCGGCCACAGACCGGGAGACCTTCCGTTTCGACCGCTTCGGCGTGGACGAGGTCCTCGAGTGCGCCGTCACTCCGGGCATGCCGAGTTTCATCTACACCCGGCCGGGCTTGAGGGAGTTCTCCGAGAAGACGGTCCGCTGGCCGGGCCACTGGGGCGGCGTGGAGACGCTGAAGGAGTGCGGACTGCTGGACCTCGAACCGGTGGAGGTGAACGGCGTCCGTGTGGCGCCGCGTGAGGTCCTCCTCGCCTGCATCGAACCCCGGCTGAAGCCGCGGCCCGGAGAAGGGGACGTCTGCGTCATGTACAACACGGTAAGGGGCACACGGGGCGGAAAGCCCGTCCGGATCTCCTACCACATGTGGGAGGGCCCGGACCCGGTGAGCGGTATTTCGGGCATGGGTCGGGTCACGGGATTTCCGGCGGCGATATCCGCCGTTTTCATCGGGAAAGGGCTCATCAAGGAGCGAGGCCTCGTGGCCCCCGAGGACGCCGTCGCCGGCCCCGTGTACGAGGAGTTTTTAAGGGAGCTCGCCCGGAGGAACATCCGCATCCTGGAGACCGTGGAAGCGCAGGAGTCCTGACCGCTCCGGGAAGGCATCCGCGGCCCGCGCTGTTTCATCCTCTCCCGCCGCCCGGGAAGGGCGGCCAGGGGAAGGAGCGCGGAACCATGGACGCATTGGACAGGGGATTTCACGAGGCGCGGGGAGCGAACTTTCGGGCCCGCTACGGTCGCGAGCGCCTCACGGCCTACGGCCCCTTCGACCAGGAGTACGAGGCCCTCGAACGGTCCTCCGTCCTGTTGGACCTCTCGGACCACGCGCGCGTGTCCCTTTCGGGGGAGGACCGGGGCCGCTTTCTCAATGGACTCGTCACCCAGCGCGTGGACGGCCTCCTGCCCGGAACGGGTGCCCACGCCTGCTTCCTCGACCGGCGCTCCCACATCCTCGCCGAGGTTCGGGTTTTCGCGACGGAGGACGCCTTTCTCCTTGAGGGCGAACCCGGGCTGGGACCCTCCCTGGTGGAGAGGCTCCTGAAATTCCGGCTCTCCTCCCGGGTGGCGATCTCGGACTGCGCCGAGGACTCCTCGCTCCTTTCCGTCCAGGGGCCGCTGGCCGGGGAGACCGTGGCGGCCGTGCTGGGAACGGACGGCGCGGGACTCCCCTCGTGCGGCCACGCCACGGCCCTCTTCGGGGGAACGCCCGTCCGGATTCTCCGCGTTCCCCGCACGGGCCGGCCCGGCTTGGACCTCCTCTGCCCCCGAACTCACTCGGGCGACTTGTGGCGCGCGCTCGCCGCGGGGGGGGCCCTGCCCGCGGGCTGGGACCTTCTGGAGACGGCCCGGACCGAGGCGGGTCTGCCGCGATTCGGGGCGGACCTCACGGAGGAGACCCTCTTCCCCGAGGCCCGCCTTCCCGGCCACGTGTCCTGGGACAAGGGATGCTACCTGGGACAGGAGATCGTGGCCCGGGTCCGCACCTACGGAAGCCTCAAGAGGGTCCGGACCGGGCTTCTCGTGGAAGGCCCCGCGGAGCCGGGCGACGCCGTGAGGGTCAAGGGACGCGATGCCGCAACGCTTTCTTCGGCGCGATTCTCTCCTCTCGTCGGAAAGACCTGCGCCTTCGCCTACCTCCATCCCGCCCTGGGCGCCGAGGAAAACGCAGGGGTCACCGTGTCGGGTCCGGCGGGAGAGTTTCCCGCCACCGTGGCCGCCTTTCCATTTGTGTGAGGTGGGGCCCGCACCGACGGCAGGAAACGCGGAGCCCCGGCCGACTCCCGCCCGACGCCGCTTCGCCGTCTTTCCCTGTCTCCCTGTCTCCCGGCTTCCCTGCCTCCATCCCTACAGCCGTCCCTCCTCCACGCCCCGGATGTAGGCCTCCACGTCGAACTTGCGCCGGCAACCGGCCTCCGACATGGGACGGATCAGGCCCAGGACGGGCTTGTTGGGAGGCCACGGACGGTCGTGCTTGCCTCCCACGGCCCATGCCACGCCCGTGTATCCGTTGGGGTCCCGGCCGTCGAGCTGGTAGCGGTCGTTGAGGCGGACGGCGATCTCGAAGGCCTGAGCAGGGGAGCGCGTCCATTCGAGGATCTTCTTGGCCCAGTACATGCGAAGGTAGCCGTGCATCCATCCGGTCCGAACCATCTGGGTCTGGGCGGCGTTCCAGAGCAGGTCGTGGGTGTCGGCCCCTTCG
>JBFLVU010000190.1:0-5197 GCA_040758175.1 Acidobacteriota bacterium | reverse complement strand
TCGCTCGGCGGCCCTCGGCCGGAGCGGCAGGAGAAGGGTGCTCCTCTCCGCCGTCGAGCACCCTTCCGTTCTCGGCCAGCAGGACGCCCTCGAGGCCCTCGGCGCGGTGGTGGAAGAGGTCCCCGTGGACGGCCGGGGCGTCCTCGACCTGGAGGCCCTGGAGGGGCTCATGGGCGCCGACGTGGCCTGCGTATCCGTCCTGCAGGCGCACAACGAGACCGGAGTCCTCCAGCCCCTCGATTCGGTGGGCGCCCTCTGCCGTCGGTGGGGCGCCCTCTTCCACACGGACGCGGTCCAGGCGGCGGGGAAGGTCCCGCTCCGTTGGGACGAGGCCCTGCCCGACTACCTCGTGGTAGCGGCCCACAAGTTCTACGGCCCGAAGGGGGTTGCCGCCCTGGCGGTCCGATCCGGGGCGCCCCTCGAACCGATGCTCTTGGGGGGCGGACAGGAGAGGGGGCGGCGCGCCTCCACCGAGGCCGTGCCCCTGGCCGCGGCCATGGGGGCCGCCTGCCGTCTCGCCTCCTCGGGCTTCTCCGGGTGGCCCGCCGTGGAGCGCCTCCGGGATTCGCTGGAGGAGCGCCTGCGCTCGGTGCACGGCGCGCGAGTCTTCGGGGAGGATGCCCCTCGCCTTCCGAACACCTCTCTCGTGAGCCTGCCCGGAGCGGACGCCCCGGCCCTCGTTCGCGCCCTCGACGGGAGGGGAGTGGCCGTGGCCATCGGCTCGGCGTGCCACAGCGGCGGATCGGGCCTTCCGCGAGTCCTGGCCCGAATGGGCATCCCGGAACGGTGCGCCGGCACCGTCCTGAGGATCAGCCTCGGGCGCGGCACGACGGTCGAGGACACGGCGGCCTTTGCCGCCGCCCTCCGCGCGACCCTGGCGGAAGGGGGAGAATCATGAGCCAAGAGGTGGATCCGCGCGACCGGGTCTACGTGCTGGTGTGCAAGGGCGATGCCTGCTCGAAAAGAGGGAACCCGGAGCGGGTCCGCGTGGCCCTCAAACAGGCCGTGAGGGATCTGCCCGCGAAGTCGGTGAAGGTCTCCTACGTCTCCTGCCTGGGCATGTGCGGTGAGGGCCCCAACGTCCTTGTCTGCCGCGGGGATACGGCGTACCATCGTTGCAACGGGAGCGAGGCCTCCCGCATCGTGGACGAAGTGAGGGGGAAACTTGGAAAAGCTGATTCCTGATCCCAACGCTCGGCGCATCCTCGATGCGATGAACGACGGGGTCATCGTCACGAACGTGGAGAGGAAGATCGTTTTCATCAACGAGGCGGCCCGGGGCCTCCTCGGCGTAAAGGAGGGCGACGCCCTCGACCACCGCTGCAAGAGCGTGACCCACTCTTCCGAGTGCGAGTACTCCTGCCCCATGACCCGGGCGCTCCAGCAGGACAGCGACCTCTCGGGACTCTCCATGTTCTACCGCGGCCGGAACGGGCAGATGCTCAACTGCCGCACGAGCGTGATTCTCCTGAGGGACGCCGCGGGCAAGGTGGTGGGCGGCGTGGAGATCTTCACCGACACGACCCAGGTGGTCCGCCTGCAGGAGCAGGCCGAGGAGCGCTTCTCCTTCTCCAACATCGTGGGGGCCAACGCGGCCATGCACGAGGTCTTCGACCTCATCCGCATGGTGGCCGAGACCGACTCCACGGTCCTGATCACCGGCGAGAGCGGAACGGGAAAGGAGCTGGTGGCCAGCGCCATCCACTTCCACTCCCTGAGGAAGAACCGCTCCTTCGTCAAGGTGAATTGCGCGGCCCTCAACGAAGGGGTCCTCGAGAGCGAACTCTTCGGCCACGTCCGCGGGGCCTTCACAGGGGCCGTCGCCGACAAGATGGGCCGGTTCGAGATGGCCCACGGGGGCACTCTCTTTCTGGACGAGATCGGCGAGATTCCCCCCTCGACGCAGGTGAAGCTCCTCCGGGTCCTCCAGGAAGGGGAGATGGAGCGCGTCGGCTCCTCCAAGACCGTCAAGATCGACGCCCGGGTGATCGCCGCGACGAACCGGGACCTGGCCGCCTCCATGCAGGAGGGCGGGTTCCGGCAGGACCTCTTCTACAGGCTCAACGTCTTCCGCATCCACCTGCCGGCGCTGAGGGACCGCAAGGACGACATCCCGCTCCTCGTGGACCACTTCATGCGGAAGATCGCCGCCAAGATGCCCCAGAAGCGCATCGAGGGCGTGGAGGAAGAGGTCCTGGCGCGCCTGATCGAGTACGACTTCCCCGGCAACATCCGCGAACTCGAGAACCTCATCGAGCACGCCGCCATTCGATGCCGGGACGGCATCATCCGGAGCCGGGACCTCCCGCTCCCGGCGGCTCCGCCCGAGGAGGCCCCCGCCGAGCTCTACCAGATCCACTCTCCCCTGGAGACCGTGGAGCGGGACCTGATCCTCAAGCTGCTCGACGCCAACGGGTGGAAGATCAACCGCACCGCGGAGAGGCTCGGCATCAGCCGCGTCACGCTCTGGCGGAAGATGAAGGAGTACGGGATCCAGAAGCGCGAGGGCTCCTGATCCGCCGTCCCCCCGCCGCCCGGCCGTCCGGGCATGGGAGACGCCCCGTCCCCCGGAGGAAAGCGCCATGACGCCGAGAGCCTGCCCCTCCTGCCACGGGACGGGCTACGTGGTCCAGGAGAAGGAGGGCCGCCTGGTGGCGGCCACCTGCTCGTGCCGCAACGCCGACCGCATCTCCCGCCTCGTGGCCCGGGCGGGCATCCCCCAGCGCTACCGCAACGCCTGCGTCTTCGAGACCTTCCGGCCGCGAAACGCCTCCCAGGAGAAGGCCCTCCTCCTGGCCAGGAAATACGCCGAGGATTTCCCCGCCTTTCCCAGGGACAGGCCGTCGGGGCTCCTCTTCATGGGACCGTGCGGTGTGGGCAAGACCCACCTCGCCGTTTCCGTTCTCCAAGAACTTCTCCTGAGAAAGGGCATCCCCGTCCTCTTCGCCGACCTCAACGAACTCTACCGGGAGATCTGGGCCTCCTACGGTCGGAGGGAGGCGGGGGAGACGGAGTACGACATCCTTGCGCCCCTGGTGGAGGCGCCCCTCCTCCTCATCGACGAACTGGGGTGCCGGGATTCGGCCTGGGCCCAGGACACCCTCCTCTACCTGGTGAGCCAGCGCCACAGCGAACTGCGCCCCACCCTCTGCACCACCAACTACCTCGACGCGCCCGCCTCCGGAGAGGCCTCCCTCGAGTCCCGCATCGGAGTCCGTGCCCGCTCCCGCCTCCTCGAAATGTGCCTTACGGTCTCCATGGACGGCCAGGACTACCGGAGAAAGTAGGAGCGGTCACCGGGCGGTCCGCCCCTCGGCCAGTCTCTCGGCGACGGAGGGGGAGGCCCAGAGGCTGTGACGCCCCTCGCGCAGGACGAGCGCGAGGCCGGGGACGTCCCCGTGGAGGGTCTTCTCGGCATCCCCGTCGGCCACGACCCACAACCGGGGGTGGGCGGCCAGGTACTCCCTCAAGTGTTCGGGGTCCTGGAGGATGTGGGCGGGCCGGTCGGCCACGAACTTCTTCCGCAGGAAGTTGTTGTCGTAGGCCGCCACCCTTTCCCGCGCGTAGAAGGGGATGGAGAAGAGGGTCACCCGGTATTCGAGGATGGCCTCCCCGGGCGCCCGCAGGTCCCGCAGGGCGATCCCGATGCGCTCGGCGGTCTTGATCCTTTCGTCGAGATCCACGGCGGCGTGGGGCACCGCCGCCTGGATGCAGAACAGGGCCGCCAGCGCCCCCGCGAAGGCCCACCGGGTCCGGCCCGCGGCCCCCAGGAGGCTTCCAGCGACTCCGCAGGCCGCCGAGAGCCCGAAGAGGCCGAGCGTGACGGACCCGAGGCCCGACGGCGCCTCCCGCAGTCCCAGGGACGCGAGCACAGCCGCCGCGCCCGCGGCGAGCAGGGGCAGGACGATCCACGGCAGGAGGGGCCTTCGCTCCTCCGGATCCTCCTTCAGGAGGGACGCGGCGAGCAGCGCCCACGCCGGAAAGGAAGGGAGGATGTAGGTCGGCAGTTTGGAGGGAAAGAGCGACCACACGAGGATCGGGACCACGGCCCAGAGGAGCCACAGGCGGAGCTTGGGATCCCCCAGCTTCCGCCACCGGAAGGCGAGCAGGCCCCACCAGGGAAGAAACCCGCCCAGGAGGACGGGGACGTAGTAGTACCAGGGCCCCGGGTGGAAGCGCTTGGCCGACACCGCCGCTTCGGCCGCCTCGCGTCCCGCCATGTAGGCCAGGAGGCCCGGGTGGCGGAGGCCCACGGCCACGAACCACGGCAGGGCCACCGCGACGAAGGCGAACCAGAGCCGAGGGTCCTTGAAGGGGCGAAGGCAGCGGCCGCGGTCCTTCCAAAGCCCGTAGGGGACCAGCACGCAGGCCCAGACGAGGAGGGCCACCGGGCCCTTGGTCAGGAAGGCGGCGCCGGCCACCAGGCCGAAGGTCCAGGCGAAGGCCCTGGGGGAGAGCCTCCCTCCCTCGAGGAGCGCCCACAGGAAGAACCCCGCGGTGGTCCACAGGGTCAGATACATGTCGGTGGTCAGGACCTTGCCCATGAAGAAGAAGAGGAGCGAGGAGGCCAGCACGGCAGCCGCCTCGAAGCCCGTTCCCTCCTCCTCCTTCTCCCGGAGCAGCCCCGCCGTGAGGACCAGGACCCAAAGCGCCGCGATGGATAGGAAGAACCGCGCGCCGAAGGCCGTCTCCCCGAAGAGGGCGTACCCCATCGTGGTGATCCAGTAGGTCAGGGGCGGCTTGGTGAAGTGGTGGACGTAGTCCACCTGGGGGGAGAGGAAGTCCCCCGTGGCCGCCATCTCGCGCGCCACCTCGGCGTATCTCGCCTCGGAGGATTCGAAAAGCCCCACCCACCAGTTGCCGTACAGCAGGACCGCCCAGGAGAAGAACAGCAGGGCGGGCAGAGCCCACTTGCGTTTCATGCGGACGCGCTCCCCGGACAGGCCTCCATCCTACCACCCGGCTTGCGGGGAGGGCCAGACGATGTCAGCGCGCCCAGGCGGCGAGGGCGAGGAAGAGGAGCGCCAGCGCCGCGGCCGAGGCGGGAAGTCCTAGGAAGGGAAGGAGAAGGAGGCCTCCCAGAAGGGCGCCCGCGAACCCCCCGGCCACGTCGGCGGCGTAAAGTCCGGCCCCGCGCGCCTCTCCGGCCAGCAGGAGGGCCGAGGGGAAGAGCGCGCCCGTCAAGGAGCCGCCGGCG
>JBFLVU010000189.1:0-5202 GCA_040758175.1 Acidobacteriota bacterium | reverse complement strand
TGTGGCGGGGGGGCCATTGTGGGGCGTGGGCGGGGAGCCAAACATCTCCCGGCGTAACGCGACTCGGGGAAAGATCCTCTCGGCTTTGAGAGAGAGGGCGGAGACCCTGCTCGCCCAAGCGGAGGGAGAGGACCCCCACGGGGTCCAGACGGCCATCCGGACCTTCCAGACCGAGGTCAAGGAATCGTCCCTCTCCCCCGCGGAGAAGGAGCGCGTCCGCGGAGTCCTGAGGGCCGCTTGGAGAAAGTCCTCCGAGCGCATCGAAACCCTGAAGGTCGAACGCAAGCAGAAGCACCACGAGTGGCTCGACCGGATGGTGGAACACCTCACCCGCTGGGAGACGGCCTTCCACAAGAACCAGGAGCTCAAGGGCAAGATCGAAACCGAGATCGCGGACCTCGAACGGCGCCTCGGCGCGTCCAAAGATTCGGCCGGGGCGGAAAAGTTGAAGGGATGGGTCGAGGAGAAGCGCAAACGCCTCGCCGGCGTGGATGCCACGGGCAAGGAACTCTCCGAGAAGATCCGGACGGTGCGGGCCAAGATGGGCAAGGATGCCCCTCCGCCGGTTCCGCCGCCGGAGCCCAAACCCGCCGCCGAGCGGCCTCCCCGCAGGGAGAGGCCCGAAGCTCGTCCCTCCGCTCCTCCTCCCTCCGCGGGCCTGAACCTCGGCGACGTCCTGTCGGAGAAGCTCGGGGCGGCCCTCCAAAGCCTAAAGCGCGCAGACGGCTGACCTCCGCCGCCGCGCGAGATCCACTGATTTCACACGAAGGGCCGGCAGATGCCGGCCCTTCTTGGTTTGGGATCCAGACTCCGGCTTGGGATGTCGATCTAGGGCTTCACCTGGCCGAGGACGCGGAGGTAGTCCTCGTAGGGCAAGGCCTGCCAGCTCTCCACGTGCAGCGCCCCCTGGGCCCGCGTGATAAGCGATACCTTGTGAGCGGCCTCCGCATCCGGCGCCTCGTAGATGTCGAGGAAGTCGTACGGACCAAGGATCGCGAAGTGGGACAGCCACTTGACCTCCGGGCACGCGTCCTTGACCTTTTTTAGCCATTCCTTCCCTCGTGCCCTCCGTCCCTCGGCGTCGTGCATGGTTTCCGGGGCCAGTCGTGTCATCAGAACGAATAGCGGCATGGGATCCTCCCTCGCGATGTCTGGTTGGAATGTAATACGACACCCCGCGGGCGGCAACTCAAGCGGGGGGGACCCTCCCGGGCTATTCCGGAGCGCCCGCCTCGATCCAGAGCCGGATCAGGTCGAGATCGTCCTGGGAGAGCTTCTTGGAGAAGAAGAGGCCCTTGGGCATGCCCGATCCCTCCGTGGCGCTGTGGTCCAACTTGAGCCAGAGGTAGGACTTTTCCGGGTCGCCCGGTGACACGCGCAGGATTTCGGGCCGCTCCGAGGAGGGGATCCCGACGAGGTTCGAACGGGCCCGGCCCGCGCTGAGATCCAGCCGGGCCTTCGCGCGCTTGGTCCCGTGACATTCGACGCAGTCCCGGTCCAGGATGGGCTGGATCCGGATGTCGAACGACGGGGCGGGGGCGCCAGATAATAAGGCCGCCCCGACGAAGAGAGATCCGAACACGGCGGCGAGGACTGCCTTCCCTCGATGCATGGGAAAAGCTCCTTTTCCCCCAGGAACGCCCACGGCCCTCGGACTGTTCCCCTGGAGACGAAAGCGGCCGGCCCGAAGGCCGGCCGCCTTGTCTTAAGGCCCGCCCAGGCTACTCCAGGATCTCCAAGGCGATGTTGCCGGGCGATTCCTTGCAGACGACCCGGACGGTGTGATGCGTGCGGGGCTTGTAGTTCACATCCAGGGTGCGGATGCCGCGCGCACCCGCTTTGTTGATGACGATGAACTTCAAGGTCTGTGTGCCGGCGGGGACCTTGAGCTCCCGCTCCACGCGGATGTCCTTGCCCGAGAAGCTGTGGTCGAGCAGGGTGTCCGTGTCGGACTTGACGCGGAACATGCCCTCCTTGAGATCGGTGACGAAGATGACTCCGAGAAAGGCCTTGGCCTCGCGGACCTCGGCGGGGGGGGGCGTCACGGGTTGGGTGGACCCCTGGGTGGATGGGGTCGCGGGACGCGTCGTCCCCTGAGTGGAGGGGGTGGCGGGCCGAGTGGTCTGCGTGCCCGAGGGCGTGGTGGCGGACGGGGGCGTCTCGGTCTCGGGCGGGGTCGCGGGTTCGTTCGCCACTTCATTGGTCTCCTGTTGGCCGCCCTTCATGAGGTTCGATAGGTTGCAGGAAGCCAGGAGAACGACGAGGGTGGCGCCGAGAAGAACGACGAGGATCTTTCTCATGGTTTGGACTCCCATCAAAGATGCCTCAACGTACCATGTACCCAGATGGCAAGCAAGAGGAGAGGGCCCGCGCCCGGTCAGGGGGTGGGTGCCTCCTCTGGTATACTCCCCACCCGACCGCCCCGCCGGTGGAGGAGGTTCGCCCATGTCTCCCGACGCATCGAGCCGATTCAGACTCCGCTTCGAGAAGCACCGCCTTCCCAACGGCCTCACTTTGATCCTCTACGAGGACCACCGCCTTCCCCAAGCCGCGGTGGACCTCTGGTACCACGTGGGAAGCAAGGATGAACGGCCGGGCAGGACGGGCCTCGCGCACCTGTTCGAGCACATGATGTTTCAGGGGTCCGCCCACAGTCCCCAGGATTACTTCCGGTCCCTGGAGGAAGTGGGCGCTCGGCTCAACGGCTCCACATCCGAGGACCGGACCAACTACTGGGAGGTCGTTGCGGCGTCCTACCTGGAGCGCGCCTTGTTTCTGGAGGCCGACCGCATGGGGTGGCTCCTCCCCGGCCTGAACCAGGAGAAGCTGGACAACCAGCGGGAGGTCGTGAAGAACGAACGGCGACAGACCGTGGAAAACGAGCCCTACGGCGTGGCGGAGGAGGTCCTCCTGGCCAACCTCTATCCGGAGGGACACCCGTACCACCACTCCGTCATCGGCTCCATGTCGGACCTCGACGCCGCGTCCTTGGAGGACGTCCACGCCTTCTTCTCCAAGTACTACACGCCCAGCAACGCGACCCTCTGCGTCGCGGGCGACGTGGATCCCGCGCGGACGCTGGAGAAAGTGGCGCGCCTTTTCGGAGAGATTCCCGCGGGCCCAACGGTGTCGCCGGTGGCGCCCTGGATCCCCGTCCTGCGGAAAGCCTTCCGGGAAACCGTGGAAGACCGCGTCCAGCTCCCCCGCCTGACCTTGGCTTGGCCCACGGTCTGCCAGTTGACGGCCGACGACGCCCCCCTCTCGGTCCTGGCCTATGTCCTGGCCACGGGAAAGGACTCCCGTCTGGTGAAGCGCCTGCAGATCGAAGAGAACCTGGCTCAGTCGGTCTGGTGCGGTCACCTGTCGGGCGAGGTCGCCGGCTCTTTTCAAGCGGTGGTCACGGTGCGGCCGGAGATCTCCCTCGATCGGGCCGAGGACGCCCTCTGGGAGGAGATGGAGCGCATCGGCCGGGACGGGGTGGCGCCCGAGGAGGTCCAGGCCGCCGTGGATTCCCTCACCGTGGGCGTCCTGAAGCGCCTTCAGATGGTGGGGGGGTTCGGCAGCGTGAGCGACATGCTCAACTACTACGAGGTCTTTGCAGGCGATCCCGGTGGCCTCGAGGGGGAACTCGGCCGCTATGCCCGGGTGTCCGCCGAGGACGTGGCGGGCGCGGCGCGCCGGTTCCTCGGCAGGGACGGCTATGCCGCCGTCTCCGTCGTCCCCAGGCGTCCCAGGCCCTCCGTCCTGGACCGGGGCGAACTACCTGCGGCGGGCGAAATGCGCCCCTTTGCCTTCCCCGAGGTCCACAGGGACAGGCTGGATAACGGAATCGAAGTCTGGACCCTGACGGACCCGACGGTCCCCTTGGTCTCCGTGGCGGCGGTGCTCGGAGCGGGCAGCGCTTTGGATCCCACCGACCGGCCGGGGCTCGCCTTTTTCACCGCGGGGCTCCTGGACGAGGCGGCGGCGGGCCAGGACGCGGTGGCTCTCGCGATACGGCAGAAGCGCATGGCCACAGCCCTGGCGACCCGGGTGGACGCGGAAAAGGTCACCCTCTCTCTCACCCTATTGCGGGAGCGTTTGAGGGAGGGCACGGCGCTCCTGGCGGACGTCCTTCTCCGGCCCGAATTCCGGTTGGCCGACGTGGAGCGCGTCCGCAAGGAGCATCTGGCCTCCCTCCTGAGACGCCTGGACGAGGCCCCGGAGCTGGGGGACCGAGCCCTCAAGGCTCTCCTCTTCGGCGAGGCCTCCCCCTACGGCCATCCCACCGACGGCCATCCGGAAAGCCTCGAGTCCTTCCGTCGCGAAGAGGCCCTGGACTTCTATCGGGAGCGGTACAACCCCGGGCGCACTCTCCTCGCGTTCGTGGGGGATGTCGGCCGGGAGGAGGCCCTGGCGGCGGCTGAAACCTGCTTCGGGTCGTGGGCGCCGGCGGACGCCGCCCCCGAGGAGCCCGACCCCGACCGGTTTCTGCCCGGAGGCCGAATTCTGCTCGTGGACAAGCCCGGGGCCCCCCAGGCCTACATCACGGCGGGCCTCCCCGCCTTGGCCCGAACGGATCCCATGGATCCGGCCTTCCTCGTTTTCAACGCCGTCCTCGGGGGACAGTTCACCAGCCGGATCAACATGAACCTCCGGGAGGACAAAGGCTTCACCTACGGGGCCCATGCCTACCTGGATCCCAAACCGGGAATCCGCCCGTGGATCTTCGGCTCCGCCGTGCAGGCGGACAAGACGGTGGAGTCGCTCCGGGAGGTTCTGGGAGAGGTCGAGCGGATCCTCGGCGCGTCGCCCGTCACGGAGGACGAGTTCCTCAAGGCGCGCGAAAGCCTTGTCCTGCGGCATCCACAAAACTTCGAGACCCAGGCCCAGCTCGCCGGAGGGCTGGCGGCGCTCTGGCGCTACGGGCTTCCCCTCGATTACCACGCGCGGTTCCTCGATGCCCTGCGGTCCTTGAGCCTGGAGCAGGTGATCCGGGCGGGGAGGGGAATCCTTGTCCCCGCACGCCTCTCGTGGGTGATTGTGGGAGACAGGAGGGAGCTGGAAGGGCCGCTCCAGACCCTTGGGCTCGGTCCGCTGGCCGTTCGATGAGGGCGATGGCGGTTCCGAGGCCCTCTCTCTAATGTGGCGAGTTAGAAGTTCCATAAGGAATGGGCCCTCGCCACACGGCGGGTGGGGGTCCGGGGGAGGCGCCGCCGCGCC
>JBFLVU010000188.1:0-5215 GCA_040758175.1 Acidobacteriota bacterium | reverse complement strand
GAGGCTCAACCTCGTGGGCCGCGTTTACGGCCCCACAGGGAGAATGAGGGAGGCCAAGCGGCAACTAGCGGTGATCCTGGCGAGTCCTGACGTAGGCGGCATGGCCTTGTGGAGGGGCGTGGCGCTGATGAACCTGGGAAATGCCTCCTGGGTGGAGGGGAACCCGCAAAAAGGGGAGCAGTACCTGCGCCGGGCCGCGCGCATTTTCCGGAGGGCAGGCCTCGCTCACAGGGAAACAGAGGCCGCCAACAACCTCTCGGCGCTCCTCGGGGAGATGGGCGCCTTCGCCAAGGGCGCGTGGTGGGCGCACAGGGCGCTCCGCTTGGCCGAGAGTCTCTCCCAGCGGTCCCACCTAACGCTCGCCAGACTGAACCTCGTGTCCAGCCTCCTTGCCTTGGGCGAGGTCCGCCAGGCAAGTTTCCACGTCGAAACTGCGGAGGCTCAGGCCCAGGCCCAAGGGCACAAGATTGACCTGGCCCATGCCCTGCAGAGGAGGGCCTATCTTGCACTTCTTGAGTGCGACGGATTTCGCCTGGCGTCCTCCTCTCGAAAAGCAATTGAGCTGTTTAGAGAGCTCGCTCAGCATCGCGATGCGGCCTCCTCCATGTGGGCCTACGCGCGATACTGCCGACACTTGCGCCGTCCGGATCAATGGCTGGTGTTTCTCCAATCTCTCCCCGCCGACCTGCTAGTCGAGATCGGTTCCTCTGATGAGGCCTGGGCTCGTCCCTTGGCCGAGCTTCAATCCTGGGTGTCGGAAAAGCCTTCGGCACCTCCGGATCCCTGCGGCGAACCCCGGCCGACTTTCCATGACGAGTCGTTGGAAGCCGCTCTACTGGAGGCAGAAAAGGGCCTTGAGCGCTTGGAGTGCGAACGGCACCTCCCCAGATTCAGGGCGACCCTGGCTCGTCTCCAGCGATGGCCCACTTTCGAAACTCGCCTCGCGTCCCTCCTGCTTCAGGAGGCCGCCACCGGCAACGCAGACGGGGCGGGCGTTGGCCGCCTACAAAACCGTCTTCGTCGCTGCGTAGGAGGCATTCACGGCATACGCGTCCTTGGTCTCCTTGTGCAAAGGGGCGTGCTGAAACCTCCCCTCACGTGGGAGGGCCTCGCCCTCGATCGCCTGTCCCAGTTTCGCGGCCGCAATCCCTCTTGGGCCTGGGACGCCCTCCTTCGGTTCCCCGAAATCAAGGCCCTTGCGAATCGGCTCCACCCGGGCCCTTCCCCCGACGCCTGCGGCCTCAAGAGGCGGAGATCCCCGCGCGGCGAAGGCCGCCTTTGACAAGGGGCGCCGACTTGGCTTGCATTGTCGTACTTTTTTAGGGAGGATTCCATGGTGGAAGTGATCCTCTTGGCGGTGATGGTCAGCGCGTTGGCTCCCAAGGGGTCCGTCATCTGGGGCACCGTTCTCTGAGGCCTCGGCTGGAGGAGGACGAAGGCCGGGGGGCTTCCCCCGGCCTTCGTTGTTGCATGCGGGGCCGAGGCGGCTTTCGGTCCCAATCGCGCCCCCCTGGTTCTTCACCTCAGGGTCCCGAGGGCTGGACTCGGCTCTCCCTCCAGGCTTCTGGCGCCCCGTTCCTTATTCCCCTCCTGGAGGGGCGCGATTCAAATGGATTCTGTCGCGAAGTCCTAGGGCGGACTGCACGCCCCCGAACTGGACACGATCCGCCCCGTCCCCGCACTACCCTCCCCCGCCCCGTTCACTCCCACCACGAGGTACCAGTAGAACTGCCCGGCGGGGGGCTCGTCCAGAAACACGGCGCCGGAGGTGAGAGCGGCGCCCTCGTAGGCCAGGCACGCCGAAGCCCCCGAGGGAAGAAGGTCCGCGTCGTCCCCTTCTCCACGGTAGACGCGGTAGGCCGACGCCCCCGCGGCGGCGCTCCAGGTCAGGGTGTCGGAGGTCCCCGCGGACCACAGGAAGGAGGTGTCGGGGACCTCCTCGGGGACGAGGAACTGGTCCGCCGCCGCGGCTCCGGCGGTGGACAGCGAAAGCCCGCATCCGTTGGAAGCCCGAACGGTGTAGGTGAAGGACACCCCGTTGGTCCCCGTCAGGTCCGTGAAGGTGTGGGTCGAGGAGGGAAGCCCGCCCTGGAGGAGCGCGCCGCCCCGGTACACGGCGAAGCTCCGGCTTCCCGAACCCCCGTCGTTCCAGGCCGCCGGGTCGCTCCAGGTGACGCGCACGCCCGTGTCGGCGTAGGCGTCCAGGTCCGTCGCCTCGTTGTTGGCCATTCCGGAAGGGCCCTCGCAGGCGTAGGTGAAGGCCCTCCCCGAGACCGAGCGGCGGGTGTCGGGGTTTCGCACACGGACCGTCACGGCCCCGGCGGCGTGGGCCGGAGCGAGGGCCCGCAGCTCGGTATCACTCACGAAGGTGGCCGAGACCTCCGTCTCCCCGAAGAGGACTACCGGCGAGGAATCGGGGCAGTCCGAGGCGGTTCCCGTGGGGCAGTCGGTGGAAAAACCCGTGCCCGTGATCGTGACTTCCGTTCCGCCGTCGGGGTTTCCGGAGACGGGGTCCACGTTCGTCACGGTGGGGTAGGGCTGGGCCGTGATGGTGCGGGAGTAGACCCCCGTCCCGTCGGTGGAACTGTAATACTGGGGCGGGGTCCCCGAATCGGCCATGAGGTCCGTCAGGAGCTGTTTGTCGGCGTCAAAGCCCTGGCTCAGCCTCATCCAGTGGGCCCCCTGGTCCCCGCTGAGCCACACGCCACCCGCGCTGGTGCCCGTTCCCAGGCCGTGGACCGCCACGAGGGCGTCTCCGTTGGAGGCCTCCAGAAGGTCCCGGAAATCGTTGGAACCCGGGGACGCCATCTGGGACGTGGCGTTGACCCAGGTGGTGAGGCCCTCGTCGGGCGTGGGCGAGTAGAAGACGTCCCCGGCGCAGCCCGCGATGAGGGTCATGTCCGTGAGCTGGTAGACGGTCTGGGCGGAGAGGTTGGTCAGTTCCGTCGGAGGGACTCCGTTGCGGGCCTCCCAGGTGACCGTTCCCAGGGGGTCGCCCGTGCCCAGGTAGATGCCGCCCGTGGGGCCGTTAATAGTGCCCCAGATGATCGCTCCCGAGGGCGCTTTTGGATCCACGACACCCTCGGGGGAACCACCCCGGGATGGATCCTTCCGCACACCCTGCGGCGCCAGCCCCTCGGGCGCCGCCGTGCACCCGGCGTTTAGGGAAGCCGTGAGTTCGTAGGGGCTCGTGCCCGACGAGTACCCTCGCACGCCCAGGTACCACGTGCCTGTTTTCACGTGGGTCCCGCGGACGCGCACGTTGTCCACCTGCCAGAAATGTCCGTCGTAGGCGTAGTAGCGGAAGCCGATCTGGGCGCCCGTGTCCCCTTTGTAGGCCAGTAGAGAGAGGCTTACGTGGGCCATGTTGGCCGTGTCGTTCGTGTAGGTGGCCAGGGTGACCCAGGAGGGGTGCTGGTCCGAGCGGTACCGGACGGTGCAGGTCTCGTACGGCGCCGCGTCCCAGTGGTCGAAGTAGTGGTCGAACTCCAGGTTCACGGCACCCGCGGTGGAGGGGATGTCGAACTCCGGTGTGATGAGTTCCTCGTCCTGGTGCTCCAGGGGGCTGTAGGTGACCTGGGCCAAGTAACCGTAGGCAATGCCCTGGTAATACCTGTACCAGTCATTGGCGTTCCAGGTCGGGGCCGCCTCGTCTCCCCCGTCGAGGATGGACCATCCCGGGGGCGGATTGCTCCCGTAGGTGCCCCACGTCCCGTTGAAATCCTCGTCCACGAGGGTGAAATCCGTCACGCAGACGCTTTCGTCCCCGTTGACGTAGGGCCGGAAGTCCCAGGTGGAGGTGGTGGGCAGGCCGCCGAACCGGACGTAGAGATCCGGGTCCTGGGGCCCCCCGTCGTCCAGGTCGTTGAGGTGGACCCTCAGGTCGTCGGTGCCCGAGGGGACGTTGATGGAGTAGTAGTCCCAGTGGGCGTAGGACACCTCCCCGCCTACGGTCTGCCCGTCGAGGAGGAGCACGGTGTCGGGTTCGCCGTAGCCCTGGCGCATGCCGCGGGTTTCGAGGGAGGGAAGGCCCGTATTCTGGGCCCGCCATTGGCTCCACCACGGGCCCGCAGGGAGGGCCGCCATGCCCTGGGCCGCCGAGGAGCCCGTCTGGCTCGAGGCCCACACGGGATAGTCGTCCCCCGTTCCGGGAACCGCCTCGATGCGCTCCCACCGGCCGGACACCTGGTCGGGGGTTCCGTACCACGTGCAGTGCCGCCACCCGTTGGGAGCCGTTCCGTTCTCCGTCTCCAGGTCGATCTTCCCCGTGGTGCCGTTGTAGTAGATGTACCGGGCCTTGATGCCCTCCGAGACGGTGCCCGCCCAGACGATGTCCAGGCCCGTCCCGTTGCGCCGGTCCGTGAGCATGGCCAGCCCGAGCCCGGTCCTTAGGACGCAGGGCCCCTCCGTGGTGCCGGGCGGCCGGCGGTTCCAGGGCCGGTAGGAGATGCCCTTGTCCTCGCTCACGAAGACGCCCATGGAGGGGGAGGAGGAGAAGAGGACGCTGGGATCCCTGTCGTGGGCCACCGTGGCCCACACGTCGTCGGGCAGGTAGTGGTAGCCGGTGAAGAAGGACCAGTCTTGGCCCCCGTTGCCGCTGACTCCAGAGCCCGTGCGCTGAAATCCCGCCACGAGTTGGCTTCCGGAAGGGGACCCGCGGTCATACTGAACTGCGAAACTCGCCTCCCCAACCCAACTCCAGGACGCGCCGGCGTTGGTGGTTCGGAACACCCCTCCGTTCGAGGCGCACAGCAAGTCGTTGTAGTTCGTGTCGTTCAGAAACAAAGGTTCGGCCGCCACGTCCCAGACGAGAGGGTAGGATCCCAGTCCGGTGGAAATGGAGGTCCAACTTGAGGTCCAAGGTAAAGAGGTCTTAAAGACGCCTCCCACTCCCCCGATGTCGGGCGTGGGAATCGCGGAGACAACGATCGTCGAACTGGAGCCCGATCCCCCGAAGTTGCCGTCGAAGGCGAAACCCGTCACGCGCCCGCAGGAATACCCCGGATACCCGATCAGTTCCCAGGTGCTACCGTCGTTGCTAGAGAAGAGAACCCGGTTGTCCGTCCCGTCGTCCGTGCTCGCGAAGACGCCGTGGTAGGCGAAGGCGGGGTTTGAGTTGCTCCTCTCATAGAGGGGCGGCACGGCCACCCTGTAGGCCGGCGGGCTGCCCACGGAAAGCCATTGCCTCGTCCATCCCGTGCTGGACCCGTTCCAA
>JBFLVU010000187.1:0-5226 GCA_040758175.1 Acidobacteriota bacterium | reverse complement strand
CGACCCGCGCGCGTCTTCCCCACCCGGCCTTTCCCCGGACCCGATGCGCCTTCGAGAAGCCCGCCCGGGACCTCAGCCACTGTCGCCCCTTACACGTGCAACGGTCCGCAGGCCCAGGTACAGGACCCCGAGGACCGCGAGCCCCAAGGCTCCCGCAAGCAGGTAGCCCAAGGGACCGGCCTCCTCCGCGTAGTCGGGCACGGGCGCCCTCCAGAAGGCCGCCCACCGTTCGAGCCGCGCCGGCACGTACCCCAGCAGGACAACCAACTCCTCGGGCGACCACTCCCCCCATGCCGCCCCCGTCCCCGCCCATCGCGGTAGGAGGAAACCCAAGGGCGTCAAGGCGAGCAGGACGAGGATCCCCCGCCACAAGCTCCGGGGGCGCGGGGGCAGGGCCGAGGCGGGAGGCGAGGCGGCCAGGCCGGGTTCGGTCCTGTCCAGCCATTTCAGCGCCACGGCGGTCACGATGGCTTCCACGAAGCCAAAGAGCAGAAGGTGTTCGGCGGCCATCACGGGAACGGCCACGCCAAGTCCGTAGGGACAGTACAAGGGCCGTCCCGAAGCGTCGCTCGCCAGGAGCGGCTGCATGCCGAGAAGAACCGACGTAGCGAGGGCCGCCGCGTTCAGACCCGCGTACCCTGCGAATCCGGCTGCCAGGTACCGGCGGCGGGATTCGGGCGCCTTCACCCCCGTAAGACGGAAAACGGCCCATCCAGCGAGGGGCATCACCACCGCCATGGTCAGGCAGTTGGCGCCCAGGGCCGTGATCCCTCCGTCCCCAAAAAGGAGCGCCTGCAGGGCCAGGGCCAGGGACACGGAGATCACGGCGGCCCATGGCCCCAGGAGGAGGGCCACCAGCACGCTGCCCACGGCGTGTCCCGTGGTCCCCCCGGGGATGGGGATGTTGAACATCATGACGAGAAAGGAAAAGGCGGCGCCCAGGGACAGGAGGGGGATTCGACGCACGTCCAGGCGCTTGCGAAGGTGCCGCAGGGCCGCTCCCCAGACGGGAACCATGATCCCCCAGGTCGCGAGAGCGGTGGCCGGTCCCAGGTAGCCGTCGGGAATGTGCATGGGCTGTTCCCCTCCCCTTACCAGCGCAACGTCAGGCCGACGGACCCGTTGATCCCCGCCATGGGATAGCCGGGGCGGAAAGAGTATTCCCGGTCGAGGAGGTTTTCTCCAGCCACGTAAATTTCGCCCGAAGCGCCCGAGCCGGCCTCCCACAGGCACTTGGCGATCCTCGCGTTGAGGAGGAAATACGCTCCGCTCCGCTCCTGTCTGCGCGCGAAGCGGGGATTAAGCACGTTGCGCCCCCCCACGTATTGTGCGTCCCCGGAAATCCGGATTCCTCCGGCCGTCAGCGCCGTGACGCCACCCGAGAGGGTCCACTTGGGCGTCTCGGGGACTTCCGCGCGTCCCGTGGACGTCGTGCATCCGCCCAAGAATACGGCAACCCGAGGCGAGGGGGCCAGCCGCATCTCCCCCATGGCGCCCTTGACCGAGTAGGCGCCGATGTTGACGAAACCGGGCGGGAAGGGCGGGGGGGGCGCGAAGCGGAGGGCATTCTCCACTTCGTCCGAGAAGAGGGTCAGGTCGGCGGAGACGGGCCCTCCCGCGTCGTACCCCGCTCCCAGCTCCGCGTGCGTCAGGGTCTCGGCCTTCAGGCCCGTCCATTTCCGATCCGGATAGGACGGACCGAACATGACGGCGGCGTACACGCCGGGGTAGTTGAAGGAGCGGGAGCGCCCGGCATGGAGGACGATCCCTTCCCAGGCCGCCGTAAAGCCGAACTGGCGGCCGGTCTGATCTTCGAAGCAGCGGGCGTCGTTGACCCGGATCCCGAAGGAGGGTGTGACCCTGAGGGCCTCTCCGAAGGTCTGGCTTAAAAGGAGATAGGGAGCCCGGTTTCGGAAGAGCCGCCGAAGGCCCGGGCGCGTCGGGTACGGCCGGAGTTCCCGAAAATGGCCGCCGAAGACGTCGTCGTCCATTCCCACGGTAATGCGCCCGCCGGCCCAAGGAGTGAAGTTCTGTCGAATCCTCACACCGTACCCCTCGTATTCGGTCCGGGTCACGAAGGCGTGGCCCGCCCCCGTATCCCACTGGCGCCAGCGCGCGAGCCCGTCGTTGTCGTACACCTTCACGTGCCCGTCCCCCCACGGAAATCGGTTCTCCAAGGTGGCGAGGAGAAGGGTGTTCCGGATGGGGTACCGGGGAGTCACGGGGGGTTTCGGGGCTTCCTGCCGGCCAGGGTCCTCGGCCCAAGAATCCGTGTGGTGGGCTTGAAGGGAGAGATCCCAGTGGTCCGCGATCTCCACCTCAGCCCTCCCGTAGGCCCTCGCCACCCGGCCCCCGGCGTCCTCCCGGTGGCCGTCGCTTCGAAGGAGGCTCACCTGCAGATAGAGCCCGCCCCGCCCCACGGGAACGCCTTCCTCGGCCTTCACGCCGAACTGGGAATTGGAGCCTCCGAAAACGACCGCCTTGCCGTTTGCAGCCTCGGAGGGCCTCTTGGGAATCAGGTTGACGGCGCCGAAGGCCATGTTTCCGAAGAGGACGGGCTCGGGGCTCTTGTACACCTGGATCGATTCCGCCGCGTCGGTGTTGAGCAGGTCCAGGATGGGATGGGTCCACACGGAGACCACCACCGGAACGCCGTCCACGAGGGTCGCCACCTCCCCTCCCGGTCGCCCCGCCCCCTGGCCCCGGATGTACACGGCCCCACCGTCCGCACCGCCGTAGGAGCCCACGGGGTTGTAGCGGCTGATCGTTAGCCCTGGGATGCGCCGCAAGGCGCCCGTCAGGTCCTGGGCGTTGAGGTCCTCCATCTGCCCCTCGGAGACCTTGGCAACGGTCGTACCCTGGGGAGTGCTCTCCAGGCTCTCCGCGATGGGTTGGGCGCTCACCGTCACTTCCGTGGATCCGGCGTACGCCTCCTTGGGGATGTCCTCCTCCCCTTCCAGGGCGGCCCTCGGAGCCTCGCCCGAAACCCAGACGCACAGCACGGAAACAACGAGGGCCGCAAGGCGCCTGTTCTGCCTCGCTGGATTCCGCTTCCCCATTTCCTCTCCCCGGCCCCGTATCTCTTTGCGCGGGCGTGCCACTTTATAAGAAAGCGTAGCACCTCCGCCCGAGGAATGCAAGTTTGGCGCTCTCTCGAACCTTTCGCGGGAATGCGTTTCTGCGTCGCGGAAATCTGCCGGTAGTGGATCCAACGCGGCTACGCGGCGTGATTGGAGGCCCTGATCCAGACGGAGGTCACTTGCGGAGAAAGGCCAGGTGCCGAATCACCTCTTCCATCACCTTCAGCCGCGCGTAGTTTTTGTCTTCGGCCTCCACGAGCACCCACGGGGCCTTGCTCGTGCCGGTGCGCTCGAATGTGTCCAGGGCCGCCGCCTCGTAGGCGTCCCACTTGGCCCGGTTCCGCCAATCTTCTTGCGTGATCTTGTACTGCTTGTAGGGAGTCTCCTGACGCTCTTTGAACCGTCTCAACTGCTCCTTGGCGGAGATGGCGAGCCAGAATTTCAGCAGGACGTACCCAAACCGTGCCAAATCTTCCTCGAAGGCGTTGATCTCCGCGTAGGCCCTCTGCCATTCCGCCTTGGTGCAGAACCCCTCCACCCTCTCCACGAGGACCCGCCCGTACCAGGAGCGGTCGAAGATGGTCACCCGTCCGAGACGGGGCAGGTGCCGCCAAAAGCGCCACAGATAGGGATGGGCGCGCTCCTCCTCCGTCGGGGCGGCGATGGAGATGTGCCTCGCGTTTCGCATGTCCATGGCCGCCGTGAGGCGGCGGATGGCCCCCCCCTTCCCGGCGGCGTCGGGACCCTCGAAGACTAGAATCAGGGAGCGCCTCTCCTCGTACAGGCGCCGGGTGAGAAAGGAGAGCTCGGCTTGCTTGTTTTTCAGCGCTTTCTCGTAGCGCTTCTCCTCCACTTTCTTCTCCAGGTCGAGGGCTCGCAAGACGTTTGCCTGGGGCGGCTTGGCCACGTGAGGGCGCCTTTCCTCGGGCGCGGCCTCGGATTCGCGGTGCAGCCTTTCCTTGAGGACTTCCAGCAGGGTCTCGCCCACCTTCAGGTCGCGGTACCGGCCGTCCGTCGCTTCCACGATGTGCCAGGGCGCCCACCCGGTGGAGGTGTGCAGGAGGGCCTGCTCCGACACGGACCGGAACCGGTCGTACTTTCCGAAGAATTTCCAGTCCCTGGGGGTCACGCGCCAGCGCTGTTCGGCGTCCTTCTCCAGGTCCTTGAGGCGCCGCCGCATGCGGTCCTTGGAGATGTGAAGCCAGACCTTGACCAGGCAGACGCCCTCTAAGTCGAGCATCTTCTCGAAGTCGGAAATGGCGTCCAGCCGCCTGTGAAAGCCGCCGTCCCCGATGCGCCCGAAGGTCCGCTCCACGATGGGCGCCGTGTACCAGGACCCTAAAAAGATCCCCATCCGGCCCTTCGGAGGAAGCCTCCTCCAGAACCGCCACATGGTGGGCCGCTCCCGCTCCTCGTCGGTGGGATCGGAAAGGGCATGAATTTCCACCCCACGGGCATCCACCCATTCCAGAAGCCGGTTGATCGTTTCGGCCTTCCCCGCTCCCTCCACTCCTCCCACGAGGACCACCGCCGCCACTTTCGAGGCCGCGAGATCCTTCTGCATCTCTAGCAAGGCGCTGCGGAGCGGCCCGACGGCCTTCTTGTACGCCTCCTTCGAAACGCGCTGGCCGAGTTCCGCCGTCTCGAACATGGCAGGCCCCCTTCCCTACGTGCCTATGCGCGAAGTATAGGGGCCCCTCGATACGGAGGGCAAGCCGTGCCCTTCCCACGCGCTCCCGGCCCTCGCCTCTCCCCTGGGGCCGCGGCTTGCGATCGCTCCCTCTTCGGTCGCGCTCTCGCTTGCGCCCCTCAGGGTCCCCTCTGGGGCTTCGACTCCCGCACGTCGTTCCTTCTAAAGAAAACACCGCGGCCGCCCTTGGAAAACGCGCGAAGCGGGATTCACTCCCGCTGGAGCGCCGTCCTCTTCGGGTGGGGTGCAGTAAAGCACCGGAGGGGCGAAACGCCTAAGGGGAGGGCAGCGCCCTCCCCTTGGGTCCCATGGTGGAGGCGGCGGGAGTCGAACGCAAGGGCCGCGGGAGCCTCGCGCCTCACGGGTCTCGGCGCTGCGTTCCACGCGCGCCCTAGCGTTCCCGGCCCCAGCCTCTCCCCTGGGGCCGCGGCTTGCGATCGCTCCCTCTTCGGTCGC
>JBFLVU010000186.1:0-5269 GCA_040758175.1 Acidobacteriota bacterium | reverse complement strand
ACGCACGGCGCAAGACCAAGCGCGAGCGGAGGCTGGAAAAGCTTCAGGCCCGGGTGGACCGCCAGGAGCGGCTGGACCAGGAGATCATCGACGCCCAGGCCAAAGCCGAAAAGGGGGAGGCCGTCTTCATCCGGGAGGGCATCACGGTCAAGGAACTGGCCGACAAGCTCTCCGTCAAGGTCAAGGACATCATCGCCAAGCTGATGATGCGGGGCATTCTCGTCACCATCAACCAGCCCCTCGACAGTCAGGTGGCCATCCAGGTGTCCTCCATGTTCGGCTTCCAGGCGGAGGTGATCTCCTTCGAGGACGAGCTCGTCCTCACGCAAGAGGACGTCCCGGCCGAAGACAAGGCCCCGCGAGCCCCCGTCGTAACGGTCATGGGCCACGTGGATCACGGAAAGTCCTCGCTCCTCGAAGCGATCCACGACGTGGACATCACGAGCAAGGAATTCGGCGGGATCACTCAGCACATCGGGGCGTACAGGGTGCGCCACGGGGAGAGGGAGTACGTCTTCCTCGACACCCCCGGCCACGAAGCCTTCACGCTCATGCGCGCCCGCGGCGCCCAGGTGACCGACGTGGTCATCCTCGTGGTGGCGGCCGACGACGGCGTCATGCCCCAGACCGTGGAGGCCATCAACCACTGCAAGGCCGCGAACGTGCCCTTCGTGGTGGCCGTGAACAAGATGGACAAGCCCGGGGCCGATCCTGACCGGGTCAAACGCGAACTCATGCAGCACGGAATCGTCACCGAGGAGTTCGGCGGAGAGACCGTGGCCGTCCCGGTGTCCGCCAAGTCCAGACAGGGCATCCAGGAACTGTTGGAGATGGTGGCCCTGGTGGCCGACATGCTCGACCTGGATGCGGCCCCCGATTCCCCGGCCATGGGCACGGTCCTCGAATCCAAACTGGACCGCACCCGCGGACCCGTCGCCACCGTCCTCATTCAGGACGGCACCCTTCGCGTGGGGGACTTCTTCCTCTGCGGATCCACCTTCGGCCACGTGCGCGGCCTGTTCGACGACAAGGGCGAGCGAGTGGAAGAAGCCGGGCCGAGCACACCCGTGGAGATCCTCGGCTTCTCCGAAGTCCCCGGGGTTGGGTCCGTCTTCCAGGCCATGCTGGACGAGGCAAAGGCCAGGCAGGTCGCGGCCTTCCGGAAGGAGCAGGAGAAGGCCAAAGCGCTCCGGTCCTCCAAGGTGCGCCTCGAAAACGTCTTCGGTGCCATCAAGCAGGGCGAGATACAGGAACTCTCGGTGATCCTGAAAGCCGACGTGCAAGGGTCCCTGGAGGCCATCGCCCAGCAGGTCCAGGACCTATCGACCGAAGAGGTGAAGGTCGCCGTCGTCCACAAGGGCGTCGGCGCCGTCTCCGAGGGCGACGTCCTGCTGGCCTCCGCCAGCAACGCCATCATCATCGGTTTCAACGTCCGGCCCGAGCGGAAGGCCGCCGACGTGGCCAAGAACGAGGGGGTGGAGATCGCCCTGTTCACGGTCATTTACGATTTGGTGGACCGGCTGAAGCTGGCCCTCACGGGCATGCTCAAGCCCATCGAGCAGGAGGTCCTCCTGGGCCACGCCGACGTGAAGGAGATCTTCAAGGTTTCCAAGGTGGGGACCATCGCAGGATGCATCGTGGCCGATGGCCGAATCCCGCGTACGGCCCAGCTCAGGGTTCTGAGGGACAACGTGGTGGTGCACACGGGCCGGATCGGATCTCTCAAGCGCTTCAAGGATGACGCGTCGGAGGTGAAGGAGGGTCTCGAGTGCGGAATCGGGCTCGAGAACTACAACGACGTGAAGCCCGGCGATGTCTTGGAGGCTTTCGAGATCCAGATCCAGGAGCGGACGCTCTAGCCGCCCCAACCGCGGGGCCATGCCCGGGAAGGGAGCCGCTCCGACGGAGGAATGCCCATGCGCCAGCCCGATCGGGCCGTGGTGGCGGTGGTCCGGGTGGATTTCAGGCTCCGGTCATCGAGGAGCTTGAAAGACAAGAGGTCGGTGGTCAAGTCTTTCCTGGAGAAGGCCCGGGACCGGTTCGGGATCGCCTCCTGCGAGAGCGGGTATCTCGAGGACGCCGGCCTGGCCTCCCTCACCCTCGCCGCCCTGGACGGTCGAGAATCCTCCGCCCGGGAGCGGTTGCGGGCGGCCGTGGTTTTTCTGGAAGACCACTACGAGGTGGAGGTTTTCGCGGCCGTCGAGGAGGTTTTTTGACGCGCCGGGACGTCCGGCGGAACGAAATCGGGGGTCGGTGGAAGCCGGACCCGCGTGGAGAAAGGGCCCTCACGCGGAATACCGGAACCGAAGCCGGCTCCAGCAGGTGATCGGATGCGGCGCTTCGCGAAATCGGACAAGGTGGGCGACCTGCTTCGCCACGGCATCTCCAATGCCCTGCTCCAGGAATTGAATGACGCTCGCCTCCGGTGGATTTCCGTCACCGAGGTTCAGGTAAACCGGGACCTCTCCGTAGCCAGGGTTTACTACACGGTCGTGGAACCCAACCTGGACCGCAAAAGCGCCGCCGAGGCCCTCTCCGAGAACCTCCGGCCCCTAAAGTCCTACCTTTCCTCCCGCCTGCATCTCCGGCAACTCCCGGAGATCCGGTTCGCCTTCGATGAGACGGCAGAAAGCGCGCGCCGCATCGAGGACCTGCTCGCATCCCTTCACCGCGAAAGCGCGGAGGGCGACCGTGACGCCGGCTGAGGCTTTTCCGCACGGCCTCATCCTGCTCGACAAGCCATCCGGCATGACGTCCCACGACTGCGTTCAGGCCCTGCGCCGCTTGTGCCCGAGGAAGTTCAAGGTGGGCCACGGCGGCACCCTGGACCCCTTTTGCACGGGCCTTCTCATCCTCCTCTTGGGGAAGGGCACGCGGTTGGCGCGGTTTTTTCAAGGGATGGACAAGGCCTACGAGGGCGTCATCCGTTTCGGGGAGGGAACGGACACCTACGACCGGGACGGGGCCGTCGTCGCCACGGGAGATCCGCCCGCCCTTTCCGCGGCCGAGTGGCAGGAGGCCGCCAACCGCTTCGTGGGCCCGTTTCAACAGGTTCCACCGGCCTTTTCGGCCAAGCGGATCGGCCACGTCCGGGCCTACGAGATGGCCCGGAAGGGGGAAACGCCCGAGTTGGCCCCCGTGCCCATTCAGATTTACAGGTTTGAGGTCTCGCCGGTGGACGCCCGGGACCTGCACTTCAGGCTCCGCTGTTCGTCCGGCACCTACGTCAGGGCCCTCGCGCGGGACCTGGGCGCCGCCGTCGGCTGCCCCGCCCACTGTTTCCAGCTTTGCCGGACCGAGGTGGGGCCCTTCACCGTGCATGGGGCCAACCCGCTGGCTGATCCCTTCGCTCCGAGCGGCTACCTACCCTTCGACGCCCTGGATATGGGCTTTCCCACCTTTCAGGCAACGGATCGGGAGGAGCGGCTTTTCCTAAACGGCCAGGACGTGGCGGCCCCCAAAGGGCTTCAGGGGCGCGAGGGGATGGTGAAGGTCCTGGCCCCGAACGGCAGATTCCTCGCCCTCGCCCGGGCAGACGCGCGCCTTCTCCACCCAGCCGTCGTCTTCCCGGAAAAGGAATGAAGGAAATCCCGGCGAACCACCGGGCCGAGCAAGACCACCGCCTCAGGAGCGCCAGGCAAAAAGAGGGCCCCCTTTGGGGGGCCCTCCTCGTTGTATCTGGGGCGCTCGCTCAGTGGGTCTTGTCCAGCGTAAAGCTGCGCGTCGTGACCTCTCCGCCGATCCGGCCGATCACTCTCCAGTAGACCGTCACCTGAGGATTGGGGACCAGGTTGGCGGCCGCAAGAACTTTGGCCCACTTCTTGTCGGAGGGCCTCCAGGAGGTGGCCCGGATCCACTTCTTGGACTTGGTCGAACTGGTCACCACGGGGGTGGTGAACGTAGGATCCATGGAGACCAGTACCTGGTATTGGTTGTCCACGAGGTTGTCCAGCCACGTGAAGGTGGGGGGACCCTGGCTCACGTTGTACACCGGGGCAGGGTTGTCGAAGGTGACCGTGACGGTGTCCACACCCACGTTTCCCGCCGAATCGGTGGCGAGAAGGGAGATGTCGTACGTCCCGTCGTCGAAGAGCGCGGAATTCGCCGACCAGAGCAGGGTGCCCACGTCCGAGGAGGCCACCTTGGACTGGCCGATGTAGAGCTCCACCTTACCCAGGGAAAAGTCGTCCGAGGCCGTTCCGTTTACCGTGAACGTGCCCGTAATGACCGAGCCGTCCGCCGGGGAGTTGACGGCCGTGAAGGGCTCGTCGTCGCGGCGTTGTACGTGGCGAGCCGACATGCCCCCCTGGCTCCAGGAGCCGCCGGGACCGGCCGGCACCGCGTAGGCGGTCAGGACCTGGGTTCCGGGCCCCGTCCGGGTGACGATCCGCCCCTTGATCCCCCAGCCGAGCAGTACCGCTTCCTTGCCCTCGCCCATGCTGGGCATGTACCCGTAAAAAGACCCGTTCACCGCGTCGAACCAGGCAATGACCCCCGTGGCGTCCAGGTAGGCTACGGTTCCGGTGCGGTCCACGGCCATGGAAGCGGTCACCTCGGGGGTCCACTCGGTATTCACGTCGGAAAACACCCAGAGGATGGCTCCGGTGGAGACGTCCAGGCCATAGATCTCGCTGCCTCCGTCGTCCGAAACGACAAGGGTGTCCCCGTAGATTACGGGCGCCATGCGCTTCACCAGCAGGAGGTTGCCTTGTTCGTCCCGGGCCTCCCAAAGGAACTGGCCGTGGACGTTGTACACGTCCAGAATGCCCTCGCGGATGTAGAACAAGTCGTCGTACCGGTCCATGACGACGGGGACCTTGGACGCGTTGAAGAAGTTCTTTCTCCAGATGACCATCCCCGTGTTGGGGTTCACAGCGTGCATGAAGTTGTCGCCCGTGATGAAGACCGTTCCGTCGTGCCCGATCGTGGGCGGCCCGACCTCCGTCCCCAGGTTGACGTGGAAGCGCTGGCTGCCGTCCGGGTTAAGGGCGTAGAGGTCCCCGTCTTTTCCTCCGAAGTAGATTTTCCCATCGGCGGCGACCGCGAGGGGGGTGGCTGGGGTGGCCCCCACCGACCGCTTCCAGATCATGTTTCCGGCCGTGGAGTAGGCGCGGATCTCCAAGGACGAGGTGCCGAAGTAGAGCACGCCGCCGTGGAGGACGACGGGCGTGACCACCAGGCCTCCCGGCTTGACGGCCCAGGCGGGTGTACCCTGGGGCGTGAGGGCGCGGAGCTTTTCGTCGTCCGTGGCGAAGTACACGGAGCCGTC
>JBFLVU010000185.1:0-5330 GCA_040758175.1 Acidobacteriota bacterium | reverse complement strand
CCTTCCCTTCATCCTCGCGCCTTTCCTGCCCCCGTCACCGGGAAGGCCGGACCCCCGTAGCGGGTGGTCGCACCCAAAAAAGTGCAAGCGGGGTGCCAGGGCACACAGCCAGCCGGGATGGAGTCTGCACAGGGTGTTGAGAGATTCGGCGCCCCCCCCCGGGTCCAGTGTCGTCTTGGGCATTGTATAACGAGATAACCCGTTCTGTCAAAAGGAGAAAAGGTGAATTGTACACAAAGTGTGAACGACGGTCACGGGTAGGAGCCAGGAGGCCCGTTAATCCTATGAAACCGGGTTCTCGGAGAAGGGGCATTTCGGGCGGGCCAGGGGGGTCGGTTCCGAGGGACGGCCTCGGGAACGTGGGGGGCAAAGTGTCACCCCAGCGGTACGAAATGGGCTCAAAGGCCTTCGGGTCCCTCTCCGACCGGACCGCGGGAGGCTCGCCCTGGCGATGGAAAAGGGGGCGGAAACCGGCCCCGGAGAGGAGAGCCCGGCTCCGGGTGATTGGAAGTTCTGGCTCGTCTGGAGAATCTGTGCAGGTCCCCGAGCCGGTTCGCCATCCGCCGCAGGCGGAGGGCGGAGTCCCGAAGGTCAGATACGCGAGCGCGAGCCGCCGGGAGCCGGCTCCTGCTCAGGAACTCGGTGCGTCCCCTCGCGGCCCGTTGTCGGCGGGCTCGCCGAGGACGCCCATGACCCACCGGAGGTTGGTCCGGGCCACGAGCAGGTCCCTTCCGGCCCGGGCCAGGTTTCCCCGTGCGGCGCTGAGGCTGAGCTGGGCGTCGTCCACGTCGAGCTTGGTCTTGACGCCGTATTCGTAGCCCTTCTCCGCCATGGCGAGGAGGCGTTCGGCCTGCACCGTCGCGCCCTCCAGGGCCGCCAGGACCTCCTGCGCCTCGCGCACCGCGTCCAGAGACCTGCGGGCCTCCGTCGAAAGGGCCTCCGAAAGGCGGCGTTCTTCGATTTCGGCCGTGGTCAGGTCGCTCCGAGCCTGGAGCAGGCGGCCCCGGGTCTTGAGCCCGTCGAAGACGGGGAAGGACAGGTACACGCCCGCGTTCCAGGTCTTCCCGTCGAGATTCAGGCCGCTCACGCCCAGGGTCTTTCGTCCGTAGGCCGCGGAGAAGTCCAGGCGGGGTTTGTCGCCGGCTCGGGCGATCTTCACGAGTTCGCGCCGGATGGCGATGGTCTGACCTTGGGCCACGAGCTCGGGCCGCCGGCTTCGCGCGCTTTCCAGGACCTCCTCGAAGGAGGGAACCGGCTCGGGCAGGGTGTCCAAGGTCCCCGCCGCGTCCACCTCCTCCCCCTGCAGGCCCAGCAGGAAATTCAGGCCGAGCCGGCTTTGGGTCACGTCGCTCTCGGCGCGGATGACGGTGGGACGGGCGTTCTGCACCGCCACCTGGGCGGCGAGGACGTCGTAATCCGTGGCCGTGCCGAGGGCGAACTTCTTCTGCGCCTCCTCGAGGTGCCGGAGCCTCTGCTCCAGATCCTGCCGGGCGATGGCCTCCAGTTCCTTCGCGAGCAGGAGGTCCATGAAGGCCGCGGTCACGTCGCGGCGGACGGCCTGGCGGTAGAGGCGCAGCTGCTCCTCCGCCGTGGCGAGCCCCACCTTGGCGGCGCGGATGGCGGCCCCCACCTGGCCCCACGTGTAGAGGGCCTGGTCCAAGCCCGCCTGGTAGTTCGTCGTGTCCTGGGTGGCGGGGAAGAGGCCTCCCGTGAGTTTGGACAGGGTGTCGTCGTAGTCCCGCCGGTGGTAGGCCGAGATCTTCAGTTGGGGAAGGGCCGCCGACCGCTCCTCCACGTACTTGCCCTGCACCCACTTCCGGTACTCCTCGGCCTTCTGGATGTCCCGGTTCTTCTCCATGGCGATTCCGAGGGCCTGGTCCAGCGTGACGGTCTGGACCGGCTCCTGAGCGGCCGGGCGCGAAGGCGCCTGCACGGCCGCAACGGCATACAGGGCAAGGGATAGAAACAGGGAGGCAGGAAGTCGGGGACCCGAAATTCCAACGCCCGGATTCCCCGCTTCACCGTTTCGCTGGTTCTGTTCGATCCGTGCATGAAGGTCGTTCACGGCGAAGTCTCCTTTTCCGCGGCTCCTTCCGAAACGAAATCCCCCGCCCACCTCCGGTGGATCCACCCGGCGATGTCGTCGAAGACCGTGTAGACCACGGGCACCACGAGGAGCGTCAGGAGGGTCGAGGTGACGAGCCCGCCGATGACGGCGCGGGCCATGGGGGCGCGCATCTCGGCGCCCTGCCCGATGGCCAGGGCCAGGGGCAGCATGCCGAAGATCATGGCGAGGGTGGTCATCAGGATGGGCCGGAGCCGGGTGCGCCCCGCGCGGATGACCGCCTCCCGCCGCTCCACGCCCGAACGCCTCAGCACCTTGGCGTAGTCCACGAGGAGGATGGCGTTCTTCGTGACGAGCCCCATGAGCAGGATGAGCCCGATGAGGGACATGATGTTGATGGTGTCTCCCGTCAGGAAGAGCATGCCCGCCATGCCCACCACCGAGAGGGGAAGGGAGAGCATGATGGCCAGCGGGTCGATGAAGGACTCGAACTGGGCGGCGAGGATGAGGTAGACGAGGATGATGGCCAGGAAAAGGGCCTCGGCCATGTACCCGAAGGACTCGATCATGGCCTCCGTGTCGCCCGACATGGCCACCCGGTAGCCGGGTTCCATCTCCATGGCCGCGGCGGCCTCCATGACCTTGGCGCCCGCCGTCCCCAGCGGAAGGCGATCCAGGTTGGCGCTCACCACCACCTGCCGGCTCAGGTCCTGCCGGCTGATCTCCGAGGGGGAGACGGCCCGCTCCACGCGGACCAGGTCCGCCACGGGCACGAGGGCCGGCCGGCCCTCGGGATCGGGCACGGCGAGCCGGAGGTCTCCCACCTGCGTCACGTCCCGCCTCAGCCCTTCGGGCAGGCGGACCCGCACGTCCACGCCCTCCCCCTCCTCGTCCTCGTAGGTGGAGACCACCTGACCCCCCACGAGGGCGCCGAGGCTCTGGACGAGGGCCGACGTGTTGAGGCCGAGGGAGGCGGCGCGTTCGCGGTCCACCACCAGCCGGTATTCGGGGAGGTCCTGCTCCAGGGTCGCTTCCAGGTCCACGATCCCCTCGATCCCGAACATCGTCCGCTTCAGCTCCTGGGCGTAGCGTTTGAGCGTGGGGATGTCCTCCCCCTTGATGAGGACCATGAGGGGCTTCTGGAAGGAATCGGGGTCTTCGAGGAGGGAGATCTGTAGCCCGGGGATCGCCTCCAGTCGGCCCCGGATGTCCGGCATGAGCTCCGCCTGGGAGCGCTTGCGCTCGGCGCGGTCCTTGAGTTTCACGTAGACCTGGGCGTCACGCACCGTGTCCGTGTCGGCGGGGGCGATGGCGGCGTAGGTGTGCTGGATTTCGGGATAGGAGCCCAGCACGTCCAAGGCGGCGGCGAGCCTCCCCTTGGTCTCCTCGATGGAGGCGTCCGGGGCGGTCTTCATCCGGATGAGGAACTCGCCGTGGTCGAAGGCGGGCATGAACTCGCCCTGCAGGTTGAAGAAGAGGGCCAAGCCCGCCACAAAGGCCGCGGCGGCCACCGCGAACACGGTGACGCGGTGGTCCAGGGCCCAGCCGATGACGCCCCTGTATCCCTCGGCCGTCCGGTCGAACCACTCGTTGAACCGGTCCAGGATGCGCGCCAGGAGGTGGCGCTTCCCCTTGCGCTCGATGTCGGGGTCGATCCACCGGCTGGAGAGCATGGGGTCCAGCGTGAAGGAGACGAAGAGGGAGACGAGAACGGCGAAGGCCACCGTGATGCCGAACTGGAAGAAGAAGCGGCCGATGATCCCCTTCATGAAGGCCACGGGGACGAACACCGCCACGATGGAGAGGGACGTGGCGAGGACCGCGAGGCCGATCTCCGCGGTCCCCTCCCGGGCCGCGGTGAAGTGGTCCTGGCCCTTCTCGAGGTGCCGCACGATGTTCTCCCGCACCACGATGGCGTCGTCGATGAGGAGGCCGATGGCCAGGGAGAGGGCCATGAGGGTCATGACGTTGAGGGTCATGCCGAAGAAGTACATGGCGATGAAGGAGGAGATGACCGAGATCGGGAGCGTGAGCCCCGTGATGACCGTGGAGCGCCACGAGTTGAGGAAGCAGAAGACGATGAAGACCGTCAGGAGCCCGCCCAGGATCAGGGTCACCTGCACGTCGTGGACCGACTCCCGGATCATGACCGACGAGTCCCGCACCAGCGTGATTTCGGTGCCCGGGGGAAGCTCCGTCTCGAGCCGGGCGATCTCCTCCTTGACGGCGTCGGCCAAGCCCACGGTGTTGGCCTTGGACTGCTTGAGCACGTCCAGGGCCACGGCGGAGACGCCGTTCACGAGGGCCAGCGACCGCTGTTCCTCGACGCCGTCCACCACCTCCGCCACCTCCCCCAGCGTCACGGGGTGCCCCGCCCGCTGGCCGATGACCATGGCGCCGTAGGCGGACACGGTGTCGGGCTTGCCCTCGATGCGGATGGGCATCTCCGTGCCCCCGCGCGTGAGGCGTCCGAGGGGCGTGTTCACGTTCTCCGAGGCGAGGCCCGCCATGACCTCGTTCACGCCCATGCCGAGGGCGTCGAGGCGCGCCGGGTCCACGTTCACGCCCACCTCGCGCGTGGACGTCCCGACGAGGTTCACCTCCCCCACGCCCGCGATGTTCTCGACGCGGCGCTTGATCTTCCGGTCCACCAGGGTGGTGAGCTCACGGGGGGAAAGCGCGGTGGACTTCACCGCCAGCGAGACGACGGGCATTCCGGCGATGTCCAGCTTCTGGATCACCGGCTCTTTCATGGCCTCGGGCAGGTCGTTGCGGATGGCGTTGATCTTGGCCCGGGCGTCCTGGGAGGCCTCGTTGATCTTCACGTGCAGTTCGAACTCCACCATGACCGACGAAAGGCCCTCCCGGGAGGTGGAGTAGATGTGCTTTACGCCCGGGATGGGGTTCACGGCCTCCTCGATGAGCTTCGTCACCTCCCTCTCCACGGTCTCCGGCGAGGCGCCGGGGTATTCGGTGGCGATGGAGAGGATGGGGAACTCCACGTCGGGGAAAAGGTCGATGGCCAGGCGCCGGTAGGAGAAGAGGCCCAGGGTCACCAGGACCAGCATGAGCACCGTGGCGAAGACGGGGCGCTTGATGGACAGGTTCGAAAGGAACATCTCTCAGACCCCTAGGCTACGCGGGAGACGGAAAACGGGAGACGGGAGACGTTAGACGGGAGACGGGAGACGTTAGACGGGAGACGAAATAAGGCGAAAGGCGGAAGAGGGGAGATGCGGGCCTGCGTAGCGGCCGATGCTCGCAT
>JBFLVU010000184.1:0-5347 GCA_040758175.1 Acidobacteriota bacterium | reverse complement strand
CCAGCCATTTGTCCCAATCCGAGCCCGAAAGGTGGGCCAGGTCGGGTCCCACGATTCGGCAGTCGGGATTGGCGGCTTTAGCGGCGTTGGCGCCGGGAATGAAGACCTCCCGAATGAAATGCTCGACGGTCCCATGAAAGAACGTGTCGGAATTGGGCTCGTTCCAGAGGCTCCAATGGCGGATTCGCCCCCGGTACCTGGCGACGATCGTGGCTACGAAGGTCTTCCATTCCTGGGTATCTCGCGGGGGGGAGTAACGGTCCGGCCCCGCCGACGCCCACTTGGGCGTGTATCCCAGGATGGCGAGCAGGTTCACGCCGTTCCGCTCCGCATCCGCGACGACGCGGTCCAGGAGCGTCCACCGGTAGTGCCCGGGCTTTGGTTCCACCACGTCCCAAGTGAAATCCACCCTGACCCAGTGGATCCCCGCCTCCCGCATGCGCTCGAAATCCTGGGTAGAAGGGATGTGCCCGTTGACGCCCACGTAGGATACGCGTCCTTCGATATCCGACAGGGCCCGGGAGGGCAGGGCCGGAAGCAAGAGGACCCCGGCCAGAAGAAGCACGAAGAAAGGCGAGCGGATCCTCATGGCGGTCACTCCTTATCCACCTGGATCACGATTTTCCCCCGGCCGTGGGAAGATTCCATCCGGCCGTGAGCGCTCCCGATCCGTGTGGGATCCAAGGGGATGACCTCCTCCACCGAGGGTTCGAGGAAGCCTCGTTCAAAGAGCCTGGCCAAGGCATCCAGGGCATCGCGGCGTCGCTCCATGAAGTGGAGATGGATTTCGGCGTTTCGCATGAATCCGGGTCGCAGGGATTCCAGGGGAAGTCCGGACAGGTTTTCGGGAACGAGACTTACCAACCGGCCCCCAGGCATGAGGGCCTCGAGGCTCCGGGTCAAGACCTCTCCGCCCACCGTGTCGACGACGACGCTGACCCCTTCGTCTGCGGTGGCCTCCAAGACCTCCTGGACGAAGTCCTGAGCCTTGTAATCAATGACCAGGTCGGCCCCCAGGTCTTCCACATAGGCGATGTTCGACTTCCCGCAGGTGGCCAGGACCTCGCAGCCCGCCCAGGAGGCGAGCTGAACCGCCATAGAGCCGACGCCTCCGGCCGCACCGTGAACGAGCACGACGTCCCCCGGGCCGGCACCGGCCCGGTCGAAGAGGGCCTGCCAAGCGGTCATGCCCGCCACGGGCACGGAGGCTGCCTCCACGTGGCTCAGTCCCACGGGCTTGAAGGCCGCCACGGATTCGTCGACGATAACGTACTCGGCGTAAGCCCCTGGATCGAGCAACTCGCCCGAAAAGTAGACTTCGTCCCCCAGGCCAAAATCCCGGACCCCAGGGCCCGCGGCTTCGACGGTCCCCGAGACGTCGTAGCCGAGGATGAGTGGGAAGGTGAAGGGGAGAGGAAGGGCCCCCTTTCGAATCTTGGCGTCCACGGGGTTGATCCCGCACGCGGCCACCCGGACCAGGAGCTGAGTGCCAAAAGGATCGCGCTTGGGGACATCGGAGAGGGAGAGCGCGTCGGGGCCGCCGTACGAGGGGATCGTAATCGCTTTCATGGGGGGCCTCCTTAGAAAAGCCCGGCAAGTGTACCGAAAAGGGCCCTGCGTGGAAAGGGAGTCCGGAGGTGATAAGGGTGGGCACGTTCTGAAAACGGACCAAAGTGCGGGGGCGTCTGAAGCCCCACGAGTTCGCCACTGGGGTCCATGCCACTGGGCCTATATGTGGTATGGGCACAAACAGGACACACTAGATGGGACATCTCCAGCGATAGTTCAGGGAGGCTCCCGGTGTGCGAAGACTACGCAAACCCTGTGACGCTTCTGTGGAATACCTGTGGATCATCCCATCGGATGGCTACGGAAGAGCGCGTTCCGTGTCAGGACAACTTCGCCCCACATTTTGGGCAGAAGGCTGCTTGGGCGTCCTGCACGCCCGCGCCGCACGTGGCGCAGAAACGCGAGGCCGGTGGAGAGACGCCTTTGCCGTTCTCCGCGAGACCCTCCTTCATCTCGGACTTGAAGCCCCGGATGGTTTTGCCGAGTGCGGAACCCAATTGGGGAAGCTTTGTGGCCCCGAAAATGAGGACGAGGATAAGGAAAATGACGATGAGTTCGGTGGGACCGAGCGTTCCGAAAAGACCTAGGGCCAACGTCGGATTCATGGCGTCTCCTCACTCCTCGACGATCAAGCGGCGTCGGATCAGCTTCCCCACCTTTAAAACATAGCACCCTTTTCGGGAGGCGTCGAAGGTGGACTTCGGGTCGGTCACCTTTTCGCCGTCCACCGTGACGCCCCCTTGGACCATCAGGCGGCGGGCCTCGCTTGCGGAGGAGACGAGGTCCAGGTCCGCCAGGAGCCGCGCGAGCGGAGCAGGAAGCATGGAGGAGCGGACCTTGACTTCCTCCATGGCCTCGGGGTCCTCCCGCCGGGAGAAGACACGGGTGAAGTGCTCTCCCGCCAGAGTGGCGGCTTGGGGGCCGTGGTAGTAGCCAACCAGGGTGGCGGCGAGGTCCCGCTTGGCCTGCATGGGGTGGAGGTCTCCCGTGGCGACCCGCCCCTTCAGGCTCTCTACTTGCTCCGGGGCCATATCGGTGCACAGAAGGTAGTAGCGCCACATCATGTCGTCGGAGACGCTCATGACCTTGCCATAGATGTCCTCGGGGCTCTCGTTGATGCCGATGTAGTTGCCGAGCGACTTGGACATCTTCTCCACGCCGTCGGTGCCCTCCAGGAGCGGCAGGGTCAGGACCACCTGTTCCTCCTGGCCGTATTCCCGCTGAATGTCTCGCCCCACCAACAGGTTGAAAAGCTGGTCCGTACCCCCAAGCTCCACATCGGCCTTGAGGGCGACGGAGTCGTAGGCCTGAGCGAGGGGGTAGAGGAGTTCGTGGATGTGGATGGGCTGCTCCGTCTTGAATCGCTTCTTAAAGTCGTCCCGCTCCAGCATGCGAGCCACGGTGTACTTGCCGGCCAGACGGATGAAGCCCTCGGCGCCCAGTTCAGACAGCCATTCGGAGTTGAAGCGGATGGAGGTCTGTTCTCGGTCGAGGATCTTGAATACCTGCCTCCGGTAGGTCTGGGCGTTCGTTTCGACCTGCTCCCGCGTAAGCTGGGGCCGTGTGGCCTTCTTGCCCGTGGGGTCGCCGATCATCCCGGTGAAGTCTCCGATGACGAAGACCACGGTGTGGCCCAGGTCCTGGAAGTGCTTCATCTTGCGAATGACGACGGTATGGCCGAGGTGCAAGTCGGGAGCCGAGGGGTCGAAGCCGGCCTTCACGACCAGCGGCTGGCCGGTCTTCTCCGCCCGTTCGAGCTTCCTTCTCAAAAGGGCGGGGTCCACGAAGTCCACGGCACCTTTCGCAAGATAGGCGAGGGCCTGGTCCACGGTCCTGTTCATCGGCCGCTCCCGGTGTCCACGAGGTCTCTGAGGAGGGTACGGTATTCATCGGGGGGGAGGAGGAGCCGCACCGAGCGGCCCTCCACGAGGCACTTGTCCTCGCAAAGCAGTCTTAGGGCGGCCGGGTACAGTCGGTGCTCGTAGGCGAGGATGCGGCTCGACAGGGACGCTTCGTCATCGCCGGGCAGGATCGGGACGACGGCCTGCAGAAGGATGGGACCGTGGTCCACCTTCTCGTCCACGATATGGACCGTACAGCCGGAAAATCGGACGCCATGGTCGAGGGCGGCCTTCTGGACGTGCAGGCCGGGGAAAGCCGGAAGGAGCGCGGGATGGATATTGAGGATCCGGTTCCGGAAGGCATGGATCAGCACGGGGGAAAGCAACCTCATGTAGCCGGCCAGACAGACCAGATCCACTTGAGATTCAAGAAGCTTCGTTAGGATCGCGCCGTCGTGCTCCTCCCGGCTGGCGTAATCCTTGTGGGGGAGCACCGCCGTGGGGACACCCCTTCCGGCCGCAACGGCCAGGCCGGGGGCGCTGGCGAGATTGGAGACGACCAGTACGCAGCGGGCTGGGAATCCCCCCCGGTCCATCGCGTCCAGGAGGGCGACCATGTTGGAGCCCCTACCCGAAAGGAGAATCGCGACGTTCTTCAATGGCACCTCCCCGGCGGAGCACCCAAGCCGGTGGGCGAGTATACCACGCCGAGCCCCGGAACCATTCATGTTTGGCGCCGTCGAGGCCTCCAAGGCTTCAAGAGAGGGTTAGTACCGCGCGGCCCACCGTCTTCATGATCCGCCGCGAGAAGGCTCAGATGCAGGACAGAGTAGGGCCGCGAGGAGAATGGCGCGGGGGACCGAAAGAGCCCCGGTCGGCACCGCCGTCGCCAGGGCGTTCGCGGAGTCATGGACACATTGATGTTGTCGAGGATCAGGCGGCGATAGCCGCCACCGCGGTCAGCCGGAGCGGGCTAACCATTCTTCACGACGATGGTTTCGATGATGTTCGCGATGTCTTCGCACCGGTCCATGGTCGCTTCGAGCCGGCCGTAGATTTCCTTGAGCTTGATGAGCTCGATGGGGTCCATGCCGTCTTCGAAGAGCTGGCTGATGGCCTTCCGGCTGATGTCGTCCCCCAGGTTTTCCAGTCGCTTGATCTCCTTGCAGAAGGACCAGAGGTGGTCCATGCGCCGGAGGTTGTGGACGGCCTCGGCAATCTGTTCCGCGGCCTTCAGGATCAGTTCCCCGAACTGCTTCATCTCGGGGGTGATCTCCTTGATCTTGAATAGCTGAAGCCGGATGGCGATGGCCTCCGTGTAGTCGAGGATGTCGTCGAGGCCCGAGGTGAGGGCGTGAATGTCCTCCCTGTCGATGGGGGTCACGAAGGAGCGGTTCAGGGCCTCGATGATGCGGTGCGTCTGGTGGTCGCCCTCCAGCTCCACCGCCTTGATGACCTTGGTCTTGGCCTCCACATCCGTGTAGTCTTCGAGGAGGTCGCGGAAGTGGCGCGCCCCCTTCAAAACCACCTTGGCCGACTCGTCGAACATGTCGAAAAAGCGCTCTTCACGGGGTACGAGGCTGAATCGCATGGTTCCCCTTCCCGAACTGTACGGCGTGACCGGGAGACGGCCCCCGACCGGTATGTAAGGCGAAATGTTAGCAGATCGGCACGAAGCCGTCAAACTCTGGAAACGTCCGTCCCGAGGTCGGAGAGGAGGGTGCTCAGCTCCTCCTCGGAGGCCTGAACCGTGACCCGGACCCCTTCGGTTCCATAGGTGGTGCGAAGAATCCGCACGGTGGCCAAGGCGACCTGCGCTCCGGGCCAGGACTCGTGAGGAACCAGGAGGACGATTCCTCCGAGGATCTCCGTGAAGGCTCGGGCCATACGGGCCTTCAACTCCTCCACTCCCTCGCCGGTGAGGGCCGATACCGGGA
>JBFLVU010000183.1:0-5461 GCA_040758175.1 Acidobacteriota bacterium | reverse complement strand
TCCGGGCGAGGCCCGTTCTCGTCCACCGCCGCAGCTTCGTGGAGGCCCTCGCCGAGATCCTCGACAACGCGTGCCACTTTTCCCCGCCGGACCAGCCCGTGAACGCATCCGCACGGTGGGAGGGGGTCGGCTGGGAACTTGAGGTAGAGGACCACGGGCCGGGGGTCGCGCCCGGGCTCGAAGAAAAGGTCCTTGAGCCCTTCTTCACGACCGTCCCCAGCCGGTCCGGCCTGGGCTTGACCCTCGCGCGAGCCGGAATGGACCGCGACGGCGGACAACTGACCGTGGGACGTTCGGAAGCTACCGGGGGGGCCTCGATTCTGGTACGATTCCCCCAGCCGATGGATTGATAGGGCGGGGGACCATGAAGAGCGTGCTCTTGGTGGACGACGAATCAGCGGTCCGTTTCGGGATCAGCCGGTATCTGGAGACCCAGGGCGTCCGGACGGTGGAGGCCGCGTGCCTGGGCGAAGCCCGGGAGGCCATGTCGCGGGAGGACTTCGGCGCCATCCTCTTGGACGTCCGGCTTCCCGACGGGGACGGCATGGATTTCCTCAAGGAGATCCGGCGTTCCGACCCCACGGTGCCGGTCATCCTCATCACCGGCCACGGGACCATCGCCATGGCCGTGGAAGCCATGCGGGAGGGGGCCGATCACTTCCTCACCAAGCCCGTCGACCTGAGGGAACTGGAGGTCCTCCTCGGAAAGGCCCTCCAGCTCGGGGTCCTCCGAAGGGAGCACAGGGCCCTTCGGGAGAGGCCACGCGTGTTGACCCCGTTCTTGGGAACCTGCGAGGCCATGGCGCGGCTGACGCCCCTCCTCGAGGCCAGTTTCCGCCACCGCAGTCCCGTCTTCATCCGCGGCGAGACGGGGACCGGCAAGGGCCTCCTCGCCCGGCTCATCCACGAGCGAAGCGGACAGCGCACGGAGCCCTTCGTGGAGCTGAACTGCGCGGGCCTCAAGGGGGAGTTCCTGGAGAGCGAGCTGTTCGGCCACGCACGCGGGGCCTTCACGGGCGCCGTGGAGGCCAAGGAGGGCCTCCTGGAGAGGGCCCACCGGGGGACCCTCTTCCTGGACGAGATCGGCGACATGGACGTGACCGTCCAGAGCAAGTTCCTCAAGGTGCTGGAGGAAAAGCGGTTCAGGCCGCTTGGCCGAGTGGAGGAGAGGATTTCGGACTTCCGGCTTATCTGCGCCACCCACCAGGACGTGGAAAAACTCATCGCCGAGGGGAGATTCCGGCAGGACCTCTATTTCCGGATCAACACCCTGACCCTCACCCTTCCTCCGCTCCGGGAGAGATCCGGGGACCTGGAGGCGCTGGTCCAGCACCTGGTCGGATTCATCGCCGGGGGCCGCTCCATCCCCCGCCTCGACCCCAAGTCCCTCGAAATGCTCCGCTCCTACGCGTGGCCGGGGAACCTGAGGGAACTCCACAACGTTCTGGAGCGGGCCTACATCCTGTCGGACGGCCGGGAGTTGATGCCCTCGCATTTCTTCGGCCTCGGGAGTTCCACCCAGCCCCCCCCGGCCGATCCCGGCCTTCCGCCTCCGTCCCTCGACTTGGACGGAGCGGAAAAGGCGCACATCGCCCGCGTGCTCCGGAACTGCGGAGGCAACGTGCCCGAGGCGGCCAAGACCCTCGGGGTCTCCAGGGCGACCCTCTACCGAAAGATTTCCCAGCACGGCCTCCGCCTGGAGGACCACCGCTGATCGGCGCCGGGGCCCTCCGCCCCGGTTGCCGGGAGTGGCGATTGGGATTAGTTTGGAGTCAAGCGGAACGGACTGTTACGCGGGCGTAGCCCTGGGGAGATCGGCGATGGCGTACAAGATCTTGATCGTGGACGATGAGACCGCGACCGCGTTCGGCCTCAAGGCGCTCATGGAAAGCGAGGACGTGGTGGTCCTGACCGCTTCCAACGCCCAGACGGCCCGCCGGATCCTCGGATCGGAGAAGGTCCAGGTCCTGCTCTCCGACATACGGCTGAGCGGAACGCTCGACGCGGAAGGGCTGGACCTTCTCACCTTCGCAAGGGAGAAGTGCGCGGAGACGAAGGTGATCCTGATGACGGGATACGGCGATCCGGCCATCATGCAGAAGGCTTTTGAAATGGGCGCTTCCTACTATTTCGAGAAACCGGTGGAAATCAACGTGCTGAGCGAGGCCATCCATGCCCTTGGAGTGCCCAACCGTTTGAAAGAGGGTCAGGTGTGAACGAAGAGATTCAGGTTCGGCAGCTCCTCGAGAGGGGGTTTCTGTCCACGGCCTTCCAGCCCATCCTCCACCTCAACACGGGCAGGGTGCTGGGATACGAGGCGCTCATGCGTGGGCCGGGCAACACCCCTCTGGCCAATCCGGGCCGCGTGTTCGGCCCCCAGAGCCCGCTCTCCCAGGGCCTCATCCGGGAGCTGGACGCGGCCTGCGTGGCCGCCGCCTTCCGTTCCGGAAGGCTCCTGGTCCCCTACGGGCTGCTCTTCGTGAACGTTCACATCAACACGCTGCTGAAGCTGCGCGTCGTGCAGGACCACTACCGGAAGCTCCTGGAATCGAGCGGCGTCTCGCCCCAGGCCGTCGTCGTGGAGATTTCGGAGCGCTCCAGCACGGAGACCCCCCGGGCCCTCTCCCGCATCTTGAAGGTGCTGAGGAAAGCCGGCTTCCGCTTCGCTTTGGACGATTTTGGCCTTGCCTATTCGGGGCTCCAGCACCTCTACTGGTTCGAGCCCGAGTTCGTCAAGCTGGACCGGGGGTTCGTCTTGGGAATCCAGAGGTCCGAGCGAAAGCAGGCCCTCGTGGCGGGCATGGCGGCCCTTTGCCAGAAGCTCGGCAGCGAAGTTATCGCCGAGGGGGTGGAGGGAAACGAGGAGCTTCTCACGCTCATGTCTCTGGACATCCCCCTCGCCCAGGGATACCACTTCGGGAGGCCCCAAGCCCCGCTCTTCTGGCTCTCGGAGCGGCGCACCGAAGGCGTTCCAAAACCTTACTTCGCGGCGGGGGCCCTGGGGCGCGTTTCCGACGGCGACGACTGACGGGGGCAGCCGGGAGGCCGTCTCATTCCCGGTGGAGGAGGCTCTTGGCCATGTCCACGATGCCCGCCTCCATTTCGGGACCCAGAGTGTTCTTCACGGCGAACATTTGAAAGTACAGCAGTTCGTTGAGATCCCTCACCAGGGCGGACTCCCGTTCCGAGGGAAGGGCGGCGAGGCGCTGGAGGACCTCCTCTTCTTCGAGGACCCCGCCCGAGGTGAAGCTCATCCCTGCAAAGACCGATCCCCCCGGTTCCAGCCCCTTGAAGAAAGCGCCCAGGATCACGTCCACCTTCGACCCGGCCTCCATCTTGAGGGCTTGGTAGATGGTCGAGAAGACGTTGTTGTAGTTCTCCAATCGGGAGCGGAGCACCTCCCGCTCCCCCTCCTCCAGTGCGGCTTGGCGGGGTGCGGGGGCCGAAGGCTCGGGACTGGGTCGGCTGGGACGAACCAGGCCGGCCGCAAGGAGGGAGGCCACGGCCTTCCGCCCTTCCATTTCGCCCACCCGGGCCTGAACCACGATTTCTTCCATGGTCCGAAGGCCGTTGATCTTGGACAGGATGCGCTCCTCCTCGTGGGAGAGGGCCGTGCTGGCGGTCACCTCCTCGGCCAGCTCCAGGACGGTCCCCGCCGCAGGCAGGCGGTCCTTCAGTCGCGCCCACTCGTCCAACCTGCGCGTGGCCTCCATGACGTAGTTGGTGGTCGTCATGGGAAGGCTCAACTGGAACTTCTGGGAGAGCGATCCGTTCTGGAAGACGAAGCGTCCCTGGGAAAGCGCGAAGACCTGAAAGATCCGGTCCTCCACGCACTTCACCCACTGGGCGCGGAAGTCCTCCGGAGAGAGCCCGGAGACCTCGAGGAGCACGGAGAGCGGGTCCTCGCCCTGTAGAAGAAGCCTGTGTCCCTGGTGGAGGTCCTGCTCCGTGACGAACTGTTTCCGGAGAAGATAGGCGGAAAGGGAGGCCTTCGGATCGTCGGTGGTCGCGTAGACGAGGCTCCCGTTCTCCAAGAAGAAGCCCCACCGGCACTTCTCCTCCACGACGAGGATGCCGCTCTTCTTGCTGGCCGAAAGAAAGAGAAAGACGTCGCTGAGCGCCAGCACCGAGAGATCGCCCTCGAATTGCACGGCTTCCGCCGCGCCCCTGTTGAACCCCTCCTCGAGGACCGGATCCAGGGCCTCGCGGGCGTGGTAACGTTGCAGGAGGCCGGGGAGGTCTCCGGAGTCGAGGTCCACGAAGACCGGGGACAGGACGAGGCACCCGGACCGAACGTGAACAACGGCCTCCCTCGCCTTCCCGAAGACCTCCTGGGCGAGGTCCTTCGGAAGGACGATGGAACCGTCCGGCTGGACCGGCAGGGTCTTTCTCACGGATCCTCCCCAGCCATCCTAGCGGCCACACAACGGAGCTGTCAACGAGAGGGGTTCGCCCAAGTCTCTCGATTGGGAATGGGAAGATCTCCGAACGTTTGTGGGGAGGGCCGTTTCCGTGAGCGTCGGCCCTCACCCACGAAGGGGCTTGGGGGCGGGGCGGGGGCCCGGAGGGCCATACGGCGAATCGCCGGTGGAGACCCATGGCCCTCCCCGTCAAAGGAATACGCCTTTCCTCCATGAATCCGAAACCCGCCCGAAGCCACCCGTGTTTCCATCGCGGACGTTGGGGTTGCGAGGGATGCGTCGGGGCGCTAGCATGGGTGGGGAGAAACCCATGGCCGTCCTCGCCGATCCCTCCGAAGAACACCTCCTGGTGGGCCTAATGTCGGGCACCTCCGCGGACGGGATCGATGCGGCCCTCGTCCGCATCCAAGGGGCGGGAGCGGACGCCTCGCTCTCCCTGGTGGCCCACGACACGCTCACCTTCGCCCCCGCCGTACGCTCCCTCATCCAGTCGTGCCAAGGAGCCCGCGGCGGGGGGCTGAGAGAGACCGTTCTCCTGGACTCCTACCTCGGAGAACTCTTCGCCCACGCCGCGCTCCACATCTGCAAGAAGGCGGGGGTGTCTCCCTCGGAGGTGCTGGCGGTGGGGTGTCACGGGCAGACCCTTTACCACCACCCCCAATCGGAGCGCCTGCCCGGATTCGCCGCTCGGGGGACCCTCCAGGTGGCGAACCCGGCCGTGGTCTCCGAGCGAACCGGCCTCACGGTGGTCTCCCATTTCCGCTGCCGGGACATGGCCGCGGGCGGACAGGGCGCTCCCCTCGTCCCCCTGCTCGACTATCTCCTCTACCACCACACCTCGCGTGGACGGATCGCTCTGAACATCGGTGGGATCGCCAACCTGACCGCCATCCCGGCGGACGCGGGACCGGAGAAAGTCCTGGCCTACGACGCCGGACCGGGAAACTGCCTCATGGACCTGGCCGTCCGACGGGCCACGCGTGGGCGGTCCTCCTGCGACGTGGGCGGAGCCTGGGCCTCCGCCGGCCGCGTCCATCCGG
>JBFLVU010000182.1:0-5581 GCA_040758175.1 Acidobacteriota bacterium | reverse complement strand
CGAGGCCCCTAAATGACCGAATCCGATCCGAACAAGATGGCAGAGCCCGTGCTCGAGCCCGACAACGCCCTTCCGGAGACCACCCTGGAAACCCTTCCCGAGGCCGTGCGCGAGGCCGCGGCGCGGGCCGGATGGTCCGCCCTCATGCCCGTTCAGGCCAAGGCCATCCCCTACCTGCTCCAACGCCGGGACCTGATGGTCCAGTCCCGGACCGGGAGCGGAAAGACGGGCGCCTACGTGCTTCCCATGGTGTACCAGCTGGACTTCGCCTTGGCTTCCTGCCAGGCCCTCGTCTTGACGCCAACCCGCGAGTTGGCCCACCAGGTGGCACAAGCCGCCACGCTCCTATTCGGCGAAGGGGGCTTGCACGTTGTTTCCGTTTACGGGGGGGCGGCCTACGGACCCCAGATCGAGGGGTTCAAGCGGGGCGCCCACCTCGTCGTGGGCACGCCGGGGCGCATTCTGGACCACCTCATCCGCGGGACCCTGAGCCTCGACGGGCTGAAATTCCTCGTCTTCGACGAGGCCGACCGCATGCTCTCCATGGGCTTCTATCCGGACATGCGGCGGATCCAGTCTTTCCTTCCCCGCCGCCGGGTGCACGGCTCCATGTTTTCGGCCACCTACCCCCCCTACGTCCTTCGCCTGGCGGAGGAGTTCCTGGACCACCCCGGATTTCTCAGCCTGAGCAAGGACCACGTCCACGTGGCCGAGACGACCCACCTTTTCACCGTCTGCCCGCCCATGCGGAAGGACCGGTCCCTGGTGAAGATCCTCGAGGTGGAGAACCCCGCCTCCGCCATCATCTTCTGCAACACCCGGGAGAACGTGGGTTTCGTCACGACGGTCCTCCAGCGCTTCGGCTACGACGCCGACGCCCTGAGCGCCGACCTGACCCAGGCCGCCCGCGAGAAGGTCATGGCGAGGCTCCGGGAGGGATCCTTGCGGTTCCTCGTGGCCACGGACGTGGCCGCGCGGGGCATCGACATCCCCGAACTGTCCCACGTGATCCAGTACGAACCCGGGGAGGACCCGGAGTCGTACGTGCACCGCTCCGGCCGCACGGGGCGGGCGGGTGCCGCCGGAACTGCCATCACGCTGGTGGCGGGCATGGAAGAGATCCGCCTCATGGAGATCGCCCGCGCGTACAACCTCCCCATGGAGGAGCGGCCGCTCCCCACCGACGAGGAGGTGGAGGCTCTCGTGGCCCAGCGCGTCACCGCGCTTCTCGAATCCGAGTTCCGGGCCCTCGACAACATCCGGAAAGAGCGCCTGAAGCGCTTTCTTCCCCTGGCGCGAAGCCTCGAACAGGAGGCCGACGAGACGGACCTCGTCGCCATGCTCCTGGACAACTACTACCAGCGGAGCCTCCACGGCCCCGAGACGCCGCCCCTTGGCGCCGCCCGGCCTCCCGCGCCGCCCCGCGAGCACAGACCCCGCCGCTCCGAGGACAGGTCACGCGAGGGCCGCGACCGCCGTCCCCCGAGGAGACGGTAGGGCGGAGCCTCGCAACGGGAGCGGTTCGGGCGAGGGCCGATTTCACGGCGGGCCCCTCGGTCCCCCAACCCCCTCGACCCGCAAAGGAAAAGGGCCGGGCGTCGCCGCCCGGCCCTCTCAATGACCTGCCTTCCGCCGGTCAGTTGACGCCGACGGCCGTCCAGGCCTGGCCCACCCGCGTCACCTCCGTGCTGGATGCGCCGTAGAGCTGGGTCGCGGCCGCGATGCAGTCCTGACGGGCCATGGCGAAGGTCTCGGAAGGATCGAAGTAGCCCGTGTTGGCCAGGTAGCAGATGGCCAGGGCCTTGTCGATCCCGATGCCCGTCACGCTGATGCCCGACGTCTGGTTGGTGCCGCCCGCCGCGAGAAGGTAGAACATGTTGTTCCAGATTCCCGAGGAGTAGTGGACATCCGTGCTCGACGTGTAGAGGCTGTAATGGTCGATGCTCCGCCCATCGCGCTTGGGTGTGTCCATGTACCGGAGCGCGTCGCCGGGAGTCGACGGCGTGTAAATGTCCTCGCCGATCCAATAGTCGGGAACCGTCGAGGCGCCGTTGGCGGCGGCCCAGAACTCGACGCCGCAGGCGATGATGTCGGAGAAGGACTCGTTCAGCCCGCCCGATTCGCCCGAATAGACGAGGGCCGAGGTGGCCGCCGTGACGCCGTGGCTCATCTCGTGGGCTGCGACGTCCAAGGACGTCAGGGGGGAAAACACGCTCCCGTCCCCGTCCCCGTAAGTCATGCACTTGCAGGAGGAGGACCAGAAGGCGTTGTTGTAGGAGCGTCCGTAATGAACCCGGGAGTAAGCTCCGACGCCGTCGTTGTAGATCCCGTTGCGGCCGTAGTTCAGCTTGTAGAAATCCCAGGTGGCCTGCATGCCGTAGTGTCCGTCCACACCGATGGTGGCCCTGTCGCCTAGGGTGTTGTTGCCCCACACGTTGGTCGTGTTCGTGAACAGGGTGCCGCCCGTCGTCTTGTTCAGCATATCGATGGTGTAGCCGCCGCCCCGGACGAGGTCCTTCATGGCATACTTGGCGGTCCCGTCGGAGGCCTGTGCCGTTCCGATGGTGATGTCCCCGCTGTAGTACGAGTTCCCAGGGGCCGTCTTGGGAATGGTGTAGCTGACCACGATGGGCGCGGGCTTGGCCGTGTGCAGGTCGTCCCAGTCCGCGATGGTGGCGCCGCTGCGCGCGTCGATCACGAAGACGTGTTCGGCGGGCGTCAGGTTGTCCTGCATCACGTTGGAGACCCGAACGACGTAGGCCAGGTCGTAGCCCGAGCAATTCGGGTAGATGAAGAGTTCCGCCTGCGCCGAGGCCTTCCCGGGGCCGCGGAGCGCGCGGAACTGCTCCTTCGCCATCCTCACGGCCTGGTGTGCGCCGAAGGACGGGGTCACGTCGAGGTCGGGAACCGCCTCCACGCGGGTCGTGAGTGCGAAGACACCCCCCACGGCGTTGTTGACGTGGGCGATGACCTCCTGTCCGAAAACCGGGATGCCCCTGTAGAATTGCGCGAAGCGCACGTGGCTCGCGCCGAAGGGGTCCACATCCGTGCTCCTTGGAAGAAACGTCAGGTTTTCGTCGCCGAGGCCCAGTCTCCCCTGAGCCTCCGCAAGGTAGTTCGCGGCCTCCGCTTCCGCGTTCTGCCTGGCCATCTCGACATTGGGAACGATGCCGCCCGCCGGCATGGGGGCCGGTCCGGGGACGATCCCGCCGGGCGCCGCGGCCAGAGCCGCGATTCCGAGGGCCAGTACAACCAGGGCGATCCACGTCCTCTTCACCATCCACACCTCCTATGAAAGGTCCGAAAAAGAGAGGCGAAATATGCAAGCGCCGTGCCCCACATGGGAGGGTGAACAAATTGACGCCTCTAGGCCTTCTCACAGGCATCATGTAGGCGATAACCGGATTCACATAGGCAGGGCGAAATGGGCCTCAACAACTAGCCATACAGCCATATAAATCCTATCTATATATTTGCTGTAACCTAAGTTTAGAGCCATTCGTATACTTGGGTTACGATTGCTTGGTGTTCAGGCTCTCGGCGGAGTGCGGATTGAATCCGCCACTCTCTATGGGATCAAGAATTATGGACGAATGTTGATTCGAGCGCGGCGGGAGAACCTCGTTCCAGGCAAGAAAGGATCACTCCTCACCCCCGCCGGAGGCGCGGCGGAACGCGCCGGGCTGCGGCTCCAGGAGTCCTCGAATCCTCTCCACCGCCTCCCGGATCCGTGGTTCCGGAACGGCGAAGGAAAAGCGCATGAAGCCCTCGAGCCCCAGGGCGGAGCCCGGGATGGCCATGACGCCCGCTTCCTCGAGAAGCCGCGTCGCGAGGAGGTCCGATGTTCCCACGTCCAGCCGCTCCATGAGGCCCGTGACGCGGGGAAAGATGTAAAAGGCGCCGTCCGGTTTGCGCGCTTCCATCCCGGGGAGGGACTGGAGACCCTGGTACAGCGCTTCACGCCGCACGGAGTAGTCGCGCAGGACGGGGGCGAACAGCTCCTCCTCGCGCCGAAGGGCTTCGAGGCCGCCCATCTGCGCGAAGGTCGTGGCGCCGTTCATGGAGTGGGCCTGGATCCGACCCGCGGCGGCGATCCCGGCGGAGGGTCCCAGGGCCCAACCCAGCCGGTATCCCGTCATGGAGAAGGTCTTGGAAAAGGAGCCCGCGCAGAACACGGGCCTCCGGGCCTCGGGGTCGAGGTGGGCGGACGTGGCATAGAGGCCCTCCTCGTACACGTAGCGGTCGTAGCATTCGTCCAGGATGACGAACATCCCCCGCCCCTCGGCGAAGGCCACGATCCTCTCGAGGAGGCCCCGGGGCACGACGGCCCCGGTGGGATTGCACGGGGAGTTGAGGACGATCCCCCGGGTCTTCGGCCCCGAAGCCGCCTCCAGCGCCTCCAATACCGGAAGAAACCCGCTCTCGAACCGGCAGGGAACGAGTCTCGGGGTGCCGCCCCACAGCTTGACGATTTGGGGCGTGGAAACGTAGTACGGCGCGGGGACGAGGATCTCCTCGCCCGCATCCATGTGGGAGCCGATCACGTGGTAGAGGGCGCCTTTGGCCCCGGCGGTGATCATGACGTTTGCCGCCGTGTACTTCCCGCAGTACAGCCGGTTGTACCGTTCCGCAACGGCCTCGCGCAAAGCGGGCATTCCCAGGACGGGACTGTAGTAGGTGTAGCCTTCGCGGAGGGCCCGCGCCGTGGCTTCGAGGATTGGGTCGGGCACCGGAAAGTCGGGTTGCCCGGGGCCCAGGTCCACGAAGGAGACTCCCCTCCGCTTCAGCTCCTGCCCCTGCACGATGAGGTCGAGGAGTTTGGAGGCCTCCACGGCGTCCATTCTTCGGGCGATCATTTCGAGAACTTCTCCTTGAGCATCCGGAGCACCGGTGCGGGAACCAGCCCCTCCACCGGCCCCCCCAGGCGCGCCACCTCGCGGACGAGACGGGAGGACAGATAGGTGTACTCCTCCCGGGGCATGAGGAAAACCGTCTCCAAATCGGGGGCCAGGCGGCGGTTCATGAGAGCCATCTGGAATTCGTATTCAAAGTCCGACAGGGCGCGGATTCCCCTGAGGATGTGGCGGGCCCCGCGCCTGCGCACGTAATCCACCAGGAGACCGTCGAAGGCGTCCACCTCCACGCGATCCACGTCCCGGAGGCTTTCCCGGAGCAGGTGGACCCGCTCCTCGACCGTGAGGAGCCCCTCCTTCTGCGTGTTCCTCAAGACGGCCACGACGACGGTCCGGAAGATGCCCGTCCCCCGCATCACCAGGTCCACGTGCCCGTTTGTCACGGGGTCGAAGGACCCTGGATAGATCGCCACCGCGTTCATGGCACTTTCCCTCCCTTCGCCTCCACGAAGGCGGCGAGGGTACCCACGTTTTGAAACACCTTCGGGCCCAGGTCCTCGTCCGCGATCCGGATCCCGAACTCCTTTTCCAGGGCCACCACCAGCTCCAGGGCGTCCACCGAATCCAGCCCGATCCCCTCCCCGAAGAGCGGCGTCTCGTCCCCGATGTCTTCGGGCTTCACCTTCTCCAGCCGCAGCTTCTCGACGATGAGGACCCGAATGCGGTCC
>JBFLVU010000181.1:0-5625 GCA_040758175.1 Acidobacteriota bacterium | reverse complement strand
GACGCGCCGGTCCCCCGCCGCGTCGGCCTCCAGGAACCGGGCGGCCCGCCCGTGCAGGGTCCGCCGGGATTCGAAGTTGAGGGACTCGTACAGGGCGTCGCGCAGGAGGGCGTCGGCGAAGGTGGCGTAGGGGCGCGCGCCCCAGGAGTCCATGCGCACGAAGCCGCCCTCCACCAGGGAGCGGACCCCCTCCACCACCGATTCTCCCTCCCGACCGGAGAGCCGGGTCAGGAGGTTCAGCGAAAAGGAGGACCCCAGCACGGAGGCGGTCTTGAGGAGGTGGCGCTGGGCCTCGGGGAGGGCGTCGGCGCGGGAGAGGAGCATACCCTCGAGGGTGTCCGGGAACCGGGCCCGGGCCAGCCGGTCTTCGTCCACCTCGAGGAGCCCCGAGGGGCCCGGCGCCAGGAGGCCCTGGTCCTCCATGGCCCTCAGGATCTGTTCGAGGAACTTGGGGTTGCCCCCGGTTTTCTTCCCCAGGAACTCCAGGAAGGCTTCGGGGGGCGGAGCCGCCCCCGCGGCGTGGACGAGGAAATCCCGGATCTCGTCCGGGCCCAAGGGCTCGACCCGGAAGGTTCGGTCGGGGAGGAAGAGGGAGGCCGGGCGCTCGGGCGCGCCCTCCCGGAAGGAGGCGAGGATCTTGAGGGGAAGGTCCGCGGTGGCCTGGAGAAGGCCCTCCAGGAGTTCGAGGGAGGCCGCGTCGGCGTTCTCCAGGCCGTCCAGGGCCAGGACGTAGGGCCCTCCCGAGGCCAGGCCCAGGAGGAGCCGCTGGGCCATGGCGAAGAGGACGTCCTTCCGGTCCTTGGGCGTCAGCGCACGCACCTCGGGGGTCTCGGGGAGGGCGCAGGCCAGCAGGCCCCCGAAGAGCGGCAGATACGGAGCGTCCTCGGCGGGGAAGGCGGCCCCGAGGGCGGCGGCCTTGATGGCGTCGGGCGCCGAGCGGGAGACGCCGAGGGCGGCGAAGAGGGCCGGCCGGAAGGCCGAGAGGTAGCCGTGGGCGCTGTGGGGCGAGAGGGGGACCGTGAGGCGGCGGATCCCGGCGGCGTCCAGGTCGAGGCCCACCCGGTGGACGAGGGCGCTCTTGCCCGCGCCGGCCGGCCCCACGAGGGCCAGGGCCCCGGGGCAAGCGGGATCTCCCAAGAGCCGCCGCAGTTCGCTCAGTAGGCCGGCGCGGCCCACGAAGGCCCTCTCCTCGTCTCCCGACTCCTCGTGCTCGCCCTCGGGGCGGAAGATGGGAACCTTCTCCCTCTTGCCCTTCACGAAGATGGGGTCGAGGGCGCGGAAGGCCAGACGTGCGCCGGCCTTCTCCTTCACCTGGGCGTCGCACAAGACCCGCCAGGAGTGGGCGTTCGCCATGAGCCGGGCGGCCATGTTGATGCCGTCCCCCATGACCGTGAACTCACGGCGGTCCTCGTTTCCGACGTAGGCGGCGAAGAGGGCCGCCGAGGTGAGGCCGATGCGCAGGTCCGCGAGGAGCCCGCGCAGGGCCGGACTGTCCAGGACCTGCAGGGCCGCCCGGCACGCCGCCTCCTCCGGGTTCTCCAGGGCGCGGGGGGCGCCGAAGAGGGCGATCATCTTGCTCCCCTTGTCCCCCATGTCGAGCTTGTTCACCCACCCGCCGAAACGGCGGACGATCTCCGCCACCTCGCCGTACACGGAGGAGGCCTTGTCGAGGACCCTGGAATCGCCCTCGTAATCCAGCCCGGCGAAGGAGAGAAAGAGGACGCTCGTGCGGCGGTGTTCCGCGGCCGCCAAACCCGACTCCAGGCGGGCCCTCTCCGCCGCGAAGGGCGGGAGGAAGTCCTCGAGATCGGAGAGTTCGGGCATGGACGACGGTGCGGGCTCAGGTGAAACGGGACCCTTTCCACCATCGGAATCGGCGGCCAGGTTCGCGAATCCACCCTCCAGCGGAGAGAGCCGCCACCCGGCCCGCTCCGCCAGGGTCGTGCAGGAGGGGAATAGGACGATTTCGCCCCGGGCGGCGTGGTGCTCGGCTTCGGCGGCCTCGTCCAGGGCCCGGCCCGCCGCGAAGTAGTCCCGGCCCACGGCGGCATCGCCAACGGTTCCGAGTAGAACCGGGCCCTGCGAGACCCCGATCTTCATGGCCAGGGCGAAGGTGCCGCCCCGCGTGGCCACCTCCGTGAAGCCCCTCGCTTGGGCCTGCATACCCGCCGCGGCCCGAAGCCCCGCCTCCAGCCCGCCGGGGAAGAAGACCGTGATGGCGTCGCCCCCGAAGCGCAGGACGTCCCCGCCCCCTTCGTGGGCCACTCCGATCATGGCGGAGAAGAAGCCGTTCAGGATGCGCGTGAGTTCCTCGGCCCCCTCCTTGCCGATGCGGGCCAAGCTCTCGGTGAGCGCCGTGAAGCCGGCGAGGTCGGCGAAGAGGACGCAGCCCTCCGCCCGGAGTCCCTCCGCCCTCCCCGAGACGAGGGGCCACACCGAGCGCGGGAGCAGGGCCGCTAGCCGGCTTCGCAAAACGTTTTGATCCACAAGGGCTCCAGGGACCTGTGTACCACAGCCCGCGCCCCGCGCCAAGGAGCCCCGAGCGAGTCTCTGGACAGGGGCCTCGGGGACCGCTAGACTCTCTCCATCGGATTCCCGGAACGGCGGGCCGCGGAACGCAGGCGAGGCGGCCCGACCAAGTCCACGAAGGCCGCTTCGCGAGGAGGAAGCCATGGCGCTCGAAGGCTTTCCACAGGACGTGACCCTGAGGGACGGTACCGTCGTCACCGTCCGGCCCATGAAGGCGGAGGACGGCCCCGGCCTCCTGGAGTTCTTCCGGTCCCTGCCCGACGAGGACCGCCTCTTCCTCAAGGAGGACGTGACGCGGCCCGAGACCATCGACCGGTTCGTGAAGGGGCTCAACTACGATTCGGTGATTCCCCTTCTGGCCTTCCACGAGGGGCGCATCGTGGGCGACGCCACGCTCCACAGGCGCTCGGGCTGGTCCAAGCACGTGGGCGAGATCCGGATGGTGGTGGCCAGGGCCTTCCAAAAGAAGGGCCTCGGCGCGGCCCTGGCCAAGTCCCTCGTAGGCCTGGCCCTGAACCTCGGCCTGGACAAGCTCGTGGCCGAGGTGACGGACCACCAAATCGGCGCGAGGAAAGCCTTCGAGAAGATCGGGTTCCGGCAGGAGGCCGTGCTCAAAGACCACGTCAAGGACATCCTCGGGAGCAAGCGGGACCTCGTCCTCATGACCAACGACGTCTCCCACATCTGGGAGTCCCTCCAGGCGCTGGCCGAAGAGTATCTTCCGACGGTGGAGTAGGGGGCCTTTCCCAGGCCCGATACCGGAAACCGACCCGCCCGCGTGACGGGGCCTTCGCCCCGGTGGGCGAGCCCCCTTTTTCGCCGCCGGCCTCACTCCGCGAATCGGCCTCGGAGGCCGCCGTTTTCCTTGCCCAGCGGGCATTCCCTCGCGTTGACAGCCCCCCCTCCGTGTGCCATACTCACGTCTTTTTGGGGGTTTTCGGTGAGCGGACGCTTTCGCGCTTGGAAAGGGGGGCGCACTTGAAAGTACACGAGTACCAGGCAAAAGAGGTTTTGGGACGCCATGGAGTGGTGGTGCCCAAGGGGAAGATCGCCCTCTCCGCGGAGCAGGCCTACGCCGCCGCCAAGGAGATCGGCGGAACGGTGGTCGTGAAGGCCCAGATCCACGCGGGCGGACGCGGCAAGGGCTCCTTCACCAGCGGCTTCAAGGGCGGCGTCAAGCTCGCCCAAACGGCCGACGAGGCGGCGGAGTTCGCCAAGAAGATGCTCGGCAACGTCCTCGTGACCCACCAGACGGGCCCGGCCGGCAAGGAGGTCCAGAAGGTGTACGTCACCGAGGCCAGCGACATCGCCAAGGAGTACTACCTGGGCATCGTCCTGGACCGGGCGAAGCAGATGAACGTGATCATGTCCTCCACAGAGGGCGGGGTCGAGATCGAGAAGGTGGCGGCGGAGACGCCGGAGAAGATCCTGAAGACCTGGATCGATCCCCTGGTGGGCATCCAGCCCTTCCACGCCCGCCAGATCGCCTTCGGGCTAGGCTTCAAGGGGGAGGCCTTCAAGGAGTGCGTGAAACTCGTGACGGCCCTCTACAAGGCCCACGAGGAGACGGACGCGACCCTCACCGAGATCAACCCCCTCATTCTCACGCGCGACGGCCACGTGCTGGCCCTCGACGCCAAGATGAACTTCGATGACAACGCCCTCTACCGCCACCCCGACATCGTGGAGATGCGGGACCTGAGCGAGGAGGACGCCCTCGAGATCGAGGCGAGCAAGTACGACCTCAACTACATCCGCCTCGACGGCACCATCGGCTGCATGGTAAACGGGGCCGGGCTCGCCATGGCCACCATGGACGTCATCAAGCTGGAGGGGGGGGAGCCCGCCAACTTCCTGGACGTGGGCGGCGGGGCCACCACCGAGCGCGTGAAGAACGCCTTCAAGATCCTCCTCAGCGACAAGAACGTGAAGGCCGTCCTCATCAACATCTTCGGGGGCATCGTCCGGTGCGACGTGATCGCCGAGGGGGTCATCGCGGCGGCCAAGGAGATCGGCGTGGCACTGCCCGTGGTGGTCCGCCTCCAGGGCACGAACGTGGACAAGGGAAAGCAGATGCTGGCGGCCTCCGGATTGAAATTCGCCGTGGCCGACAACCTGAAGCAGGCGGCCCAGATGGCCGTCGCTTCGGTGAAGTGAGGGGGGCGCCATGAGCATTCTCGTCAACAAGGACACGCGCGTCGTGGTCCAGGGGATCACGGGGAAAGAGGGCTCCTTCCACGCCAAGCAGAGCCTCGAATACGGGACCAAAGTCGTGGCGGGCGTCACGCCGGGCAAGGGCGGAACCGCCTGGGAGGACAAGGTCCCCATCTACGACACGGTGGCGGACGCGGTGATGCAGGCCGGCGCCGATGCTTCACTCATTTTCGTTCCCCCGCCCTTCGCCGCCGACGCCGTCATGGAGGCCGCCGAGGCGGGCGTGAAGCTCATCGTGTGCATCACCGAGGGCATCCCCGCCCGCGACGAGGCCCGCATGAAGGCGGCCATCTCCAAGACCGGGGCCCGGCTCATCGGCCCAAACTGCCCCGGCGTCATCACGCCGGGAGAGTGCAAAATGGGCATCATGCCCGGGTACATCCACAAGCCCGGCAGGGTGGGCGTCGTTTCCCGCTCGGGCACGCTCACCTACGAGGCCGTGTGGCAGCTCACCGAATCGGGCCTGGGCGAGACGACTTGCGTGGGCATCGGCGGCGACCCCGTCCCCGGCACCTCCCACGTGGAAGCCCTGACCCTCTTCAACGCCGACCCCGCCACCGAAGGCGTGGTTCTCATCGGGGAGATCGGCGGAACATCGGAGGAGGAGGCCGCGGCCTACATCAAGGCCCATATGAAGAAGCCCGTCGTCGCCTTCATCGCGGGACAGACCGCCCCTCCCGGACGCCGCATGGGCCACGCGGGCGCCATCATCGCCGGCGGAAAAGGCACGGCGGCGGAAAAGATGGCCGCCCTCACCGAGGCCGGCGCGGTCGTCGTCAAGTCGCCCACCGAGATCGGCGACGCCATGGTGCGCGCCCTCTCGGGCAAACGGTAGACCCGTCGGGGCGGGGCGCCCCGCCCCCCCCCCCGGTCCCCCACCGC
>JBFLVU010000180.1:0-5639 GCA_040758175.1 Acidobacteriota bacterium | reverse complement strand
CGAGATCGGGCGGAAGGGTGACGGTCCGCGGCCCGTCGTCCCTCTCCAGGACGACCTCCACGGCGTCTCCGGCCTGGACTCCCGCCCCCTCCCGCATCTGGCGGTTGACGGGGAGGATGTGGCGGCCGCCCATGGGGCTGAGGGAGGAGCGGAAAGCGAAGCCGTTGAGGGTGCCCCGCACGGGGACCCGGGCCCGGGTGCCGAAGACCTCGAGGGCCGCAAAGGGCATCCAGACCCCGCAGGCCTCGCAATCCTCCGCCTTTTCCAGGACGGCCCGGACGCGCACGGCGCCTTCCCGGGCTTCCCAGGAGGCCTTCGCCTTGGAATTCCCCTTCCCGCGGGTCGCCATCCGGACGGTTCTCCTCTCCGCGTATTCTAACGCGGCCGTCAAGGGGGGCCCTCGGTCCGTGAGAAGAGCCGAGGCGAAGAGAGGCGAGTCCGTGCGCCAGGCCCGCCGCGAAGGCCCGCCGCGAAGGTCGGGTCCGTCCCCCGCGGCCCCCTCGCCCATCGGCCTATTGCCGCTTGCGTTTCAGGATGTTAGATTGACCCGCAGAGGTGGGAAATGGTGGACAAGGTTCAGTTCGAGGCGGCTCGAAGGACGCCCGACGTGGACGCCAAGCAGGTCCGCTCGGCCGTGGAAGACAAGGGAGTCGTCCAGGAAGTGGACAACGCCCTGGCGGAGGCCGTCGCATCGGGGGCCACGGACATCCACTTCGAGCCCCAGCCCGAGGGGCTCGTCATCCAGGTCCGGGTGGACGGGGCCATGGCCACGGTGAAAGAGGTGCCCGACCGGATGAAGGGCAACGTCCTGAACCGGATCAAGGTCCTTTCCGGAATGGACATCACCAAGAGCCGAATCCCCCAGTCCGGCTTCTTCAAGATGATGGCGGGGGACCGGCGCATCGAGCTGTACGTCTACGCCCTTCCCACCCTCTACGGCGAGTGCGTCACGGTGAAGGTCCAGTACAAGCAGAGCGCCACCCTTCGGCTCGACCAGCTGGGCATGAGCCCCGCGGTGCTGACTTCCTACCGGAAGGCCCTCTCCCGGACGGCGGGGCTCTACCTCGTGACGGGCCCGCCCGGCTCGGGCAAGCGGACCACGATCTACGGCTCCATCCTCGAGGTCCTGAAGCCCAACATGCTCGCCATGGGCTTCGACCCGGTCATCAAATACGAGCTCCCCGGCATGATCCAGGGCAAGCCCGAGGACCGGAGCGAGTTCACCTTCGCCGAGGCCATCCTCTCCCTCTTCCAGCAGGAGCCCGACGTGGCCTACATCGGGGACATCCTCAACGAGCAGGAGGCCCGGGCGACCATCTCGGGCGCCTTCGCCCGGCGCCGCGTGTTCGCGCGCATGACCGCCAACGACACGGTGAACGCCATCCAGAACATCGTGGACATGGGCGTACAGCCCTTCCTCATGGCGGCCTCCACGGCGGCCGTCCTGAACCAGAGGCTCCTCCAGCGGCTGTGCCCCTCCTGCCGGGAATCCTACGATTCGGACGAGGCCATCCAGAAGGAGGTCGGACTGAAGCTCCCCCCCAACGCCCGCTTTTTCAAGGCCCGGGGGTGCGCCGCCTGCAAGGGGACGGGCTACCAGGGAGTGGTGGCCATCTACGAGCTCTACCTCCCCAGCGAAGAACTGAACAAACTGCTCGTGGGCAAGGCCTCCGTTGGGGAGATCCGCCAGCGGGCCGTCCGGGAGGGGCTCATCTCCCTCAAGGTGGACGGGGTCCTCAAGGCCCTGGCGGGATACTGCACCCTCGAAGAGGTCCTGAACGCGCTGTAGGCCCGAACCCGTAGGCGAGGAGGGCCATGGCTTTGATAGGCGGAAGCGACGTGGCAAGGATCGAAGAAAGGGTGGACCTGCCGAAGGATTCGGGCCGCGACCGAGCCCAGGTCTTCCAGGGCGAGGGAGCACCAAGGGCGGGGAGGGACTGGCCCTCCCCGTTTAGGAGACGAAGCTCTTGCCTAACAAAGCGAGGCGAAGGTCGATGGCAGGACTCCTTCCATTGCAGAACCTGGGTGTATGTAGGGAGCGGACGATGCCCCAGAACCTGGTGCTGAGGATGCGCGACGGCTCCATGAAGAAGTGCAAGATCTACACGCACTTTTCGGCGGCCTACTCGCGCTTCCAGGTGGTCACCGTGGACGGGCGGGTGGAGAACGTCCCCCTGAACGACGTGAAGGCCATCTTCTTCGTCCGGGACCTGGAGGGCAACCCGGGATACAAGTCCCAGACGGAGTACTCGGAGGAGTCTCCCAAGGCCGGAAGGCCCGTCCGGGTCTCCTTTCCCGACGGGGAGGTGATGCGCGGCCGGGTCCTCCACATGGCCGAGGGCCGGAGCGGGTTCTTCCTCTTTCCCGCCGATCCCCTCGACAACAACCTCAAGGTCTTCGTGGTCCGCTCGCCGGACGTGAACGTGGAGGTGGAGGCGTGAAGGAGTCCCTGCAGGCGCTCCTCGAGCGCCTCCTGGAGGTGTTCGGTCCCGCCCTCCTCCCGCCCCCCGCCGGGCGGGACGCGGACGACCCTTCGGAGGCCGCCGTGTCGGCGGTGACCGAAGCCCTCCACGCGGTCTCCCACGCCGGCCTCGCGCTCCTGTCCCGCCGGAACAACTTCAGCCGTCCCGTCCACGAGGCCGCCTCGGAGGTCCTCTCGGACCCCTCCCTTTCGGCCCACGCCCGCTTCCAGGGCCTCCTCTTCTCCAGCAACCGGGACTTCTTCGGGCAGGTCTTCCCGGTCCAGTACGTGACGAAGGACGTCCTCCCCCTCTACCTCCGTAAATACCTGCAGATCCTGGAGGAGGTGGGGCGCCTCGCGGGGCTCCCGCCGGGGGAGCGCTCGGGCCCCGAGGCCGAGAGGGTCCTCCAGGACGTCCTGACCTTCCTCGCCAACAACTGGACGGGAACCGTGGCCGTCCTCCGCCCCTCCCCGAAGGTGGTGGAGGGGCCCGCCGTGGAGGTCCTGGGCGGGCCGCCCTCGACCGCGGGCAAGGTCCGGGCCCTCTCCAACCAGATCCGGCCGGGCCTCTACCTGCTCTCCGAGAACCACCCGCCCGTTTCCCTGCACCCCTTCTACTACTTCGGCGAGGATCGCTCCTACGTGTGCCGGATGGCCACCTCCGACGGCATCTTCTTCCGGGCCTTCGGAGGCGAGGGCTACACGCTCCTGTTCCACCCCGCCCTCCTGATGGACCTCGGCGACTTCCTCTTCCGCGCCGGAGCCTACGAAAAGGCCCTGAGGCTCTACCGGCTCATCGAGAACGAAAACCGCGAGGCCTTCATCATGGTCTCGGCCCTCAACCACGCCCTCGCCGCCCGGGCCCTCTCGGTGCGGGGGGACTACCTGAGGGCCGCCACGGAATGGGAGCTGGCCCTCGCCGTCCGGCCCGACGCCCCGGTGCTCTACCACGAGGTGGCCTCCGACTACCTCGCGGGCCTCCGCCACGGCCACGCCGCGGGGGCTCTGAACCGGCTCCTGGAGCGGTATCCCGTGAGCGACGAGGGGTACGTGGCCCTGGGCGACGTCTACTCGGCCAAGGGGGACCTGAGCCGGGCCCAGCGCGCCTACGACAAGGCCCTCCTCCTCAACCCCCACAACGCGGGGGCCCAGGAGAAGAAGCGAATCACCCAGGAGCGGCTCGAGACCAAGCCGGCCCCCGAAGCCGAGAAGGCCGAGGCCCTTCCCGACGACATCCTCGTGAACCTGACCCAGAAGATCCAGGCACGCCCCCGCGTCCCCCTCGTGGGAAGGGAGGCGGCCCTGGGCCAACTGCTGGAGATCCTCTCCTGCCGGGACAAGCACAACGCGCTCCTCGTGGGCGAGGCGGGGGTGGGCAAGACGGCCCTCGTGGAGGAACTGGCCCTTCGCCTGCGCGAGCGCGACGTGCCCGCCGTTCTGGCCGGGCGCACGGTGAGCGCCCTCAACCTCGGCGCGCTGATCTCCGGCGCCCGCTTCCGCGGGCAGTTCGAGGAGCGCGTCCTGGAGGTGGTGCGGAAGGTGCGGGAGCGGGGGCACCTCCTCCTCGTGGAGAACCTCCACCACCTCGTGGCCACGGGCTCCACGCGCGGCGCCTCCCTCGACTCGGCGAGCCTCATCAAGCCGGCCCTGCTCTCGGGGGACATCCAGGTCATCGGCATCACGGACGAGGAGTCCTACGCCAACATCCTCGAGAAGGACCCCTCCTTCCTCAAGCTCTTCCACCTGTTGAGGGTGGAGGAGCTGAGCCTGGAGCAGGTGAAGGAGGTCGTGAAGACGCGCCTGCCGCTCTACGAGGAGTTCCACGGCGCGCGCTTTCCCGAGGGCCTCGTCGAGAACAGCCTGGAGATGGTGCGCCTCTCCATCACCCGGAGGGCGCTCCCCGAGAGCGTCCTGGACCTCATGGACCGCGTCGCCGCCCGCGTGGCCCTCTGCGCCGCGCGGGGAGAGCGGTCCACCTCGGAGGTCTCCCGGCGGGACGTCATCGAGACCCTCTCGGAGATGTCCGGCGTGGCCTACGAGCGCCTCTCCCTGCTGGACCGCGACCACCTGGCCCGCATGGAGGAGATCCTCTCCGGGGAGGTCGTGGACCAGGAGGAGGCCGTCCGAAGGGTCAGCCGCCTCATCCGCACGGCCAAGCTCGGCCTCGACCTCAACGACCACCGGCCCGACGGCGTCTTCCTCTTCGTGGGGCCCACGGGCGTCGGCAAGACCGAGCTCGCGCGCTCCATCGCCAAACTCCTCTTCGGCGACGAGGAAAAGCTGATCCGCATCGACATGAGCGAGTACATGGAGCGAATCAGCACCTCCCGCCTCATCGGGACGGCGCCCGGCTACGTGGGCTACTACGACCAGAACCAACTCACCGACCAAGTGAGGAAAAACCCGTACTGCGTCATCCTCTTCGACGAGGTGGAGAAGGCCGACCCGCAGGTCCTCAACCTCTTCCTCCAGATCTTCGACGCCGGGCGCCTCACCGACGGGAAGGGGCGAACCGTCCGCTTCCACCACGCCACCATCATCATGACCTCCAACGTGGGGACGCACCTCTTCTCCAAGGCCCGCGTCGGATACGCCGAGGCGCGCAACCACGTCCCCGAGGAGGAGGTCCTCAAGGAAGTGCGGGCCCAGTTCTCGCCCGAATTCCTCAACCGCGTGGACGAGGTGGTCCTCTTCCGCAGCCTCACCGCCGATTCCCTCGGGCGCATCGTGGACCTGCAACTGCGCGACCTCAAGGATCGGCTGGGCCACCAGGGCAAGGAGCTGGTCCTGGAGCCCGAGGCGAGGGCCCTCCTCGCCCGGGAGGGCTACTCCTTCGAGTACGGCGCCCGCAACCTGGGCCGGGTCCTCAGGCGGCGGATCTCCGAGCCCATGGCCCAGCTCGCCCTGACCCCCGAGTGGCACCGCGCCTCGGCGGTCCGGGCCTTCCGCCGCGCCGACGCGGTGGCCCTCGAACTGCTTCCCCACGGGAGCCTGCAGTTCGAGGTGGCGGTCCGCGAAGAAGAGACCGAGGGGGAGTCGGGCCGGAAGCCTTGAGCGCATCCGGCGCCCCTCCATGACCCGTGGAAGAGGACGCGCCGCGTAGGCGGCGCTGAAGGGGAAGCGTTGCGAATCGGAGTCGTTCCCCCCGTTCCCATGGAACCCTTCGTGGCCTCCGCCC
>JBFLVU010000179.1:0-5742 GCA_040758175.1 Acidobacteriota bacterium | reverse complement strand
TACCGGCTCCCCATGGATCACACTGTCTCGTTCATAGAACTTGCGGACCTCGACCCCCGGCGCATTTACCACGTTTCAGAATTCCAGGACGCCGAACCTCCCGCCTGGCCCTATGCCTGCCACGAACTGGTGCCCGAGTCCACCTACGATCCCGTGACCCTCTTTCAAGTCTTTGAAGCCAACGACGGATGGCCGTGCGGGACCACCCCGTGGAGAGCCTACAACCCCGAGGCCAAGGATGCCCAGGGCAACTGGAGGTGCGGGCTGGAAACCCACGTGGGGCCTTGCGGTGTTCGAAACGGGTGGTGGGACGCCGAAAGGCCCTTCAATTCGGACCTGGAAACGACCGTGACCTATCTGCGCCACACGAACACCTTCTACTGCGGCTGGATACGAAGCGAGCCCTGCCCGCCCACGGAATCGGAATCCCAGTGGCTCCTCAACCACGGAGACTACGTCGCCCAGACGGTAGTGGCCTCTAGTTACGGGCTCATGCAGGTGCTGTACTCGACGGCCGTGCAAACACAGAGATGGCTTCCTGGAAACGGACGCGGAGCCGAGCGCCACCCAGCACGGCTCTTCGATCCGGACGTGAGCCTGGCTTTGGGAGCGAGCTTCGACGCCAAGCAGACCGCCTGCCAACTCGGGGATGCGAGTTGGAACTTCACGAGTCTGGAAGCTTTCCGAGACGCGTGGATTCGGGGCTTCGGCGCTTACAACACTGGTGTGTGCAGGGAACCGAACAAGGACTACGGGGGCACCATCCTCGAAAAGGCTTCCTATGCTTGGCCCTACGGAGGGAGCACGCCATGATCAAGGATTGGATCAGAGTCCTTCTCGCATTTGTCGGAATGCTCGGCGCGTGCCATGGAGCCCTGAGCCAGAGCTTGACTCCCGAGCAGGGGGTCAACCTACTTCTCCGTTTCTTGCCCGACACCGTGGTGCAGGAAAGACGCGCCAACGACCATGAAGACGACCATGGGGGCTATACGGTTAGCGAAATGGTAATGCTTCTAACCTCTAGTAGGAGCTCGGATAACCCTACCCTGGTTGGCTATATGGGGCCTTTCTGGAACTACCTTGAACTTCCCTTTCCGGGGGAGACCCGGCAACTCGTGCTCCTGTATTGGTGCGAGGCCAGCGGGGAGATCTGGTGGCGGTTGGTTGGAAGGCAGGGATCGGGCGACTTCTCGCTCCTTCAGGAGGGGGAGGGATGGTACGGCATGACCCCCTACGACATCGTGGAGCCGTGGCTTACGGACCTCGACGCCGACGGGATGCCCGAATTGCTCTTGTGCAGTGGCGAACGCCACAGCCTCACGACCCTCTTCGCCTTCCGCTGGCAAGGAGGAAGGCTCGTCCGGATCACGCCGCGCCCAGTGGCTGATGAAGATGGCGATCCTTTTCCCGCCGACCTTGTTGTGAGCCCGATGCATTGCGTAGATATGATACATCTGGGCTGCGCGGGCACCCACCTGGAAGACTTGGACGGGGACGGCAAGGCGGAGATCATCATGGGGCCGATCCGGGAGCCGGAAATCAAGCGCAACGAAGAAGGAGTGGAAATCGACCGGACCTACCGCTCGATTACGGGAACCAAGATCTACCACCTGGTGAACGGTGTCTACGAACTCTGGCGGGAGGCCCCCCCCGACGACCCCTACCCCATCACGGTACCGGCCTACGGGGTCTTCCACCCCACGACCCTCCCCCTTTCGGAGCTGTCCAATCCCGGCAACGGCAAGCTTCGGGTCTTCGTGTCGGACCCGGCGGGGACGGCGACGGTGGACGACTACGAGACGGCGCAGTTCAAGTACGGGGATACGGCCCTTTCGTTCAAGAAGCGATGGACCAACAACCGCTACCCCACCGAGGAGTCGGCCAATTTCGAGTGGGGCGGCTGCCCGGTGAAGCAGGCACCCAAGCAGGGACAGGGCCCTTGGACCGTGAACCCCTCGGACCCCGCGGTCCCCAGCCCCGACGGCGCGACGGAGTACCACTTCGTGGGGCCGTACCTGGAGCTGGAGCTTCCCCGAAGCGCCGTGTTCCCCTACCTCCTGCAGGCCGCCACGGACGCCTTCGCCAAGGAGCCCACCCGAGTGACGTACTTCATCGAGGTTCCGATCTCGGGAAAGATGAAGAACGGCAAACTCGCCGCCGTCTCCGCCCTGGTCTGCATCAATCAAACGGGGCCGGCAAAGCCTTCCTAACCCCCCGCGCCCGGCGCACCTTCTTCGGATGGGGTGGTTCCGGGCCGGCGCGCTCCGGGGTATTCTGGGGCGGGAGGTGCGGCCCGTGGCCGAGGAGAAGACGCCCCTGATCGGGCTGGACGCGGAGGGCCTGGGTGCCCTTGCCTCGGACCTCGGCCTCAAGCCCTTCCAGATTCGGGATGCGTACCGGTGGCTCTACCAGAAGCGGCGCACCGACCCGCTGGACTGGTCCACCCTCCCCCGCCGCGCCCGCGAAGCCCTTCACGAGAGGAGCCGGCCGGGCCTGCCCCTCGTCACCGGCGAGCAGACCTCCTCCGACGGCACGCGCAAGTTCCTCCTCGGCCTCGCCGACGGTCAGGGTGTCGAGGCCGTCTACATCCCCGACGCGAACCGGCGGACGATCTGCGTCTCCTCCCAGGTGGGGTGCGCCATGGGCTGCGCCTTCTGCCTCACGGCCCGGCTGGGATTCAAGAGGAACCTGACGGCGGGGGAGATCCTCGGCCAGTTCTTCCTGCTGGAGCGTCAGACGGACATCGCCGAGAAGCCCTACAACGTCGTGTTCATGGGGATGGGCGAGCCGCTGGCCAACCGGTCAAACCTCGAGAAGGCCCTCGCGATCCTGGAGGACGACGAGGGCATGGGCCTCTCCTGGCGGCGGATCACCGTGTCCACCTCGGGCCTCGCCGATTCCCTGGAGGCCTTTGCGAAAAGCCCCGTCTGCCCCCGCCTGTCGCTCTCCCTCAACGCCCCCCGGGAGGACCTGCGCACGGAGCTCATGCCCGTCAACGCGCGGTATCCCCTCAAGCGCCTGCGCCGGGTCCTCCAGGACCTGACGCGCCGGGAGCGGGAGCGGATCTCGCTGGAGTACGTCCTCCTCCAGGGCGTCAACGACTCCCCCGCCGACGCCCGCGAAGTGGCCCGCTTCGCCCGGGGCCTCAAGGTCAAGGTCAACCTGATCCGCTTCAACCCCGCCGAGGGCCTCCCCTTCCGCCGCTCGGAGGAGGAGGCCGTCCGGTCCTTTCAGGAGGTGCTCGTGGCCGAGGGGATCCCGACCAGCATCCGGAGAAGCCGCGGCGTGGACATTCTGGCCGCCTGCGGGCAGCTGGCCCGCAACAACTGGCCCGGGGAGGCGGCGCCGTGAGGCGCGCGGTCCTCTTCGCGGCGGTCCTCGCCCTGGGGTGGGCCCCGGCCGGCCCCGCGGCGCGGGCCCAGGTCCGGGTGGAGCGGGACGCCCAGGGCCAGATCGTCATCACGAACAAGGGCTCCAAGGCCGCGGACCGCCTCGCCGGATCCCCCTCCGCCCCCCCTCTCCCCGCCCTTTCCGCCGGCCTTCGAAAGGAGATCCAGGCCAAGCTCCGCAAGGCCTGCGGCGAGCGGGGCCTCGACTACGACCTGGTGGCCGCGTTGGTGGAGGCGGAGTCGGACTTCCGGCCCAACGTCCTTTCGAAGAAGGGGGCGGTGGGGCTCATGCAGCTCATGCCGGACACGGCCAGGCGCTTCGGCTGCGCCGACCCCTGGGACCTGGACCAGAACATCCAGGGCGGAACGGCCTTCCTGGCTTTCCTCCACGAGCGCTTCGAGGGAAACGTCCCCCTCATCCTGGCGGGCTACAACGCCGGGGAGGACGCGGTGCGGAAGTACGGAAACCGGATCCCGCCTTATGCCGAAACGGTCCGGTACGTCTTCTCCATCCTCCAGAACTACGGCCGGCCCGCGGTGACGGAGCGGGCCCGGGGCCTCCTGGCCTCGCCGGCCGACTACGACCGCTTCTACACCGCCCGGAAGGGGCAGAAGCCCGTCCTGCGGCTCTTCTACATGTTCACGGACGAGAAGGGGGTCCGGCACATTTACGACTACCCGCCCTCGGGCGTCGTCTCCACCCCCATCGTCTACAAGGACGAATGAGCGAACGCCGGAGGGCTCCCCGAGAAGGGCCAAGGACCGGTCGTCCGCCGGAAGGCGCCCAGGGGGAAACTGCCGCACGGCACAGGTCCGCGGCCGGGAGCCTTCCCAGGTCCGTGCCCGGTGACCCTCTCTCGGCCTCTCCTCCCGACGACGCCCGCCTCCCCTGCCTCCACCCGGTTCACGTGCCGCCCTTCCGCCCCGCCGCCGGCGACCCCATCCACTGGGCGTCGAAGGACCTCCGGGCGCTCTTCAAGGGACGGGTGACCAAGGCGTGCCTGGACGCCGGGGCCACCTGTCCGAACCGGGATGGGACCGTCGGGCGCGGCGGCTGCGCCTGGTGCGATCCCGGGGGCTCGGGGCCCGACGACCTGCGTCCGGGGGAGCCCTGGGAGGCCCGGCTGGAGCGCCTCGCGGCCGCCGCGCTCCACCGGGGGGAACGGGGCGTCGTCGCCTACTTTCAGGCCTTTACGGCGACGCACCTCCGACCGGTGGCTCTCGAAGACCTGCTCGCGCGCGCCGTTTCGGCGCCCGGCGTGGCGGCGGTGGCCCTGGGCGCCCGGCCGGACACCCTGGCGGACCCCGTCTTGGACGTTCTCTCGTTCTTCGCCCGGCGCTTCCCCCTGTGGCTCGAGGTGGGGATGCAGACCTCGAAGGACGCGACCCTCGCGGCGATGAACCGTGGCCACGCCCACGCCGCCACCGCGCGGGCCGCCGCGGAGTTGAGGAGGAGGGGGCTGGCCTTCGTCCTGCACCTGGTCTTCGGTCTGCCCGGAGAGGACCGCGAAGACGCCCTGAGGTCGGTGGAGGAGGCCGTCCGGCTCGGGCCCTGGGGGATCAAAATCCACCCCCTCCACCTCGTCGAGGGCTCCCCTCTCTCCCTCTGGTGGCGGGAGGGCGGGCTCCCCCTCCTCGGCCGCGTTACCTATGTGGGGTGGGTGTGCGACGCGCTGGAGCGCCTTCCCCCTGAGGTTTCCATCCACCGCCTCACGGGGGAGCGCCCCGAGGGCGTCTTGCTTGCCCCGGACTGGTGCCGGGACAAGCGCGGCGTCCTCAACGCCGTCCGCGCCGAGCTGTCCCGGCGGCGCTCCTGGCAGGGAAAGGCCTTGGGGGCCTCAGGCTGAGGTGGGCCTCCAGCCCGGGTGGACCCGGGCCGTGAGCACGTGGTCCCGCCAGCGGCCGGCGATGCGGAGGTAGTCGGGGGCGAAACCCACCTTCTCGAAGCCCAGGCGGCGCAGGACCGAAGCGCTCCGCTCGTTCTCGGGCAGGTGCGAGGCCTCCAACCTGTGGAGGCCCATGGGGCCGAAGGCGTGGGCCGTCACCGCCTCCAGCGCCTCCGTCATGAGGCCCCGTCCCGTCAGGCGCCCGTCCAGGCTGTAGCTGAGGATCGCCCCGAAGAGCGCGCCGCGGATCACGTGCCGGAGGTTCACGATCCCCGCCACGGCCCCCTCGGGATCCGCTCTTTGGAGGAGGACGAGGCGGAGGGCCGTTCCCGACCGTGACTCCCTCCGGGCGTTTCGGAGCTCCGCCTTCCAGAAGGGGAGGGTGAAGTAGGCCTCGGCGCGCTCGGGCTCCCAGGGGGCGAGGTGCTCCCGGTTTTCCACGACGTAAGCGAGGACGCGCCGCGCGT
>JBFLVU010000178.1:0-5747 GCA_040758175.1 Acidobacteriota bacterium | reverse complement strand
TCGCCGAGGGTGACCTCGCGCCGCGAAAGCCGCCCCTCCGTCAGGACGAAGACGAAGGTCCCGCCGTCGGCCTCCAGAACCGCCTCCGAGGGCACCGTCGCCGCGGCCTTGGGCGTTCCTTCCAGCGGGGCGTCGGCCAAGAAGGTCACCTTCACGCCCATGTCGGGAAGAATGCGGGGATCCAAGGCGCCGAACGAGATGCGGACCTTGACGGTGGCCTTCTGGCGATCGGCGGTGGGAATCACGGTGCGCACGGAGGCGGGGATCTTCCAGTCCGGGTAGGCGTCGAGCACGGCCTCCACGCGCTGGCCCGGCCGCACCTTGGCGATGAAGGACTCGTTGACGTCCACCTCGATTTCGAGGGAGGCCATGTCCACGAGGGTGGCGATGCCCGTCCGGGTAAACCCCCCGCCCGCCGAAACCGGGGAGACCATCTCCCCCACCTGGGCGTCCTTGGAGACGGCCATTCCGCCGAAGGGCGCCCGCACGGTGCAGTTCTCCAGATCCTGGCGGGCGACGCTCTCGCGGGCACGGGAGGCCTTCAGGGACTCCTGGGCCGAATCGAGCCGGGCCCGGGCGCTGTCGTAGGCCGTGCGGGCGCGGTCCCGCTCGTTGTCGCTGGAGAAGCCCGCGCGGTGGAGGGAGGAGATTCGCTGAAATTCGAGGTCCGCCATGGACAGGGCGGCCCGGGCGTCGGGGACCTGGGCGGCGGCGACCTTCGCGTCGGCCTCCGCGGAGGCGAGGCGCGCCCGCGCGTCCGAGTCGTCGAGCCGGGCGAGGACCTGCCCCTCCTTCACCTCCATCCCTTCGTCCACGAGCATCTCCACCACCCGGCCCGTGATCTTCGCCGCCACCGTGGCCCGGCGGCGGGGGGTCACGTAGCCGCTGGCGTTCAGCACCGCCGAACCCTCTCCGCCCGCCGGCTTCATGGCCTCCGCCACGGCCACCTCCGTGGGGCGCGCGGCCGAGCGGAGGAGGAGAAAGACGACGGCGAGGCCGGCGGCGATGGCCAGGCCGAGCCACAGCCTCCGTTTCGGGCCCTTCTGCGCGGACCTCGCTCCTTCAGGGATCCTCAGGGAAGAGAGGTCGTTCCGATTCGTTTCGTTCGCGTCCATGGCCCATCCCTCGAATCGAGTCGTTGCGGGTGATGCGTCGGAGTCCCATGGTAAACGGTGAATCGCGGACCGTAAACGGCAGCCGCGGGCCCTCCCAATGCTTGCGGCGTAGATGTCGGCGAATGGATGGCCGGGCCGCCTCCCCGGCCCGCGTCAATCCCCCTTGCGGCCTCGGCCCTACCCGGACTGCCACTCGTTCAGGGGACGGTAGTCGGTGCGGCCCGAGCGCTGGGCGCGGATGCCCGCCAGGGCGGCCCGGGCCGCCTCCACGCTCGTCAGGCAGGGTACCTGGAGGGCGATGGCCTCCACGCGGATCGCCGCTTCGTCGAACTGGCTCTTTCGGCCCAGGGGCGTGTTGATGACCATCCGGAGGTCGCCCCGGCGCAGGAGATCCACGGCGTCGGGCTTTCCCTCGCCCACCTTGTTCACGCTCTCGCAGGGGATCCCGCCGGCCTCGAGGAGGGCCCGGGTCCCCGAGGTGGCGAACAGGCGGAACCCCGCCTCCACGTACCCGGCCGCCACGGGCACGAAGGCGGCCTTGTCGGAATCGCGCACGCTCACGAAGACCCCGCCCTCCGCCGGGAAGGCCGTGCCGGCGGCCGTGAGGGCCTTGGCGAAGGCCAGGCCGAAGTCGGGGCCGATGCCCATGACCTCGCCCGTGGACTTCATTTCGGGTCCCAGGATGGGGTCCTCTCCGCGCAGGCGCGCGAAGGGGAAGACCGAGGCCTTCACGTAGACCGAGGAGGGATCCGCCAGCCGGGGCGCCACCTCGGAGAGGCGCCGGCCCGCCACGAGCCGGGCGGCGAGCCTCGGGAACGGCACCCCGCGGGCCTTGGCGAGGAAGGGCACGGTGCGCGAGACGCGGGGATTCACCTCCAGCACGTAGAGCGTGTCCCCGCGGAGGGCGAACTGGACGTTGAGGAGCCCGATGACGCCCAGTTCGAGGGCCATGGCGCGCGTGGCCTCCTCGATCTGCTGAAGGACCCTCGCGGGCAGGGTCTGGGGCGGGAAGACCTGGGAGGAGTCGCCCGAGTGGATCCCGGCCTTCTCCACGTGTTCGAGGATGCCGCACAGGAGGGCTTCGCGGCCGTCGCACAGGGCGTCGGCGTCCACCTCCACGGCCTCCTCCAGGAAGCGGTCCAGGAGGAGGGGGTTGTCCTCGCTGACGGCCATGGCCGCGGCCAGGTAGGCGTCGAGGTGGTCCTCGCCCGTGACCACGGCCATCCCCTGGCCCCCCAGGACGTAGGAGGGGCGGACGATGAGGGGGAACCCCAGGGCGTCGGCCTCCCGCCGGGCCGCTTCCACCGAGCGAGCGATGGCCCCCTCGGGGAAGCTCAGATCCATCTTCCGGCACAGGTCCTGGAAGGCCTCCCGATCCTCGGCCCGGTGGATGGCCGCGGGGGACGTTCCCCTCAGGGGATACCCGAGGCGCTCCAGGTCCCGGGCGAGCTTGAGGGGCGTCTGCCCCCCGAAGGTGACGACGACGCCCGAGGGCCTCTCCACGTCGAGGACCGCCGTCACGTCCTCCAGGGTCACGGGCTCGAAGTAGAGCCTCGTGGCCGTGTCGAAATCCGTGGAGACGGTCTCGGGGTTGCAGTTCACCATCACCGTCTCGAAGCCCTCGTCGGCGAAGCCCATGACGGCCTGGCAACAGCAATAGTCGAACTCGATGCCCTGGCCGATGCGGTTGGGGCCGCTCCCGAGGACGACCATCGTCTTTCCGCGCGGCGGGTCCGCCTCCGTGTGGTCCTCGTAGGCGCTGTAGAAATAGGGGGTGCGCGCGTCGAACTCGGCGGCGCACGTGTCCACGCCGAGAAAGGAGGGCACGAGCCCCGCGCCCTTCCGCCGCGCGCGGACGGCGTCCTCCCCGCACCGCCAGAGGCCCGCCAGGGTGCGGTCCGAGAGCCCCTTGCGCTTGAACTGCCGGAGCACCGAGGGCGGGCAGGTTTCGAGGGTGAAGAACCGGGCGCGGTTCTCCGCGGCCACGAGGGACTCGATCTCCTGGAGGAACCACGGGTCGATGCCCGTGAACTCGTGGACCTCGCTCACCGAGAGCCCGTGGTTGAAGGCCAGGGCCACGTAGAAGAGCCTCTCCCAGTTCGGCTCCTGGAGCTTCTGGAGGAGGGTGGCGCGGTCGGGCACCCGGTCCACGCCGTCGAGGAGTCCGTATCGGCCCACCTCCAGGGAGCGGACCGCCTTGCTCAGGGATTCGGTGAAGGTCCGCCCGATGGCCATGACTTCCCCGATGGATTTCATGGCGGTGGTGAGGGTGGGGTCGGCGCCCTTGAACTTGTCGAAGGCCCAGCGCGGGACCTTCGTCACCACGTAGTCGATGGTGGGCTCGAAGGAGGCCGGCGTGGTCCCGGTGATGGCGTTGGGGATCTCGTCGAGGGTCTTTCCCAGGGCGAGAAGGGTGGCCACCCGGGCGATGGGGTAGCCCGTGGCCTTGCTCGCCAGGGCCGACGAGCGGGAGACCCTCGGGTTCATCTCCACCACCACGATGCGGCCCGTCCCCGGGTGGAGGGCGAACTGCACGTTGGACCCGCCCGTTTCGACCCCCACGGTCCTCAGGACCTTGAGGCCCCAGTCCCGCATGATCTGGTATTCCTTGTCGGTGAGGGTCTGGGCGGGGGCCACGGTGATGGAATCCCCCGTGTGGACGCCCATGGGGTCGAGGTTCTCGATGGAGCAGACGACGATGGCGTTGTCCGCCCCGTCGCGGATCACCTCGAGCTCGAACTCCTTCCACCCGATGAGGCTCTCCTCCACGAGGACGGCGTGGACGGGGCTCAGCGCGAGGCCGTCCTTGAGGAGCCTCTCCAGGGCTTCCCGGTCCCTCGCGATGCCGCCCCCCACGCCCCCGAGGGTGAAGGAGGGCCGCAGGATGGCCGGATAGCCCACCTCGCCGATGCGCCCCAGGCCCTCCCCGACGGACCGCGCCACGAAGGAGCGGGAGGTGGGAAGGCCCGCCCGCGTCATGGCGGCCTTGAAGAGCTCCCGGTCCTCCGCCGTCTCGATGGCCTCCGTCGAGGCGCCGATGAGGCGCGCGCCGTGGCGCTCGAAGATGCCCGCGCGCGCGCAGGCCACCGCGAGATTGAGGCCCGTCTGGCCGCCCACCGTCGGGAGGACGGCCTCCACCTTCTCCCGCGCGAGGAGGGACTCCACGGCCTCGGGGACCATGGGCTCGATGTACACCGCGTCGGCCAGGCCCGGGTCCGTCATCAGCGTCGCGGGGTTGGAGTTGAGGAGGACGACCCGGATGCCCTCCTCCTTGAGGGCCTTGATGGCCTGCACCCCCGAGTAATCGAACTCGCAGGCCTGGCCGATGACGATGGGCCCCGACCCGATCACGAGCACGCTGGAGGGCTTCATGGGGCCCCCTCCTCCATGCGCTTGACGAACTCGTCGAAGAGGTAGAGGGAGTCGTGGGGCCCCGGGCTGGCCTCGGGGTGGTACTGGACCGAGAAGACGTTGAGCTCCCGGTGGCGCATCCCCTCCACGGTGCCGTCGTTCAGGCTCCGGTGGGTCACCTCGAAGAGGTCCGGGAGACTGGCTTCGTCCACGGCGAACCCGTGGTTCTGGCTCGTGACCTCCACCCTCTGCTTCGGGAGGCACTTGACCGGGTGGTTGGCCCCCCGGTGGCCGAAGGGGAGCTTGTAGGTCTGGCCCCCGAAGGCCAGGGCCAGGAGCTGGTGGCCGAAGCAGATGCCGAAGGTGGGGTAGTGCTCGGCGGCGTAGCGGACGAGGGGGAGGGCCCCCCGGGCCATCTCGGGATTGCCGGGGCCGTTGCCCAGGAAGACCCCGTCGGGGCCGAGGGCCACCAGGTCCCGAACCGTGCTGTAGGCGGGGATCACGGTCACTTCACAGCCCCTCAGGAGCAGGTTGCGCAGGATGTTCTCCTTGAGGCCGAAGTCCACCGCCACGACGTGCAGGCGCCCCGAGGCCACCCGGCCCGGCGCGAGGGTCTCCTTGAAGTGCGGGGGTTCCCGGCCGGGCTCGTGGCGGAAGGCGTAGGCCTTGCGGCAGGAGACCTCGGAGGTCAGGTCCTGGTTGTCGATGCCCGGGAAGCGGTCCAGCCTCTCCCGCGCCTGAGCCGCGTCGAGGGGCTCGTTGGTCAGGAGGGCCTTCAGCGCCCCCCGACTGCGGAGGTGGCGGGTGAGGGCCCGCGTGTCCACCTCCTTGAGCCCCACGACCCCGTGCTCCTTCAGGTAGCTGTCCAGGGTCCCCCGGGCGCGCCAGTTGGAGGGCAGGACCGAGACTTCGCGGACGAGGAACCCCCTGAGGTGCGGCTGGCGGGACTCCACGTCCTCGGGATTGACGCCGTAGTTCCCCATGTGGGGGTAGGTCATGACCACGAGCTGGCCGGCGTAGGAGGGATCGGTCAGGATCTCCTGGTACCCCACCATGGCCGTCTGGAAGACCGCCTCCCCGAGGACCGTACCGTGGAAGCCGAATCCCCTGCCCCGGAACAGGCTTCCGTCCTCCAGGAGCAGGTACCCCTCCATGCCGTCCTCCCGCGGTCCTACGGAGGATAGCACAAGCCCCGCACCCGAAACAGGCCGCGGGGGCTTCGCGGGGCCCCCAAGGCTCTTCCCCGGCGACGCCCCACCCCCCTCCGTTGCCTATCATCGC
>JBFLVU010000177.1:0-5752 GCA_040758175.1 Acidobacteriota bacterium | reverse complement strand
GCACAGCGCCACCGCCGAAATCACCTTCCGGTTCCCGTGCTCCCACTTCCACCCGAAGGCGCCGTTCACCAGCGCCCCAAGCGCCGGCAGCACGGGTATCAGCCAGAGAAGTTGCACGGCGGTCATGGGAGCACCTCGCGTCGCGAGAAAGCGCGAAGGGGAGGAAGTGAGGCGGAACGGACCTTCGCATTCTCACCAGCGATTCGCATCGCCCTGCCCCTCGCTTCGGAATCTCGGAGTCTCGGCATCACGGCCTCTACCACTTCATTAGATTCGCGGCGTCGATGCTCGTGGTGCCCTGTCGCCGGATGAAGGCCACCACGATGGCCACCCCCACCGCGGCTTCCGCGGCGCTGACGGCCATCACGAAAAAGGCGAAGAGCGCGCCCTCCACCTGGCCCAGGTGGCGCCCGAGGCCGAGGAGAAGGAGGTTCACGGAGTTGAGCATGAGCTCCACGGACAGGAACACCGTGATGGCGCTCTTGCGCGTGAGGGCGCCGATGAGACCCGCGGCGAAGAGGAAGACGGTCAGGACCAGGATGTGCCCGAGGCTGATCATGCCCAGTTCCTCCTCGAGAGGACGATGGCTCCGATCATGGCGCCCACGAGCAGGACCGAGGCCACTTCGAAGGGCACGGCGTAGCGGCTCACGAGGAGGTGGCCGAACTGCTGGATGGAGCCGAAGGCGGGATCCACCTGAGGGAAGGGCCCCGGGGCCGCCCCGCGGGTCAGGCGGTAGACGTGAAAGATGAAGAGGAGGGCCGCGGCGAAGGTGAGCACGGTCTGGGCGGCGCCCACGGGCGGGCCCTGCTCCTCCAGGCCCAACGCCATGATGACGTAGAGGACGATGATCATCACGGCCCCGGCGTAGACGATGATGAGGAACAGGCCGAGGAAGGGCACGTGGAGGATCATGTATAGTACGCCCAGCCCCACCATCGCCACCGCCATGCCCACGGCCGCGACCATCGGGTTCCTGTGGAACACGAGCACCAGGGCGCCCACGAAGGCGACCAGCGCAAGGGCGAAGAAGACCGCCGCGGAGAGCATCAGGTTCCCTCCTCCAGGGGCTTTTCCTTGCCGGGAAGGTAGGGCGGACGCCGCCCCATGGCCAGCAGTTTCTCCTTTGTGAAGATCAGGTCCGACCGGTCGTAGTCGGCCAGTTCGTACTCGTCCTTGAGCCAGATGGCCTCCACCGGGCAGACCTCCTCGCAGTACCCGCAGAAGATGCACAGCCCCATGTCGATGGAGAACTCCAGGGGGTACTTCTCCTTCTCCAGCGTCGTCTCCCCCCCGACGATGGCGATGGCCTTCGGCGGGCAGATGAACTGGCAGAGCTTGCACGAGGTGCACTTTTCGTGTCCGTCGAGGCCCGTAAGGAGGACCGGGGCGCCTCGGTACCGGCCGGGCAGGGTCCACCTCTCCTCGGGGTACTGGAGCGTCACGCGCTTGCGGAAGATGTGGCTGAAGGTGAGGGCCATGCCCTTGAGAATGGCCGGAAAGTAGAGGCGCTCCCAGAGGCTGAGGCGGGGCCGCTTCAGAATTTTCATGGGCGCCCCCACACGACCAGGATGGTGGCCATGAGCACGAAATTGAGGATCGCCAGCGGGAAGAGCCGCTTCCAGCCGAGGTTCATGAGCTGGTCGTACCGGAAGCGGGGAAGCGTCCACCGGACCCAGATGAACACGAGCATGCAGAAGGCGATCTTGGCGAAAAAGACGACGGCCGACAGGATGCCCCCCCAGAGGGGACCGAACCACGCGTAGTTCACGAAGGGCAGGTTCCACCCGCCGAGGAAGAGGAGGGTCACGAAGGCGGAGGCGGTGATCATGTTCGCGTACTCGCCCATGAAGAACATGGCGAACCGCAGGCCCGAGTACTCCGTGTGGTAGCCCGCGACGATCTCGCTCTCGCCCTCGGGGAGGTCGAAGGGAAGCCGGTTGGTCTCGGCGAAGACCGAGACCACGAAGACCACGAATCCGAGGAAGTGCGGGAGGAAGAACCACACCTTCCCCCACCCGCCGGACTGGGCCGCCACGATGGCCTGGAAATCGAAGGTGCCCACCCACATCACGACCGACAGGAGGGCCAGCCCGATTCCCAGCTCGTAGGAGATGACCTGGCTGGCGCCCCGAAGGGCCCCCATGAGGGAGTACTTGTTTCCGCTCGACCAGCCGGCGAGGAGGATCCCGTAGACCCCGAGGCTGGAAATGGCCAGGAGGTAGATGACGCCCACGTCCACTCCCGGGGCGATGACGAGGGGATACGTGGTCCCCCCGAGCGTCACCGAGGTGCCGAAGGGGATCACGGCAAAGGTGATCAGGGCCGGGATGAGCGTCAGGAGGGGGGCCACCATGTAGAAGGGCTTGTAGGCCTCCCGCGGGACGATATCCTCCTTGAAGAAGAACTTCAGGCCATCCGCCACGGGCTGGAAGAGCCCGAAGGGGCCCACGCGGTTCGGCCCGAGCCGGTCCTGCATGAAGGCGGAGACGCGGCGCTCGGCGAGGGTCGCGTAGGCGACGCCGGTCATCACCACGGCCACGATGACCAGAATCTTGATCAGGGCCGGGAGGACCACGGGGAGATAGGCGCTCACGGGGCCACCTCCTCAAGCTGAATGCCCTGGGGCAGGAGATCCCGGACCGAGACGTCCCGAAGGGCCGGCACGCGGGCCTTCACGCGGCCCAGCCACGGGAGGAACTCGGGATCGGGGGCCTCGCCCCCCGAGAGCCGCATCCACCTGGACGCCCAGTCGTAGAAGGGCCGGCGGTGCCGGGGAGGTACCACCGCTCGCGCGGTCTTCTGGACCACGCCCAGGAAGTTCACCGTCAGGCCCTCCATCTCGTGCCACCCCGCGAGGGGGAGGTAGAGGTGCGCCTCCTGCGCGGTCTTCGTGAAGGCGTAGTCGGCCACGACGAGCAGGTCGAGAGCCGCGAGGGCCTCCTTCAGGGCCGCGGAGCCGGCCGCCGCCGCGTCGCCAAGGGGGTCCTCCCGGAGGATGACGGCGGCCCTGCGGCCCCCCAGGAGCTCGGCCGCCGGGGCCTTCGGCTCCGCCACCGGAAGGCCGAGAAGGCGGGCGCCGCGGAGGTTCGGCCTGCGCTCCTTCCGGATGAGGAGCCCGTCATCCTCCCCCTTTTCCTCGTTCAGGACGGACACGGAGGCCGCGGGGAACAGGGATTCCTTCAGGTCCAGAAAGGCGGCCATCTCCTCCAGGGTCATCCGTCCCGACAGGAGGAAGACCATCTGGGAAGAAGCCTCGCCCGTGTAGGGGCGGAGCCGCTCCACCAGTTTGGGAAGGAAACCCTCGGCGGGCAGGGCCGTCCAGCCCTGGGAGCCGCGGACCAGGGGCCGGGCCGCGAGGCGTTCCCCTTTGAGGCGCTCGGAGAGAAGGCGGCCGTAGTCGCACATCCAGTAGCCGTTCACCTTGACGTTTTCCCGCGGCACGAGCCGGAGAACCTCGCCCTTGTAGGCGTCCATCCGGACGGAGCATCCTCGGGAGCACTCGGGGCACACGGAGTTGGCAGAGTTGAGGAACCAGACCCGCTCCTTGAAGCGGAACTCCCTGCTGGTCAGTGCGCCCACGGGACAGATGTCGGCCGTGCAAACCGAGTACGGGTTGTCCAGGGACCGGCCGGGGAAGGTGTCCACGACCGTGTGGACGCCCCGCTCCGCAAGGGTCAGCTCTCCCGTCTTGGAGATCTCCTCGCAAAAGCGGATGCACCGCGTGCACTTGATGCACCGCTCGGCGTCGTAAACCACGTGGGGTCCGATGTCGACCCTCTTGGGGGCGTGGACCTTCTCGAACTCCATCCGGCTTCCGGGGGCGCCGTATGTGTAGGAGTAGTTCTGGAGCTGGCACTCGCCCGCCTGGTCGCAGACCGGGCAGTCCAGGGGGTGGTTCAGCAACAGGAACTCCAGGATGCCTTTCTGGGCCTGCTTCACCGTCGGGTTCCTGGTCTCCACGACCATGTCGTACTTGCCGTCGATCTTCTTGTCCGCCGGCAGGTTCGGGATGGTGGTGGAGCAGGCCGTGAGCAGCTTCGGCGCGCCCTTGACCTCGACGAGGCACATGCGGCACTGGCCCACGACGGACAGGGCGGGGTGGTAGCAGTAGTACGGGATGTACACCCCGTTGCGAAGGGCCGCGCGGAGGACGGTCTCCCCCTGAGTCGCCTCGATCTCCCGGTCGTCGATCCGAATCAGCGGCATGAGAACCCCTAGAAAACGCTCTGCGCCGAAGCCGGGCCTTCGCGCCCGGCGGTCAAAACCCCTAGACCGCGGCGGTCATGCGCACGTCCTGCATGGGGCAGCGCCCCGTCCGGACGTGGGCTTCGAACTCGTCGCGGAACTGGTTCACAAAAGAGATGGCGGGCATGGCCGCCGCGTCGCCCAGGGGGCAGATGGTGCGGCCCATGATGTTGTTGGAGACCTCGAGGATCAGGTCGCAGTCTCCCGCCTTTCCCCCGCCGCTTTCGAGCCGCCGAAGGATCATTTCCAGCCAGTGGGTTCCCTCGCGGCAGGGGGTGCACTGGCCGCAGGACTCGTGGGCGTAGAACTCCATGAGGTTGAGCAGGGCCCGGACCATGCACACGGAGTCGTTCATCACGATGACGCCAGCCGACCCCACCATGGATCCCACGGTCTTGAGCCCGTCCGGGTCCATGGCCACGTCGATCTGGTCGGCCCTCAGGACCGGGACCGAGGAGCCTCCAGGGATCACGGCCTTGAGGGGGCGGTCGCCCAGGATCCCCCCGGCGTGCTCGTAGATGATCTCCCTCAGGGACGCGCCGCCCGGGAGCTCGTACACTCCAGGGCGCTTCACGTGGCCGGAAACGCCGTACAGACGGGGCCCCGGCATGCTCTGTGTGCCGATGGAGGTGTACCAGCCGGCGCCGTTCTGAATGATGAGGGGCACGTTGGCGAAGGTCTCCACGTTGTTGATGTTCGACGGCACTCCGTAGACCCCGTATCCCGCCGGGAAGGGAGGCTTGATGCGGGGCTGACCCCGCTTGCCTTCGAGGGACTCCATGAGGGCCGTCTCTTCCCCGCAGATGTAGGCCCCGCCGCCGCGCGCCACCCAGACGTCGAAGCTGAAGCCCGACCCCAGGATATTCTTTCCCAGGAATCCCTTGGCGTAGGCCTGGTCCACGGCGCGCTGGAAGATCCTCGCGCCCTGGGGCATCTCTCCCCGGATGTAGAAGAAGGCCCCCGCCGACTGGGTGGCCCAGCCGGCGATCACGATGCCCTCCAGGATGGAATGGGGATCGTTCTCGATCAGCAGGCGGTCCTTGAAGGTGCCCGGCTCGCTCTCGTCGGCGTTGCACACGAGGTACTTGAGGGGCTCGGCCTTCTCGCCCTCCTTCCTCTTCGGGAGGAAGGTCCACTTGAGGCCCGCCGGGAATCCCGCCCCGCCACGGCCCTTCAGGTTGGCGGCCTTCACCTCGCCCAGGGCCTGCTCGGGCGACATCTTGTGGAGGGCCTTCATGAGGGGCTCGTACCCGCCCGAGGCCATGTAGGAATCGATGTGGGCCGAGTTCGGCTTCCCCAGGTTTCTCGTCAGGAGCTTGAGAGGTTCAGCCATCGTTCACTCCGCGTTCCCATTCGGCGTGCGGCCCGGCGCGCGCCTCACTGGAGTTCCTTGAGGATCCGGTCCACGTCCTCGAGGGACACGCGCCGGTGGAGGGTCTCGTTGACCATGAGGGCGGGTCCCCCGTCGCAGCAGGCCAGGCATTCCACGGTGATGAGCGTGAAC
>JBFLVU010000176.1:0-5862 GCA_040758175.1 Acidobacteriota bacterium | reverse complement strand
CGGGGGACGGGGGAGGATCGTCCTGAGGTACTCCGGCACGGAGCCCCTCCTGAGGCTCATGGTGGAGGCGGGCACCGAGGAAGAAGTCCGGAGCGTCATCGCGCGCCTCCGGCGCGTCCTCGTGGACGTGCTGGGGGAGGGTCGGTAGGGTAGCGAAAAGCGGGAGGCGTCCCATGAGGCTCGGCGTCAACATCGATCACGTGGCCACGCTCCGTCAGGCACGGCGGGGCTCGGAACCCGATCCCGTCCACGCGGCGGTCCTGTGCGAGCTCGGGGGGGCCGACGGGATCACCGTCCACCTCCGCTCGGACCGGCGGCACATCCAGGACCGGGACGTGGAGATGCTCAAGCGGACCATCTCCACCCGCTTGAACCTCGAAATGGCCGCCACCTCGGAGATGCTGGAGATCGCCGCGGGAATCCAGCCCTGGCAGGCCACCCTCGTTCCCGAGCGGCCCAACGAGGTGACCACGGAGGGCGGGCTCGACGTGCTCCTGAACTCGGCCCACCTCCACCAGGCCGTCTCCCGGCTCAACGCCCACAACGTCCGCGTGAGCCTCTTCGTGGATCCGGTCCTCGACCACATCCGCGGCGCCCACAAGGTGGGGGCCCAGGCCGTGGAACTCAACACAAACGCCTACGCGCAGGCCCGAGGCGAGGCGGAGAGAGAGAAGGCTCTCAAGGCCATCGAGGAGTCGGCCCGGCTCTCCTCGAAGCTGGGGCTATCCGTCCTGGCGGGGCACGCCCTCAGCTACCGGAACGTGGGGCCGGTGGCGGCCCAGCCTCTCCTGGAGGAGCTGAACATCGGCCACTCCATCCTCTCGCGGGCCGTCTTCGTGGGGCTCGAACGGGCGGTGTCGGAGATGAAGGCCCTCCTGGTCCGGTTCGGCGCCGGCGGGTCGCACGGGGGATAAGGCGTACGGCGGCGGACGTGGCGGGCCCGGAATCGGCCCCGGCGCACCCGCGTTACCGGTTGGAGGAGGCACAAATGCCCGATAAGGTCTTCAAGAAGATCCGCGTCGTGGGGTGCTCGACGGTCAGCTACGAAAAGGCCATTCAGGCGGCGATCAAGAAGGCGGGGGAGACCCTGGAAAACCTCTCCTGGTTCGAAGTCGTGGAATTTCGGGGGGCCGTGGGCGCGGGGAAGGTCCTCGAGTGGCAGGCCACCGTGGACCTCGCCTTCAAGATCCGGTAGAACCGCCCGGGACAAACGAAGGGGAGGGAGCCGAGGCTCCCTCCCCGAGCGTTTCGTGTGCCGGGACGAAGCCCGCGCTGTGTTTCACCTATTGGGAGCCACCGGAGCGGGCGCCGCCGCCGGCGCTTCGGGCGCCGGGGCTGGAGCCTGCGGGGCCCTGGGGGCGCGGGGCCTCACCACCTTTTTCTCTTCCCACCGGTATTCTCCCTTCTCGCCGTCGTCCTCGGAGGCGGGGACCACCACGGTGAGGTCGAGGGGCTTGCGGTCCCGGAGGACCTTCATGGTCACCTTCTCGCCCTCCTCGTAGGTCCTGAGGATCCGGAAGGTCTGGGAGGGGGATGAGAGCTTCCGGCCCGCGATCTGGAGCAGGACGTCGCCTCCCTTGAGCTTGAGGCTGGAGTTTGCGGGGGCGCTGACCACGAGGAGGCCCTCCTCGGCCCCGAAGTAGCGGCCCAGGTCGGGGTTCAGTTCCACCAGCTCCACGTCGTACCAGTCGTCCGGAAGCCCGCCGCCCACGAAGACCCGCACGTCGGGGACCTTCATCACGTGCACGTCGGGGATGGCGTGGACCGCCGGGATGTCGGGAATCTCGGGCATCTCAGGCACCTTGGGCATCTCGGGCATCTGAAATTGGAAGCTCCAGTCGGAGGATTCCGGGGGGCGGACCTTGACGGCCGCGGTCTGTTTCTTCGTGCCCCTCAGGTAGTCCACCGTGACCGTGTCCCCGGACTTGGCCTCCCCGAGGACCTCGAAGATCTTCTTCGTGGACTTCTTGGTATCGCCCAGGCCCAGGGGGTTCTTGTTGATTGAGGTAAGAATGTCGCCCGCGCGAAGGCCCGCCTCGTCGGCGGGTCCGCCCGGAGAGACGCCCCGGAGGAGGACGCCCTTGGGATCCACCTCCTCGTCCGGGTCGGTCTCCAGGATCACGCCCAGGCGAGGCCTCTCGGAAACGCGCTTGAGGACCTTCATCTGCTCCAGTTTCTGGAGTTCCCTGCGGGCCAGCTTTTCCTCCAGCACGCGGATCTGCTTTTCGGCCTCGGCGAGTTGGCGGCCGGCCTCCGCGAGCTTGCGCTCGAGGTCCTCGTCCTGGGAGGCGGATTCGGCCTTCTGGCGCTCCAGCTCGGCCGCCTGCTTTTCCAGTTGGGCCCGCTTGGCGTGGGCCTCCTGGTTGAGCTTCTCCAGGGCCTCTTCTTCGGCCGTTTCGGTGGTCTGCGTGACCTCCACGGAAGCGAGAGCGCCGCCCGCCTCCGCGTCGTCCTGGAGCGGGGCCCCGAGGGCGGGGAGGGCGCCCGCGAGGGCGAGGATCAGTGTGAGGGTGATTGGCGACATCTTCATGGCGGCCTCCTGTTGCGAGGGCATCAGACGCTCGAATAGGCTCCCTTGGTGACGTGCAATTCCACCAAGGAGCCAAGCAGGTTTACGCGTTCTTTCCAAAGGCGGGCGAGCTGGTCGCCCGCCGTTTCTCCCGTCTGGAGGAGGGAGATTTGCAGGTCCACCAGGGCGATCTGATCCTGGATCTGGGCGATGGTGCTGGCCGTCCGGCCCTTGAGCACGGGACGGCCCTTCTCGATCTGCTGGAGGATGGACTCCAGGCGCTGGGACTCGAGGATGAGCGGCTGGAGGTCGGGTTTCGGTTGGGCCGGCCCCGCTTTTTCCACCGGGAGCGCGTCTTCCAGGGGGGTGTGGAGCCGGAGCCCCTTGACGCTGAAGAAGGCGACGAGGAACAGGGCGGCCGCCGCCGAAGCGGCCCAGGCCACCTTGGCCCGCCGGACACGCCGTGGGGCTTCGGCTTGGCGCGAAAGGTCGGCCCAGAGGTCCCGGGTGGGTCCGAGTTCCGGGAGGCTCCGGAGGGCGGTCCTCGTGGCCTCCAGGTCCCGGAGGATCTCGGCGCACTCGGCGCATGCCCGCACGTGGTCGCGGGTGGCGGAATCCGACCCGCCGTCGCGGAGGTTCAACAGGTCTTCTACGGACGGATGCATGCGGCCTCCCCGTCACCCTCTGCCAGAAGGGTCCTGAGTCTCACGTGCGCCCTGGCCAATTGGGACTTGGAGAAGGAGGGCGTCCGGTCCATGAGGCCCCCGATCTCCTCGTGGGTGTACCCCTCCACGTCGTGCAGCCAGAGGACGGCTTTGGACACGGGCGACAGCCGGACCAGGGCGCGCTCGAGGTCCATCCGCTCGGGACGGAAGTGCGGGGGGACTCCAGGGGCCTTCTCCTCCTCGAGGGGTTCCTCCTCGCCCCGGCTCTTCTGGCGCCGGATCCGCATGAGCGCCTTGCTGGCCGCCACGGACCGGATCCAGGACCAGAGCGGGGCGTCCCCCCGGTAGGAGGGGAGGCTCCGGAAAACTTCGAGGAACGTCTCCTGCACGGCTTCCTCCGCATCTTCGGTCCGGGAGAGGATCCGCCGGACGAGGTGGAAAACCGGCCGCTCGTACGCCCGGAAGAGGGATTCGAAATCGCCCTTTCGGGCCCGCTGGAGGAGGATCTCGTTGTCGGGAACCTCGGCCATCGATCCCATCCTGTCTGCAAAGATGCGCGCCTTGGACAAAACGTCGCAGGAACCCTTCGGGGGGTTAAACGAAAGTCCGGAGAGGATGGTTCAGGGGACTAGCAGGTGGCTGAAAAAACCTTATCCGACATTCCCAAATCCCAAAACCGCAATCCGAAATTCCCCCTCACCCGTCCTTCAGCGGATGGTCCTCCCAGCCGTGGAACTTGCCCAGGCGCCGGTACTCCTCCACGTAGGAGGCGTAGTTCCGCCAGCCGTTCCGGACCTCCTCGATCTCCTCCGGGGTCAAGGGGCGGACGGCGCGGGCGGGCGTTCCCAGGGCGAGATGGCCGGCGGGGATGACCTTGCCCTCGGTGACCACGGAGCCGGCGCCCACCACCGCGTCGGGCTCGATGGTGCACCCGTCCAGGAGGACGGCGCCCATGCCGATGAGGGCGGGTCCGACGACCGTGCAGCCGTGGAGCACCGCCCCGTGGCCGATGACCACGTCGGCGCCGATGGAGAGGGGATGGGTGTCGCAGGTCGTGTGGAGGGCGCAGTTGTCCTGGATGTTGGTCCGCCGGCCCACGCGGATGAAGTGCACGTCGCCCCGCAGGGAGGCGTTGAACCAGACGGAGCACCCCTCCTCCAGGGTCACGTCCCCGTTGATGCGGGCCGTGGGGTCCACGTAGACGCTGGGATGGACGGAGGGGGTCTTTTCGAGGTGGGTCAGTCGCATGATTCGGTCTCCTGCCGGGGCGAGGGGGTCAGGCGGGCTCGCCCTCTCTCCCGAAGGCGCGGTCGTACAGCCAGAGGGCGGCGGCGTTGAGGGCGGCCCACAGCCCGAAGGCGTACCAGACCCAGGCGGGCCGGCCGGCGGCGTCGAAGAAGGCCACGAGCCTCGCCCCCACGGGCGGTCCCAGGCCGAACCCCAGGGCCAGCGGCAGGAACCCGTAGCCGATGTAGAGGGCCAGCTTCTCCTTGGGCGCGATCACCGAAACGTATTCCACCATGCGCGGGCTGAAGAGCATCTCCCCTACGGCCCAGATGGCCAGGCTGAGCCCCACGGCCCAGGCGCCGAAGGCCGTTCCGAAGAGGTGCACCGTGGAGACCGCCGCGGCGGCGATGAGGATCCCCGCCACCATCGTGGGCAGGGGCCTGAATCGCCCCGTCGCCTTCCCGATCAGGACCTGGAAGCAGACGATGAGGACGGGATCCACCGCCTGGAAGAGCTCGATGTGGGCCTTCATGGACGGGTCGAGTCCGATGATGAACAGGGGGATGTTGGTCCAGATCTGGCTGTACAGGGCCCAGACCCCCGAGAAGATGAGGATGAAGAGGAGGAGCCGAAGGTCCCCGAGCCGCTGGGGCGCGAGCCACGGGGGGGAGGCGGCCTCCCCCCGCGCCCTCAGGCGCGCGTCCAGGACCAGGTTCAGCACGACCCAGACCGCGGCCAGGCCCAGGGCCTCGTCGAAGGGCAGATACGCTTTCCTCCAGAGAAGGAGAATCCCCAGGACGCCGGAGGCCGTCACCAGCGCGCGCACGTTCCCGAGCACCTGGACCATCTCCGAGAAGACCGCCGGCAGGGGCTTGGCGCGGGCCGCGGGATCATACGACGGGTTCCGGAAGGCCGCGAAGGTGAGGAGGAGGGCCACGGCTTCCACCGCGGCGCAGGCCGCGAAGATGAGGGCGGGCTTTCCCGTCCCCGTCCGGACCGCGTTGGCGAGGAAGGGCGCCCCCAGGGACCCCACGTTGATCATCATGTAGTAGATGGAGAAGCCCAGGCCCCGGGTCTCCTCCGTGGATTCGGCCTTCACCGTGCCGGCGATGACGGGCTTCATCACGGCCCCGCCGAGGGCGATGAGGAGGAGGGCGGCCACCATGCCCGGGTACGCCGTCACCTTCGAGGCCAGGGCGTACCCCAGGACGATCACCACGAGGGAGGCCAGCATGGTCTCGCGGAAGCCGAAGCGGTCCGCCAGGGCCCCGATGAGGATGGGCAGGAAGTACCCCATGAACCAGAGCATCCCCGCCAGCGAGTTGGCCCTCAGGCCGCCGAAGCCCAGGTCCTGGCTCAGGTAGACGATGAGGTAGGACGACATGGTGTAGGAAGCCATGCAGTGGAGGAGCTCCACGCCGATGGCGGTCCAGAAGGTCCTTCCGAACAGGCGCATGGAGC
>JBFLVU010000175.1:0-5906 GCA_040758175.1 Acidobacteriota bacterium | reverse complement strand
CCGCGGCGCGAGCCCGCGCCGGACCGGGCCAGAAACTGATTGAGCCTCAGGCGCGCGTCCTTTTCAGGGGCCATGGTCTTCCTCCTCGGCGGGGGTGGGTTCCCTCGCGGGCTCCTCCTCGGCGGTCGGGCAGGCGGGGGCAGGCTCCCCGTCGGGTTCGCCTTCGGCGGGGGCGGGGGCGGGACCTTCGGGGGGCGCCTCCTTGAAGAGGCTCTCCTGCCGGACCTTTTCCCGGAAGACCTCCTCCAGCTCCCGGAAGGAGGGGAGGTCCTCGAGGGTGTTGAGGCCGAAGTGGACGAGGAACTCCCTCGTCGTGGCGTAGAGGAGAGGGCGCCCCACCACGGCCTTTCGGCCCGCGATCCTCAGCAGTTTCTTCTCCAGGAGGCCCTTGAGGACCGCCGCCGATTCGGTGCCGCGGATGGCGGACACCTCGGCCGAAGTCAGCGGCTGCTTGTAGGCCACGATGGCCAGGGTCTCCACGGCGGCGGAGCTGAGCTTGCGGAGGTTCTGGGCCTTCAGGAAGGCGCGGACGAAGGGCGCGTGGAGGGGCCGGGTCACGAGCCGGAAGCCCTCCGCCACCCGCTCCACCCTCAGGCCCGCGGAGGCCCGCTCGTAGGTCTCCTGCACGCTCTCCAGGAGGGACAGGGCCTCCCGGGGCGCCACCTGGCCCCCCAGCGCCTCCACCACCTGCTGGACGGTGACCGGAGCGCCGGAGACGAACAGGATCGCCTCCACCGCCCCGAGCTGGTCGCTCTCTCGCACGCGGCCCTCCCGCGCCGCATTCTATCACTCGCCGCGGGCCGCCGTCGGCCCCCCGGCCCGGCATTTCTCCGGCCCCGGCCGGTGTACAATCGGCTCTCTCGACGGAGGAGGCGCCATGCAGTCCATGAACCCCGCCACCGAAGCGGTCATCCGCGACTACCCGGAACTCTCCCCGGAGGAGACGGACGAGCGGCTCGACTTCGCCCGGCAGACCTTCGATTTCTGGCGGCGGGCCTCCTTCGAGGAGCGGGGGCTCCTCATGGCCCGGGCCGCGGAGGTCCTGCGGAGGCGCAAGGGGGAGCTGGCGGCCCTCATGACCTCCGAGATGGGCAAGGTCATCGTCCAAGCCGAGGCCGAGGTGGAGAAGTGCGCCTGGGTCTGCGACTTCTACGCCGAACGGGCCGAGGGCTTCCTGTCCGAGGAGGCCGTCCAAACCGACGCGAGCCGGAGCTACGTGCGCTTCGATCCCCTGGGGCCCGTGCTGGCCGTCATGCCCTGGAACTTCCCCCTCTGGCAGGTCTTCCGCTTCGCCGCGCCGGCCCTCATGGCCGGAAACGTGGGGCTCCTCAAGCACGCCTCCAACGTTCCGGGGTGCGCCTTGGCCATCGAGGAGGTCTTCCGGGAGGCCGGGTTTCCCAAGGGGGCCTTCCAGACCCTCCTCGTGGGCTCGAAGGTCGTGGAGGCCGTCGTCCGCCACCCGGCCGTGACGGCCGTCACCCTCACGGGCAGCGACCCCGCCGGGCGCTCCGTGGCCGCCGCCGCCGGGGCCGCCCTCAAAAAGACCGTGCTCGAGCTGGGCGGGTCCGACCCCTTTGTGGTCCTTCGGGACGCGGACGTCGCCAAGGCCGCCCGAACGGCCGCCCAGGCCCGGTGCATCAACAACGGCCAGTCCTGCATCGCCGCCAAGCGCTTCATCGTGGAGGCCCCCGTCTTCGAGGCCTTCGAGCGCGAGTTTGTGAAGGCCATGTCGGGCCTCACCGTGGGCGATCCCGCCGACCGGAAGACGGAGGTGGGCCCCCTGGCCCGCCAGGACCTCATGGAGGACCTCCACGACCAGGTCTACCGGAGCCTCAAGGCCGGCGCCCAGTTGAAGTGCGGCGGCAAGCGCCTTCCCGTCCGCGGCTTTTTCTACCCCCCCACGGTTCTGTCGCGGGTGGAGCCCGGCATGGCCGCTTTCGAGGAGGAGACCTTCGGGCCCGTGGCGGCTCTGGCCCTCGCCGAGGACGCGGACCACGCCGTGGCCCTCGCCAACGCCTCCCCCTTCGGCCTCGGCGCCTGCCTCTGGACGGCCGACCTCGCCCTCGCCGGGCGCCTCGCCGCCGAGATCGAGTCGGGAAGCGTCTTCGTCAACGGCATGGTGAAGAGCGACCCCCGGCTCCCCTTCGGCGGGGTCAAGCTCTCCGGCTACGGCCGTGAGCTTTCCGCCTTCGGCATCCGGGAGTTCGTCAACATCAAGACCGTCTGGATGGCGTGAGGGTCAGGGCGCGCAGAACCACGCGGCGGGGTGGCCCACGAAGTGGCGCAGGTTGGCCGGAGCGGTGCGTCCGGGCCCCCCGGTGTAGGGCGGCTCGGGGCCGTCCACGGAGGTGGCGTAGGCGGCGGGCACCGCCCGGAGCCCCTCTCCCGCCAAGTCCCGCAGGACCAGCATGCCGAAGGGCACGCTGAAGCGACCGCACCAGGGGATGCGGTAGCGGCCCGGGTCCGTGGGGTCCACGAGCTTCTCGAAGAGGCCCCGGACCTTCTTCTCCGTCACCTTCCCCGACAGGTGCTCCCGCATCAGGCGCCGGTCCTGGGCGCGGGCCAACACGTAGGCCTCGGGGCCGCCCTCCCCGAAGGGCGCGTAGTCGAAATCGGCCCCGTAGTGGACCGCGTCCGAGGAGACCACCACCTGCACGTCCCGGCCCAGGCGGAGGCCCCGCTCCTTCAGGGCCGCGCCCAGGGCGGCGGCGAAGCGCCCGGAGAGGGCCTTCATGCGCGGAACGTCCAGGGTGGGGACGAGGACGGGCAGGATCTCCACACCGGGGTTCTCGTGGCGGAGCCAGAAGACGATGGGCTCCACCGAGTGCTCCGCGTCGTGGGCCGCGGCGTCCTGGACCCAGTCCCCCTCCGGCAGGCGGGAGAGGAGGGCCTCCCGCAGGGGCGAGACGGGGACCTCCCCGTCGGGCGCGCGCCAGGCGGAATAGGGGTCGAAGATCAGCCGGTCCCGGATCCCGAAGGCCCGCCATTTGTGGAAGACGCCCAGGACGATCACGGTCTTCGCCGTGATCGGGGCGAGGGCTTTGCGGTACAGCCTCGCGGCGTAGAGGTAGTCGTCGTGGGGGCACACGGCCCCGAGGACCGGGCCCCGGACCTCGGCGCCGAAGCCTTCGGGGGCGGGCCCCTCCTCGGAGAGGGCGGCCACCTGGGCCATCTGCGCGGCGGTGACGGCGAAGCCCACGCCGTCCTGCTGGCCCCGCAGGCGCTCCGTGGAGGGGACGGCCATGGCGCCCCGCACCTCCTCCAGGGAAGGCGGCCCGGCCGCCCAGAGGGAGAGGGGGAGGAGGGCCGGGGCCAGAATCCGAAGGCGCCGGGGGGCGGGCGGGCGCATCACGCCTCCTGATACAGGGTCTCGATGAGGTCCGCGTACGTTTCCGCGACTTCCTTCCGCTTGACCTTCATGGTGGGGGTCAGCTCCCCCGCCTCCTGGCTGAACTCTCTCGGAAGGAGCGCGAAGCGCTTGATCTGCTCGAAGGGGGCGAGGTCCTGGGAGCGCCGGCGGATGCGGCGCTCGTAGACGGCCTTCACCTCGGGGTGGGCCAGGATCGACTCCCGATCCGCAAACTCCACGCCCCGGTCCCGGGCCCATTCCTCGAGGGCGGGGAAGTTGGGCACGATCAGGGCCGCGATGTACTTCCGCCGCTCGCCGAGGACGGCCACCTGCTCCACGAGGGGGTCCCCCAGGAGGGCCATCTCCACGGCCTGGGGCGCCACGTACTTTCCCCCCGAGGTCTTGATGAGGTCCTTGATGCGGTCCGTCACGACGATGCGGCCGCCCGCGTCCAACTCCCCCGCGTCCCCCGTGCGGAACCACCCGTTCACGAAGGCCTCGGCCGTCTCCCCGGGCTTGTTGTGGTAGCCCTTCATGACCGTCGCGCCCCGGACCTGGATCTCCCCGCCCTCGCCGATGCGGACCTCCACGCCGGGAAGGGGCTTTCCCACGGTCCCGTATTCGAAGCCCGTCCACTCGTGGACCGACACCGTGGCGGTGGTCTCCGTGAGGCCGTAGCCGTACGCCACGAACATCCCCGCGGCGTCGAAGAAGCGCTCGATCTCGGGGGCCAGGGGCGCCCCGGCGCAGGGGAAGTACCGCACGCGGCCCCCCGTGAGGGCCCGCAGTTTCTTCAGGACCAGCCCGTCGGCCAGGCGGTGCCTCAGGCCCAGCCAGGGCCCCAGGCCCGCGCCCACCCGGCGCCTCTCGGCGGCTTCGGCCCCCGTCTTCAAAGCCCAGCGGAAGAGGGCCCGGCGGGGGAGGGGCGCCGCCTGCACCTTGGTCATGACGGCGCCGTAGACCTTCTCGTAGAAGCGGGGCACGGCGCACATGACGGTGGGCCGCACGGCGGGCAGGGCCGCCGCCACCTGCTTGGGGTCCTCGAGGTAGGCGTTCTCCACCCCCCGGTGGAGGTTGAAGAAGGTCCAGCACCGCTCGAAGACGTGGCTCAGGGGCAGGAAGCAGAGGGAGACGTCCCCCGGCCCCGTGGGGGGCAGGCGCCCTTCGTGGGCCTCGAAGCACGCCAGGATGTTGGAGTGGGTCAGCATGACGCCCTTGGGCTCCCCCGTGGTGCCGGAGGTGTAGATGAGGGTCAGGAGGTCCTCCGGGGCGCCGCGGTCCAGGCGGGCCCTCGCCTCCTCGGCGGCCCCCGGCGCCTCCCCCAGCTTCAGGAACCCGTCGAAGGAGAGGGAGCGCCCGTCGTCCTTCAGGGGCACCGAGGGATCGAAGACCACGATGCGCTTCAGCCCCGGCAGGCCCTCGGCGGCCGCCAGGGCCTTCTCGTAAGTCTCGGCCCCGCCCGCGAAGAGGACCCGGGCGTCGGCGTCGGCCAGGATGTACGCGGCCTGCTTCACGGTGTTCGTGGGATAGATGGGCACGGAGACGCACCGCGCCGCGAGGGCCCCCACGTCGCAGAGGGTCCACTCGGGGCGGTTGGGGCAGAAGAGGGCCACCCGGCCCAGCTCGGGGACGCCGAGGGCGACGAGGGACCGGGCCACCGCCTCGATCCCCTCCCGCACCCGGCGCCAGTCCCAGGTCTTCCACTCCCCCCCCTCCTGGAAGCGGAAGGCGGGGCCGCTCCCGCGGCCCTCCAGACGACGAAGCAGTTCCCGCGCGAAATGCGACTCGGCCATGGTCCCCCCCTCTCCGATGGAGCCGGATTGTAGCACCGCCGCGGGCATGGAAGCGCCCCCGCCGAGCGTTACCCCCTCAGGGGGGCGCGCCCTGGCCCACCCCGGAGGAGACCCCATGAGCCCGTTGAAAGGAAAACGCTGCAAACCTTGCGAGGGCGGCGTGCCGCCCCTGTCCCGCGACCAAGTGGAGAAGTTGTTGGAGGAGGTCCCCTTCTGGGCCCCCGGCGGGGCCGGCGACGAGATCTCCCGGACCTTCACCTTCCGGGACTTCCACGAGACCATGTCCTTCGTGAACGCCGTGGCCTGGATCGCCAACCAGGAGGGCCACCACCCCGATTTGACCGTGGGCTACGACCGCTGCACGGTGCGGTACGCGACCCACTCCATCGGCGGGCTCTCGGAGAACGACTTCATCTGCGCCGCCAAGGTCAACGCCCTGCTGGCCTACTGAGGTCGGGCCCGCACCACGCCTGTCCAAAGTAAAGATGTGTCGCCTTCGAAGATCGGCCGGGCCCTGGCCGCACCCTTGGCGCGGCACGGAGGGGCTGGTCCGGGCGCGTCCATGCCGGCCTCCCCTCTCCCAAGGCGTTCAGCGAAGCGCCAAGAGGGGGGCGGAGCCTCCCTCCTGGAAACCGGCGCGAAGCCGAATTCACTTCGGCTGGAGCGCCACCCTCTCCCGGGGAGTTCAGCGAAGCGCAGCGGAGCGCCAAGAGGGGGGCGGAGCCTCCCTCCTGGAAACCGGCGCGAAGCCGAATTCACTTCGG
>JBFLVU010000174.1:0-5966 GCA_040758175.1 Acidobacteriota bacterium | reverse complement strand
GGGCCGCCGCGGCGGCCCTGGCCCTGGCCGCCCTTGGCCTGGGATACTTCCTGGGCAGGGCCTGGGCGCCCGCCGAGCCGCCCTCCGCACCCTCCACGGCCATGATGGCCGCCTACGGACAGGCCCTCACCGATGAGCCTTTCGAATCCCTCGAAAGGGTCTATTCGGGTCTACGGCCCGGGGTCCAGACCGCCTCCGACAAAAGGAGTGGTCCATGAGACACAGGTGGGTCACGATTGCGTTTCTGGCCTCCCTCGCCCTCAACGCGGGGCTCCTGGTTGCCCTGATCCAGAGGGCTTCGCGTCATCCCCACCCCATGTCCCCGCCCGATCTGGGCCTCTCCCCGGACGTCCAGGCCCGATGGGACGAGAACTTCCAGGGCTTTCGCGCCCGGATGGACGCGCTGCGGGGGGAAACGCGGGCGGAGCGAGAAAAGATGCTTACCCTGCTGGCCTCCGACGACTGCACGCCGGAGGCCCTCTCCCGCCACCAAGCCCGGCTTCAAGACCTGACGGATCGCCTGTTCCGAACCGTCACGGAGCACCTCCTCGAACAAAAGAAGCTTCTCAACCCGGACCAGCGCAGGAAGTTCTTCGCCGCCCTGCGCCACCACATGCCCGACTCGGTGGGTATGTTTCCCCATTCTCAAAAGGAGAAACGGCCGTGAAGCACCGCCACCTCCTCCTGCTCTGCTTCCTCCTGGCACCGGCCCTCCACACCGGGGCGGAGGGGGAGCCTCCCCCTGCGGGTTCCGCCGCCTCTCCGCTCACCTTGCGTGAGTGCGTCGGGATCGCGGTCAGCCACAACCCGGACGTCGGCGCCATGCTCCATGCCGGGCGGGCTTCCATGGCACGCATCGGACAGAGCCGTGCATCCTACTGGCCCACCCTCGCGGCCACCGGCGGGTTGTCCCGGTCCTACGCCGAGGCGCAGTCCGGGACCTTGGGCCGCTCCGACGCCGCCACGAGCTCCAGCGGAATCCTCTCTACCCAGGTCACGCTCCTCGACGGGGGTCAGAGATGGACCGAGGTCCAGGGAGCTGAGGCGACGCACCAGGCCGCCGACTGGAGGTTCAAGGCCACCGTCCAGGACTTGGCCGTGGAGGTGGCCACGGCCTACTACAACCTCCAGGGTTTTTTTTGGGACCTCGAGGTGGCGCGGGAGATCCTGTCCCAAAGCACGGCCCACTTGGAGATGGCCCGGGCCAGGGAATCCGTGGGCCTCGCGCCTAGGGCCGACGTGCTCCGAGCCGCCACTGCCGAAGCGGATGCGCGGCTGGGCGTGGTCCAGGCCGCCAGCGACGTGTCCCGTGGGAGGTCCGCCCTGGCGATCCTCATGGGGCATCCCGCCGATGCGCCCATCGAGATCGCGGGCGTCTCCCGGGAGGGAAGCCTACCCCCCGTCCCGGACTGGGCCGATGGACGGGACCGAGCGCTGTCTGCCATCCCCGAGGTGAGGGCGGCGCGGGCGGAAGAGGAGGCCTCCCTCCTCTCCTGGAAGGCCGCGCGGTTCTCCACCCGGCCGACGGTCACCGCCGACGGATCGGTGGGGCTTCTGGACGCGGGCCGATGGCCGGACAGGGACACGTGGAGCGTGGGCCTCTCGGTGCGTATTCCGCTCTTTACGGGCTTCTCCAAATCCTGGAGCGTGGCGGGGGCCCGGGCCGGCTACGAAGGGGCTCGGGCGGAAACACGAAGCGCCCTGCTCGCCGCCGAGAAGGCCGCCTACACGGCGCGGATCGGGCTCGAGGAGTCCCTCCAGGCGGTGGGCGCCGCGGAGGCCTACCTGAGAAGCGCGGAAGAGAACGCCCAGGTGGCCGAGGGACAGTACCGGGAAGGCCTCGGATCCATGCTCGACCTCGTGGACGCCACCGCCTCCCTGCAAAGCGCCAAGCTGCGCTTGGTGAGGGCGCGCCTCCAGGCGCTCCTCTCCGACCTGCAGTGGGGCCGCGCCACGGGGATCGACCTCCTGGAGGGAATCACCGTGCCTTCCACTTCGCTCACGCTGTCACGCAAAACCGGCCTGGCCGGCACAACCACGGGGGACCCCACGCCATGAGGCCCAGAACCCTTCGAAACACTCTCGCATTCATTCTCGTCCTTGTTGTCGCGCTCGCGGGCGCATGCAAGAAAGCCGGGGGGGGGCAAGACCCCCCAGGGCAGCCTGGTTTCCGTCAAGATCATGGACCTGCCCGCCCAGGTCATCGCCACAGGGACCGTCACTCCGAGGGTCGGGGCCCAGGTCAAAGTGGGCCCGCGCGTCTCGGGCCGGCTCGAGCGCCTCTTCGTGCAGGTGGGAGACCGCGTGACCCGGGGACAGACCCTCGCGATCCTGGAGCAGCGGGACCTCCAGGCCAACGTGGACAAGGCCAGGGCGGCACTGGCTTCGGCCGAGGCCACGGCCACCTACTCCGAATCCAATTACGTCCGGCACAAGGAGCTCCTCCCCAGGGGCTACGTCTCCCAGGACGCCGTGGACGCCGCCCTGCGGAGTTTCGAGCAGGCCCGGGCCGACGCGAAGAACGCGAAGGCCCAACTCGATTTCGCCAAGGTCCAGCTCTCCTACGCCACCGTCACGTCGCCCATCGACGGCATCGTCGGTTCCGTCTCCACCCAGGAGGGGGAGACGGTGGCGGCGAGCCTGAGCGCGCCCACCTTCGTGACGGTCATCGACCTGAGCCGACTGGAGGTGGATGCCTACGTGGATGAAGTGGACATCGGCCGGGTCAAGGTCGGGCAGGCCGCGACCTTCACCGTGGATGCGTTTCCGGACAAGACCTTCAACGCGGTGGTGGAGGCCATCTACCCGCAGGCCGTCATCCAGGACAACGTGGTCAACTACGCCGTCGTCCTCGGGATTCAGGATCCATTCGAGGGACTCCTTCGCCCTCAGATGACCGCCTCCGTCTCCATCACCCTGGACACCACCAAGGGGGCCTTGGTCGTGCCCGTCCGCGCCATCAAACACGAGGGCGGAAAGGCCTTTGTCCAGATCCCCCAGGGAAAGGGCCTCGCGGCGCGCCCCGTGACCCTCGGCCGGGAATCGGGTGACTTCGTGCAAGTCAAGGCCGGCTTGTCCGAGGGCGACAAGGTCTTCGTGCCGGGGGCCGCCCGCTCCAACGACATCGGCGGGATGTGAGGCCAAGGTCATGATCGAACTGGGAGGTATCGCCAAGACCTACCTCACGGGAGGTGTAGAAACTCCCGTACTGCACGGGATCGACCTGAACATCGAAGAAGGGGAGTTCGTGGCCCTCATGGGCCCATCGGGGACCGGAAAGAGCACGCTGATGAACATCCTCGGTCTCCTGGACCGGCCCTCGGCGGGCACATACCGCTTCGGGGGCCAGGACCTTACGACCCTCGGGGACGACGCCCTGTCCGCCATTCGGAACCGTCGAATCGGCTTCGTCTTCCAACTGTTCCACCTCCTGCCCAGGGTGAACGTCCTCCAGAACGTGCTCCTGCCCTTTCTCTACACCGAGCCCTACCCGCCGGACGCCCGCGACCGCGCCCTGGGCCTTCTCAAACGGGTGGGTTTGGAAGATAGGGTCGGATTCAAGCCCAATGCCCTTTCCGGCGGCCAGCAGCAGCGGGTGGCCATCGCCCGGGCTTTGATCAACGAGCCCGCCCTCATCCTGGCGGACGAACCCACGGGGAATCTGGATTCGGTAGCGACCCAGGAGATCCTCGCCATCTTCGACCGCATCCACATGGAGGGGCGGACCATCGTCATGGTCACCCACGAGCCCGAAGTGGCCTCCCATGCTTCGCGCGTGATCACCCTCAAGGACGGACGCGTTGCGAGCGACGTCCGGCCGGCCTGAGGAGCGCGCCCCATGAACCGTACCGAGACCGCCCAGGGGCTTTCGCTGACTCCGGCCCGCGCCCGCCCGGCCCCCTCCCCCGTTCGCATTCTCCGTCTGGCGCGCCACGCCGCGGGCGCCCTCTGGTCCCAGAAGGGCAAGGCTTTCCTTATGCTCCTCGGCACCGCCGTCGGTATCATGCTCCTCACGGCCGTCGTGGGCCTGAGCGCCGGGGTGGAGCAGAGGATCTCCCAGATCATGTCCACCTTCGGTCCGCGCTCCATCATGGTTTTCGCCGGCGGCGGGAGAATGATGGGCCCTCCGGGGAGGTCCGCCTCCTCTTCCACCCTGCGCCTCGAGGACGCCGCCGCGGTGCGGGACCGGTTCTCCGAGGAGGCCGTGACCTGCGCCGGGCTCTTCCAGAGGGATGTCCCCATCAAGGCCGGAGAGGCGGAAGCGCAGACCGACGTGACCGCCGCCGACCCGGCCTACTGTCAAACCTTCGATTGGTACGTGGCAACGGGGGAGCCCCTCGACGACGACGACGAGAGGACCCTGGCGAGGCGTTGCGTCCTGGGGACCACCGTGGCCCAAAACCTCTTCGGAGACGAGGACCCGGTGGGAAAGCGGATTCTGGTCAATCGGGTCCAGTTCACGGTGAAGGGCGTTCTCCAGTCCCGGGGAACGAATTCCATGGGGTTCGACATGGACGACCGCATCTGGGTGCCCCTTTCGACGGGGATGCGGCGCGTCTTTCGGGTGGACACCATCCGGTTCGTCCGCCTCAAGGTCCGGGAGGGGTATGAGGTCCCGGATGTCGTGCAGGGGGTGACGGCGCTTCTTCGCCAGCGGCACCACGTTCGAGAGGAAGAGGAGGACGACTTCCGGGTGCGCACCCCGGACTTCATCGCCCAGCGCGTCCGGAGCATGGCCCGGACCACCCAACTCGTGGGGGGGCGCTCTGACCCTGGTGGCGCTCCTCGTCGGGGGAGTGGTCCTGATGAACATCCTCCTTCTGTCCGTCAGCGAGCGCGTGCCGGAGATCGGGCTCAAGCGGGCCCTGGGCGCGTCGAGGCGAGACGTCTTCTCCGAATTCCTGGTGGAATCCGTGATCGTGAGCCTCCTCGGAATGGCCATGGGGGTGCTCCTCGGGCTGGTTCCCGTGTTGGCCATCCCCAAATTCTTCCCCATGATGCCCATGGCCGTGAGCTGGAAGACCTTCGCGTATGCGGCCCTTTTCTCCAGCCTGGTGGGACTCGTCTTCGGCGTCCAACCCGCTCGCCGGGCCGCCAGGCTCGATCCCGTGGAGGCCCTAAGATGATCTCGGATTTTCGATTTTGGATTTCGGATTCGAGGCGGGAAGTGGGGCTGGCTGCATCAATTCAGAATCCCCAATCCCAATTCCGAATCCCAAATGTCTCCGGAGGGCTCCCTGGATGAATCTGGCCCGCACGCTCGTGATCTCCTGGGACGTACTGATGGGGCACAGGCTCCGGACGGTTTTGTCGAGCGCGGGCATCGCCATCGGCGTAGCCGCCGTCGTCATCATGGTGGGGGCCGGAAAGGCGGCGGAGGAGGAAGTCGTCGGAAAGGTGCGAAGCATGGGCACCAATCTCCTCGTGGTCCAGGCAGGGCGGTTCCAGAACCTGGGCGGGCGGACCCGCCAGGTCGCCACCTTCACGACCCTCACCCAGAGAGACGTCCAGGCCCTCTCGCGCCGGCTCACCGGAATCGAGCGAATCGCCGGGGTTTACCAGAGGAGCGCCGTGGTCCGGTACAAGGGGATCCGCACCAGAACCGACGTGGCGGGGGCCGAGCCCGCCCTCTTCAAGATCCGGGGCATCTCCGACGCCAGCGGCCGCCTCTTCACCGACCTGGAGCAGAGATCCCTGGCACGGGTGGCAGTCGTGGGCCCCACGGTCGTGACCAACGTCTTCTCCGGCGCGGATCCGGTGGGTAGGTCCGTGGAGATCAACAAGATCCTTTTCAAGGTCGTGGGTGTCGCCTCCCCGCGGGGCCAGGACCTCAGCGGGGACGACCAGGACGACGTGGTGTACGTCCCGCTCTCCACCGCCATGGTGCGCGTCTTCCACGTCACCTACCTCCAGAGCATCCTGATCCAGGCCGAAAGCGCGGAAGCCATGGCCACCCTTCCCGACCA
>JBFLVU010000173.1:0-6037 GCA_040758175.1 Acidobacteriota bacterium | reverse complement strand
CGCCCCCCCCCTCCTTCCCGCCCTGTGCTATCCTCGCTCCGCGACCCCGCCGCCGGGCGGGGCCTTTTTCGCGGCCTTCAGGGGCCGGGGGGTCTTTCGCATGTCGCACGGAAACGCGCCGAAGGAGATCCAAGGGCTGCCCGACAACGCCCGGCGCCCCCTCAAGGAGGGCGAGAAATACGTGCCCGTGGTGCCGGACGAGACGGGCGTTCCCGAAGTCACCGTCCGCTCCGTCGTCATGGGCCTCCTCTTCTGCGCCGTCTTCTCCATGGCGGCGGCCTACTTGGCCCTCAAGGTGGGCCAGGGCATCGAGGCGGCCATTCCCATCTCCATCTTGGCCATCGGCATCGGCGCCTTCTTCACGCGCAAGAGCTCCCTGCTGGAGAACGTCATCGTCCAGTCCATCGGGGCCAACTCCTCCCACGTGGTGGCCGGGGCCGTCTTCACCATCCCCGCTCTCTACATGCTCGCCGCCACCCCGGGCTCGGGCGTGGCCCAGCCCTCCATCTGGCAGGTGATCCTCGTCTCCTTCCTCGGCGGATGCCTGGGGATTCTCTTCCTGATCCCCCTCCGTTACCACTTCATGGTGGAGATGCACGGCCAGTTCCCCTGGCCCGAGGGGACCGCCACCACGGAAATCCTCGTGTCGGGACAGCGCGTGGGCGGGCAGGCCAAGGTCCTCGCCCTCGCGGCCGGCGTCGGCGCCCTCTACGACGGCCTCGTGGCGACCCTCCACGCCATGGCCGAGACGGTCTCGCTGAAGGTGGTGGGCGTGGGGCGGGTCCTCAGCGACCACTTCATGACCTTCCGGATGCTCAACAACGCGGCCATCGTCGGCATCGGGTACATCATCGGGATCAAGTACGCCGCGGTCATCGCCGCGGGGTCGTTCCTTTCGTACTTCGTGCTGGTGCCCATGGTCCACGCCATCGGCTCCCAGATGACGGCCGTCCTTCCCCCGGGGGACGTCCTCATCTCGGCCATGAACCCCGATCAGGTCTTCAAGTACTACGTGCGGATCATCGGCGTGGGCGGGATCGCCGGGGCGGGCATCCTGGGAGTCCTGACCTCCATGCCCTCCATGGTCCGCTCCATCGGCGCGAACCTGAAGGGGATGCGGAGCCGGGACACGCGCGAGTCGGCGGCGGTCCCGAGGACCGACCGCACCCTCTCGGGGGGCGTCATGCTGGGCGGGCTCGCCGCCTTCGTGGTGGTGGCCTTCCTCTTCTTCTCCCTCGGCCTGGGGCTCGAGAACGGCTGGGTCCCCGCCCTCGTGGGGACCGCGCTGGTGACGGGGATCGCCTTCCTCTTCGCCCCCGTGGCGGCCCGCGCCATCGCCATCATCGGCACGAACCCCGTCTCGGGCATGACCATGCTGACCCTCATCATCACGGGGGTCGTCATGCTCAAGCTGGGCCTCGGGGGCGGCCAGGGGATGTTCGTGACCATGATGGTGGGCGGGGTCGTCTGCACGGCCCTCGCCGCCTCCGGCGCCCTTTCCTCGGACCTTAAGGTGGGCCACTGGCTCGGCGCGACGCCGGCCCGCCAGCTCGCCCTCAAGTTCCTCGGCACCGCCGTCGCGGCCACCTTCTGCGGCGTGGCCATGTGGGTCATGTCCCAGACCGATCCCTCCCAGGGCTTCGGGACCAGCGCGATCCCCGCGCCCCAGGCCTCGGCCATGAAGGAGATCCTCGTGGGCATTTTCGGCGCGGGCTCGGGCTCCCTGCGCTGGTACCTCTTCGCCCTCGGCGTGATCTTCTCCCTCATTCTCCGGATGGTGAACGTGCCCGCCCTGGCCTTCGCGCTCGGCATGTACCTGCCCATCGAACTGAACACGCCCATCCTCCTGGGCGGGATCCTGAGCTGGATCGTCTCGCGCCCGCGCAAGGGCGAGGGCGAGGAGGCCGTGAAGCCGCGACACGACCGGGGCATCCTCATCGCCTCGGGACTCATGGCGGGCGGCGCCATCATGGGGGTCGTGGACGCGGTGATCAACGCCGTGGTCAAGACCTCCACCGGGACCCTGGACGCCAAGGCCATCGTGCACGTCCTGCACGCGGAGGCTTTCGAAGGGGCGCCCGGCGAATGGCTCGCCATCCTGGGCGTCATCGCCCTCTGCTCCTTCCTCGTCGTGTACGCGAGGCGGGCGAAGGCCTGAGGGCGGAGGGGCCCCGGGGGACGTCGAACGAAAGCGGCGCGGAAAACGCGGCGGGGGGGGGGGAGCGCGAAGGCCCCCGCCCGTTCCTTTCCGCCCATTGCGGGTCACTCCCGGAGAAACTGGCGCACCTTCTCCTGGTTCTCCGGGGCCATGACAACCTCCGCCACGTCCTGCCCCACCGACTGGGCCAGCATCTGTCGCCGCGCCCCCTCGGGGACGAAGGTCATCCCGCCGGCCAGGATCACGACGGCCATGTACTGCTCCAGTTCCCGGCCCGAGGCGAGGCCGATCCGGGCGGCGTGCTCGTCCAGGGCCTGCCGGTCGTTCGCGTCCATGGCGCGCCGGATGTCCGGCCAGTCGCCCGAGGCGTCGAAGAAGTCCCGCATCTTGGCCGCGTCCAGCCGGCCGCGCACTCCCGGAACGCCGCCCTCCTCCCGGAGCCGGCCCATGGTCTCGGTCCCTTTCTTCTTGGCGAAGAGGACGCCCTTGTAAGCCAGGAACCCGGCGATCCCGGCCACGGCCAGGACCAACAGGAGCAGCACCGCACAACCGCACGCGAACCACTTCCAAATCCCGCCCTTCTTCTTCGCCGCCGCCGCCGGGGGCGGCGTCTGGGGTGCAACGTTCGGTTCCGTCATGGCTCCCTCCCCTGGAAGACCGGAGCATAGCAGGGTCAGGCGGCCTCCGGAAAGGAGGGAGCGCTCCGGGGGGAAGTCGCGTTCGCTCGAAACGGCCCGCGCCCTGGGGCCTCGTCTCTCCCGCCGGCCCGACGTGCGATACTTCCGCCGAGGAGGCGGCCGTGAACCCCTGGAGTTCGCTGAAGGGCCTGCCGCGGGAGATCTGGGTCCTCTGCGCGACCACGCTCACCAACCGGGTGGGCACGATGGTTCTACCCTTCCTCGTTCTCTACCTGACGCGCGCGCTGGGGCTGTCCCCGGGACGCGCGGGGTTCGTCGTTACCGTCTACGGGCTCGTGGCCATGGTCACGGGACCCCTGGCGGGGCGGCTGTCGGACCGCGTCGGCGCCCTTCGAGTCATGAAGACCTCCCTCCTCCTCTCGGGGCTGGTCCTCATCGCCTTCCCCCTGGCCCGGTCCTACGGGGCGGTCCTCCTGGCGGCGGCGGTTCTGGCCCTCGTGAACGAGGCCTACCGGCCGGCCGGGCTCTCCACGCTCACGGCCCTCACCGCTCCCCATCAGAGGCGCCCCGCCTTCGCCCTCAACCGTCTCGCCGTGAACCTCGGCATGAGCGTGGGGCCCGCGGCAGGAGGCATCCTCGCGGGAATCTCCTTCACGGCGCTCTTCTGGGTGGACGGGATCACCTCCTTCCTGGCCGCGGCCGTCCTGATCCTCTCGCCCTGGAGGTCCGCGGCGGGCCGGCCGGCCCCCTCGCTCCGCCCCGGCCAGGAGGTCGCCCGGACCCGGCATCCCCTCCGCGACGGGCGGTACCTGCTCTTTCTGGCGGCCTTCCTGCCGTCTCTCCTGGTCTTCTTCCAGCTGGAGTCCACCTATCCCCTCCACCTCGTGGGCGTCCTCGGGCTTCCTCCGGCCGCCTTCGGGTTCCTCCTCACCTTGAACACCGCGCTGATCCTGCTCTTCGAGGTGCCCCTGAACGCCGCCATGGCGGCGTGGCCCTACAACCGCGCGCTTCCCGCCGGGGCCCTGCTCTGCGCCGCCGGCTTCGGGTCCACGGCGCTGGCCACGGGACCCCTCACGGCCGCCGCGGGCGTCGCCCTCTGGACCTTCGGGGAGATGATCCTTCTGCCCGGGACCTCCGCCTGCGCCGCCGACATGGCGCCCGAGTCCCGCCGCGGGGAGTACATGGGGCTGTACGTGATGACCTTCAGCCTGGCCCTCGCCACCGCGCCGTGGGCCGGGGCCGTGGTGCTCGAACGCCTCGGTCCAGGAGTGCTGTGGAGCGCGGCGGCGGGCCTCGGACTCCTCTCGGCGGTCCTCCTCGCCTTCCTTCGCTTCGGGCGGCCCCTTGCAAACGGAGGGCAGGCTCCCGAGTGACGGCGCCCGGCCCCGGCGGTCCGCGGTTTCGGTCAGGGGCCGGACCCGCCCCTCACCGCTTCGACGTCTCGGAGATCCAGTCGGCGATCTTTTTGACGAGGGGAGGCGAAATCACGTGTCCCCCCTCGTAGGTGAAGAGGCTCACCGGAACACCGGCCTTGCGGAGGAACTCCACCGAGGTCTCGCACTCCGCCATGGGGATTCCCAGGTCCTGGGGGGAGTGGCACACGAGGAACTCGGTGGAACGCGCCGCGGCGACCTCCTCGGCGGAGAAGTCCGCGGGCGTCAGCCACCCTCCGATGGGGATGACCCCCCGGAAGGCCTTACCGCCCCGGATTCCCGCCGAATACGCTAGGAAGGCGCCCTGGGAAAATCCCATGAGGTACACGCGGTCCCCGTCCACCTTGTGGGTCTTCTTCACGGCCTCCAGGACCGTCGTCACGTACTCCTCCGCGAGTCTTCGGGAGGCCGGCCTGGGAACGCGGCGGGCCGAGCCGGCCTCGGTTTCGAACCAGACGTAGCCGATGGGCCTCTCGGCGGCGGCGGCGACGGGGTACTGCGCCTGGGGAGCGCAAAACAGGACGCCTGCCTTTCGGAAGGCCGACGCAAAGAACGGGCCGAACTCCTCGGCCGCGCTGCCCGCGCCGTGGAGGCCGATCACCAGCGGGTACGCCTTGTCCGCGTCGTAGCCCTCGGGCTCCAGGACGGTCATCCTCTCCATGGCCTGGGCGGGGAACTCTACCCGTCGCCCCTCCTTGGGCTCCCGCCGCGCGGCCATCTCGCGCACGGTTTTCAAGGAGGCCTGGAAGGAGGCGGCCCCGCGGACCCCTTCGAAGTCGGGGTCCTGGTCGGGAAGGGTGGGGTCCTCCAAGCCGGCGGTGTAGGCCGCCTCGAGAAAGATCCCCGCCTTGTCGGCGGCGCCCAGCAGGGCGTAGCAGCAGGCCAAGTTGTACATCGCCAGCGGGGCGTTGGGGCGCCGCCGGAGGAGTTCGGCGTAGGCTCGGGCGCTTTCCGCGTAGTCCCGCGCGCGGTAGGCCTCCTCCGCCTGGCGCTGGATCTCCCCCGCGGGCCGGGCGCCCAGGCTCTGGGGGGTGAGCCTCTTCAGGTCGTCGGGCAGTTTCTGAGCGGCCCAGAGGCCCGCCCCAGCCGCGCAAACCATCGCGATCCCCAATCCTCGACGAACGTTCATTTCGCCCTCCTCGGCAGAAGGCCGGGCGGCTCCGAACGCCCGGCGTCTCCCTTCGGCTTCCTCGATGGGTACGGCGGCGGCGGCGGTGAAGTTGCGTCCGCCCTCAGGAATCCGCTCCGGCCCGGGCGAGGCCCCGAGCCGCGCGGCGTCGGAGCAGTCCGTTTCCGAGGGCGGCCGCGAGGGAATCCGCTTCCTCGAAAAATGGACGGGGTGGACCGATGCCGGCCCCGGCCAGGGCCGATTCGCCCAAACCGCAGAGCGCCGCGGCGAGGCGCTCCCGGTCCACGGCCCCCAGCGCCGACTGGCGGCAAGCCTCGAAGCGGGACGCCGCGCCTTCCGGGTCCCCCGATGCCAGGGCCGTCTCGCCGAGGGCCAGAAGGCAGTCCTGCACGAGAGGCTCCTCCTCCACCTCCCCGGCCAGGGCAAGGCCCAGGTCCAGGTGGGTCCCCGCCTCCTCGACGCCGCCCTCGGACAGGGCAACGCGGCCCAGAACCAGGAGGGCGCGCGCCTGAAGGCTCCTCTTGTGAGGCCCGGCGGCCTCAAGGCACGCTTCCAGGCGTTCGCGCGTGTGCCTCCCCCCGGCTTCGAGCTCCGTTCGGGCCGCCAGGAGGAGCGCCTCGGCCTCCACGTCCCTCTCTCCGGCTTCCCTGGCCCAGGCGAGGACCGCATCGAGAGACGG
>JBFLVU010000172.1:0-6042 GCA_040758175.1 Acidobacteriota bacterium | reverse complement strand
GTTCTCGTCTCCCGTCTAACGTCTCTCGTCTCACGAAATAGGTGGCTGTCCCTGATCAGTTGAGAGGGGGCGGAGGGGAGAGGGGGGTTTGGGAGTAAGATGGGCGCGGAAACGCGCACGATTCGGAGAGGCCATGCGTTCAAGGGTTTCGGAAAGCGGCGGAGGGAGGGGGTTCTGGTTCGCGGCAGGGCTCCTGCTGGCGGCGGGCGCCCTCCTGGCGGGGTGTGTTCGCAACCCGCCGAGGCTGGAAGGGGCGCCGGGCGTGTCGGCGCGGCCCGACGTACCGTGGGAGACGGCGGCGGGCTTCGGGCAGGCCTCCGCAGGGCAGGCCCCGTCGGGGCTTCCGGAGGACCTTCTCGCGCGGTCGGGCGAACTCACCCTGGCGGACCTGGCCGACGTGGCCCTGCGCAACAGCCCCGTCACGGCGGAGGCCTGGGCGCGGGCGCGGGCGGCGGCGGGGGCCCTGGGCTCCGAGCGGGGCGCGTACTTCCCCGAACTCGACGCCGGGGCAAGCGTGACGCGCACCCAGGGGGCCATCGCCAACGGACGCATCGCCTTCTTCCAGCGCAGTTACGCCCCTTCTCTGGAGATGACCTGGCTCCTGTTCGATTCGGGGGGGCGGGAGGCGGCCGTGGAGGGCGCGCGTCAGGCCCTTGTCGCGGCGGATTTCGAGCACAACGCGGCGATTCAGGAGGTGATCCTGGGCGTGGCGCGGGCGTACTGGCAGTACGCGACGTCGAAGGCCCTGCTGGCGTCCGAGCGCGTCTCGCTGGAAGAGTTCTCCACGGCCCTTGAAGCGGCTCGGGAGCGGCACCGCGCGGGCCTGGCCACCATCGCCGAGGTTCTCCAGGCCCAAACGGCCCTGGCCCAGGCGCAACTGGCGGCGGACCGGCTGGAGGGGGAGGTGTACACGACCCGCGGGGCCCTGGCCACGGCCATGGGGCTTCCGGCCAGCACGCCCTACGACGTGGCCCCGCCCGCCGGGGATCTCCCCGCGGCCGAAGCCACCGAGGCGGCGGAACGCCTCCTCGAGGCCGCCATGGAATCCCGGCCCGACCTGGCGGCCCTGCGGGCCCAGGCGGAGAAGGCCCGGGCGCGCGTGCGCGAGGTCCGCGCCGAGGGCCTCCCGTCCCTGCGGGCGGTGGGGTCCCTGGGCCGCACCTACTACGACAACCGTCACCTCTTCGGAAACACGTACAACCTCGGGCTCCAGCTTCGCATCCCCGTCTTTTCCGGATTCTCCCGGACCTACGAACTCCAGCGCGCCAAGGCGGAGGCGCAGGCCGCCGACCAGGTCCTGAAGGGTCTGGAGCAGAGGGTGGCCTACGAGGTCTGGGCCGGGTACTACGCCCTGCGGACCGCCCAGCGGCGCCTGGCCACGGTGGAGACCCTCCTGAAGAGCGCCACCGAATCGCACGCGGCGGCCCTGGGGCGCTACAAGGCCGGAGTGGGCGGCATCCTCGAACTCCTGTCGGCCCAGGCGGCCCTCGAGGACGCCCGCGCCCAGGGCGTCCAGGCGCGCGGGGACTGGTACGCCGCCCTCGTCCAGCTGGCCCGGGACACGGGGACCCTTGGGCTCGAGAACCCCGCCCTGCGGACCCCCGTCACCCTGCAAACCTCCCAGGAGGAGGCCCCATGATCGGCTCGTCTTCCGGCGTCCTTTTCCGCCTCGGCCGGCGCGCGGCCCCGTGCCTCGCGATCCTCGCGCTCGTCTCTTCCTGTGGGGGGAAGAAGGCGCCGCCGCCCCCGCCGGTCCCCGTGACGGCGCAGGAGGCGCGCATTGCGGACGTCCCCCTCGACATGCGGGCCATCGGCACCGTGGAGGCCCTCCAGAGCGTGGTCGTCAAGGCCCAGGTGGGGGGCGAACTCCAGAAGGTCCACTTCGCGGAGGGGGAGGACGTGCGAAAGGGCCAGGTGCTCTTCACGCTGGACCCCCGGCCCTACGAGGCGGCCCTGCGGAAGGCCCGGGCGGAACTCGAACGCGACCGGGCCCGTTCCGCGAGCGCTCAGGCCGAATCGAAGCGCTACGCGGACCTCGTGGCCAAGGACTACGTCACGCGCCAGCAGTACGACGACGCCGTGGCGGAGGCGGGGGCCCTGGCGGCCACGGTGGCGGCCGACGAGGCGGCCGTGGACGAGGCGGCGCTGGACCTCCAGTACTGCACCATCCGGTCGCCCATAAACGCCCGCGCGGGACGGCTGTACGTCCACGAGGGCAACCTCGTGAAGGCCAACGACGACTCGGGCCTCGTGACCCTGAACCGGATCACCCCCGTGTACGCCGCCTTCACGATCCCCGAACAGCGCCTGGGCGAGGTGCGCCGGTTCGCCCGGGAGGGGACCCTGCGCGTGGAGGCCCGGACATCCGACGGGGAGGCGCGGGCGGGCGTCCTGAAGTTCCTGGACAACGCGGTGAACGAGGCCACGGGGACGGTGCTCCTCAAGGCCGAGTTTCCCAACGCGGACCGGGCCCTCTGGCCCGGCCAGTTCGTGAACGTCACCCTCACCCTCGCCACGCGAAAGGGGGCCGTGGTGGTCCCGGCACGGGCCGTCCAGCCCGGGCAGAAGGGGGACTACCTCTACGTGGTGAAGGACGACGGGACCGTGGACATGCGGACGGTCCGGCTGGGGCCCCGCTTCGGCGAAGAGGTCGTCCTGGAGGAGGGCGTGGCCGGGGGGGAGAGGGTGGTCACCGACGGCCAGCTCCGGCTCGTTCCCGGCGCCAAGGTGGACGTCAAGGCCGGCGCCGGCTCCCAAGGCTGAGGCGGGAGGGGCCCCGTTCATGAATCTCGCCGAGCTCTTCATCCGCCGCCCCGTCATGACGACCCTGGTCATGTTGGGGATCCTCCTCTTCGGGATCATGGGCTACCGGCTCCTGCCGGTGAGCGACCTCCCCAACGTGGACTTCCCCACCATCCAGGTGTCGGCCTCCCTGCCCGGGGCGAACCCGGAGACCATGGCCTCCAGCGTGGCCACCCCCCTGGAGAAGCAGTTCTCCACCATCGCCGGGCTGGATTCCATGACCTCCACGAGCGGCCTGGGCTTCACGAACATCACCCTCCAGTTCGCCCTCGAACGGAACCTCGACGCCGCCGCCCAGGACGTGCAGGCGGCCATCTCCGCGGCGGGGCGCCAGCTCCCGAGGGACATGCCGGCCCCGCCCTCCTTCCAGAAGGTCAACCCCGCCGACCAGCCCATCCTCTTCCTGGCCCTCACCTCGCCGTCCCTCCCCCTCAGCGACCTGGACGAGTACGGGGAGACCCTTCTGGCCCAGCGCATCTCCATGGTGAGCGGAGTGGCCCAGGTGCAGGTCTACGGGGCCCAGAAGTACGCCGTGCGGATCCAGGTGGACCCAGACGCCCTGTCCTCGAGGGGGATCTCCCTGGACGACGTGGCCGACGCGGTGCGGCGCGAGAACGTGAACCTCCCCACGGGCACCCTCCAGGGGCGCGACCAGGCCTTCACCGTGCAGGCCGACGGCCAGATCACGCGCGCCGCCGCCTACCGACCCCTCATCGTGGCCTACCGGGAGGGCCACCCCGTGCGGCTGGAGGAGCTCGGGAGCGTATTCGACAGCGTGGAAAACGACAAGACCGCGGCGTGGTTCGTGGACCAGCGCGCGGTGGTGCTCGCCGTCCAGCGCCAGCCGGGCACGAACACGGTGGAGGTGGCCGGGGCCATCCGCGGCCTCCTGCCCACCTTCCAGGCCCAACTGCCGGCCTCCGTATCCCTGAAGGTCCTTTTCGACCGCTCCGAGTCCATCCGGCACTCGGTAAACGACGTGAAGTTCACCCTCCTCCTGACCCTCGTCCTCGTGGTGCTCGTGATCTTCCTCTTCCTGCGGAACGTGTCGGCGACGGTGATCCCGAGCCTCGCCCTGCCCATGTCCGTGGTGGGCACCTTCGCGGTCATGCACCTGCTGGGCTACAGCCTGGACAACCTGTCCCTGATGGCCCTGACGCTCTCCGTGGGCTTCGTGGTGGACGACGCCATCGTGGTGCTCGAGAACATCGTGCGCCACATGGAGATGGGGAAGGACCGCCTTCGCGCCGCCCTGGACGGCTCCCGCGAGGTCGGCTTCACGATCCTGTCCATGACCGTCTCCCTGGCGGCGGTCTTCATCCCCGTGCTCTTCATGGGGGGGATCCTCGGCCGGCTCTTCCACGAGTTCGCCGTCACCATCGGGTCGGCCATCCTCATCTCGGGCTTCGTGTCCCTCACGCTCACGCCCATGCTGTCGAGCCGGTTCCTCAAGCACCAGCATGACGTCCACCACGGCCGGATTTACGAGGTCTCGGAGCGGACCTTCACGGGGATGCTGAACCTCTACGAGGCGGGCCTGCGGTGGTCCCTGGCGCACCGGCGGGCCGTCATGGTCTTCTCGGGGGTCGTGCTTCTCGCCACGGTCTGGCTCTTCCGCGCCGTGCCCAAGGGGTTCCTGCCGAGCGAGGACACGGGCCAGCTCTTCGGCCAGACCGAGGCCGCCGAGAGCATCTCCTTCTCCTCCATGTCGGAACACCAGCAGGCCGTGGCGCGGATCGTCAAGGCCAACCCGAACGTGGACGCCTTCATGTCGAGCGCGGGTTCGCGGGGCATGGGCGCGGCCAACGCCGGCTTCCTCTTCATCCGGCTCAAGCCGCGGGGCGAGCGGTCGGCCTCCGCCGACGAGGTCATCGCCCAGCTGCGCCCGGCCCTCGCCGGCCTGCCGGGGATCCGCGTGTACCTCCAGAATCCGCCCCCCATCCGCATCGGCGGGCGCTTCACCAAGAGCCTCTACCAGTTCACGCTTTTCTCCTCGGACACACAGGAGCTCTACGCCCGGGCGCAGGAGCTGGAGGCGAGGCTGAGGGCCCTGCCCGGACTCATGGACGTGGCGAGCGACCTGCAGATCAAGAACCCCCAGGTGAGGGTGGACATCCAGCGGGATCGGGCGGCCTCCCTGGGCGTCTCGGCGGAGGAGATCGAGACCATCCTGTACAACGCCTACGGATCCCGCCAGATCAGCACCATCTACGCGCCCAACAACCAGTACCAGGTGATCCTGGAGGTGAAGCCCGAGTACCGGCTCGACCCCGCGGCCCTCTCGCTCCTCTACGTCAAATCCTCCTCGGGGCGGCTGGTGCCCCTCAGCGCCGTCGCCGAACTGAGGAGCGGGCTCGGCCCCCTGACGGTCAACCACTCGGGCCAGATCCCCTCGGTAACGCTCTCCTTCAACCTGCGGCCCGGGACGGCCCTGGGGGACGCCGTGTCGGAGGTGCAGAAGGCGGCGCGCGAGATTCTCCCCGCCCACATCGCCACCGCCTTCCAGGGGACGGCCCAGGCCTTCCAGTCCTCCATGAAGGGGTTGGGCGTGCTCCTCCTGCTGGCGGTCCTCGTGATCTACATGGTCCTGGGGATCCTGTACGAGAGCTTCATCCACCCCCTGACCATCCTCTCGGCCCTTCCCTTCGCCGGCTTCGGCGCGCTCGTGACCCTGCTCGTCTTCGGTGTGGACCTGTCCATCTACGCCTTCGTGGGCGTCATCATGCTCGTCGGTCTCGTGAAGAAGAACGGGATCATGATGATCGACTTCGCCCTGGAGGCCCAGCGCAAGGAGGGCAAGGCACCCGAAGAGGCCATCTACGAAGCCTGCGTCATCCGCTTCCGGCCCATCATGATGACCACCATGGCGGCCCTCATGGGCACGCTCCCCATCGCCTTGGGCTTCGGGGCGGGCGCCGAATCCCGCAGGCCCCTGGGCCTCGCCGTCGTCGGCGGACTGATCTTCTCCCAGTTCCTCACCCTCTTCGTCACGCCCGTCTTCTACCTGTACATGGACCGGCTGCAGACGGCCTTGAGAGGGCGCAGGGGAGTAGGGGAGAAAGTGAGTAGGGGAGTAAGTGAGTAGGGGAGTAAGTGAGCAGGGGAGTAAGTGAGTAGGGGAGAAAGTGAGTAGGGGAGTAAGTGAGTAGGGGAGTAAGTGAGTAGGGGAGTAAGTGAGTAGGGGAGTAAGTGAGTAGGTGAGTAAGGGACGAGGGGACGAGGGGAACCGTCTCCCGTCTA
>JBFLVU010000171.1:0-6049 GCA_040758175.1 Acidobacteriota bacterium | reverse complement strand
ATACCAGAACTCCATCCAATGGAGAATCGAGGATTCCTGAAACGAACAAACCGGCGGAGAGGCCCTCCTCTTCCCTGGCGCGGCCAGAGCGATGGCAGTACCATGAACACCGCCGTCCGGAGGTGGCCATGAGGAGCCGAATCGCGCAGGAACTCGACCTCGCTTACGAGCCGGTGGCCGTGCTGTTTACCGACGCGAAGCCCAGGGGGGCGGCCCAGTTCAAGGAGCGCCGCTGGGGGTGCGTGATGGAGATGCTTGCCTTCGCCTCCCGGGGGTACACCGCCGTTTTCGACCGAAACACGACGGGTTGCGTGGGGGGGCGGACGGGCCTCTGCTTCGGAGACGGTTACGGGAGAGGGCGCGACATCGCGCGATTCCTGTCCTCGGGGGGCGGAAAAGGGGGCGGCGACGGTCTCCGCTTCATCAAGAACCCTGCGCTGGCCAGGAAATTCGTGGAAGGACTGCCCGTCGCGGACATCCCCGAGACCTTCGTGGTTTTCAAGGCCCTGTCGAAGGTGGACGGGCGGAGGGAAAGGCCGCGCGTGGTCGTCTTTCTGGCCGATCCGGATCAGGTGGCCGCCCTCACGACCCTGGCCAACTACGACCGGCCGGGAGGGGACGCCGTCGTGGTTCCCTTCGCCTCCGGGTGCCAGTCCGTCTGCCTCCTGCCCTTCCAGGAATCCAAGGGAAATGCCCCCAGGGCCGTCCTCGGGGGGATGGACCTCTCGGCCCGCCCCCACCTGGATCCAGGGGTTCTTACCTTCGCCGTTCCCGCCCCCCTCTATCGGAGGATGGAATCGAACGTGCCCGGAAGCTTCCTCGAGCGGGATCTCTGGAAGAAGCTCCGCGGTCGAGGCGAGCGGGGGGCGGTGTAACCTCGGGTATTCCGGACGCCCTCCGTCGGAAGCGTGAAAGGGCGGAGATGCGTTCTCGGCACTCTGTCCGCCGCTCCCTGTTCCAAAAAGAGCTCCTCCTGCAAATCCGCGCGTCTCGAAGGGCGGGGCAGACCGCCCAAGCGCTGGATGCGCTTGGCTTCGGCCGGGAGGCGCCGATCCCAAAAGCGACCGCCGAATGCCCTCGTCCAGAGGGTTTTTCGCAGGCCAAGCCCGGAGGCATCTCAAGCGGGTTTCCCGCACCTTCCCTTTCGGAGGCTCCAAGAAAAGGGGGGCGGCTCGAGCCGCCCCGATGCGGGGAGGGATGACTTCGGGGCCGAAGCCCCACCGGGGGAGGTGCCGGTCCCGGGGTCCGGCCGGGACCGCGAAGCGCAAGGGGCGCGCGGGCGCCCCGTTCTCTATTCCCGGCTCTTCCGGATGAAGGTCGGGGTCTGATACTCCTCGTAGTCCCGCTCCATGGGGGAGCCGGGGGTGATCGGGGTCTCGTTGGGGTTGACGAAGAGGCCCCTCTTGCCGAATCCCCTCAGGAATCCGGAAGGGGCCGACGCCGGGAGGGCGGAATCCACGCCGGGGACGGTCCCGAAGGTGTTGGCGGAGGGCGCTTCGGCCACCTGGGCCGAGGCGGACTGCACGGCCGCCAACATGGGCTTTCGGGCGGTCTTCACCTCGGCGTCGTCGAAGGCCGCGGCCACCACGGTCACGCGGAGCTCGTCCCCGAGGCTCGCGTCCGTACTCGTTCCGAAAAGCAGGTTGGCTTCGGGGTGGGCCTTCTCGCGGACGAGGTCGCAGGCCTCCTTCATCTCCTTCAGGGCGATCCGGTTGCCGCCCGTAAAGTTGATCAGGATGGCCCGGGCGCCCTGGATGGAGGCGTCCTCCAGGAGGGGGTTGTTGGCGGCCTTGGATGCCGCGGCCACGGCCCGGTCGGCGCCCAGGGCCTGGCCCATGCCCATGACGGCCCGGCCGCCGGCGGAAAGAACCGTCCTGGCGTCCTCGAAGTCGAGGTTGATCTTGCCGGGGCGGGTGATGAGGTCCGTGATGCCCTGGACACCCTGGCGGAGGACGTCGTCCGCCGCCTCGAAGGCCTCGTCGTCGCTCACGTCCTCGGGGAGATTGAGGAGGAGGTTGTCGTTGGGGATGACGATAAGGGTAGCCGCCGCTTCCCTCAGCTGATCCAGGCCGTAGAGGGCGTTCTTCTCGCGGACCCTTCCCTCCATGGAAAACGGGCGCGTCACAACGGCGACGGTCAGGGCGCCCGATTCCTGGGCCAGGCGCGCGAGAACGGGAGCGGCGCCTGTCCCGGTCCCTCCGCCCATACCGGCCGTGATGAAAATGAGGTCGGCCCCCTGAAGATGTTCCACCAGGAGATCCGTGTCCTCGATGGCGGCCTTCTCGCCGCGCTCCGGAAACCCGCCCGTGCCCAGTCCCTGGGTGAGCTTTTGGCCGATGGCCACCCGCGTGGGCGCCAGGGACTTTTCGAGGTCCTGAAAGTCCGTGTTCACGGCCACGAACTCCACGCCCGAAAGGCCCGCCCGGATCATGCGGTTGACGGCGTTGCCGCCCGCCCCGCCCACGCCCACGACCTTGATCCTCACCCGCCTGACGCCCCTCGGCGCCGGATCCTCCACCATGGTGAAGTTCAGACCCACGTCCTGATCCATGTGCGACCCCCTTTCGGTCATCCCTATGTCCGCATCCGGCGGCCTCCCGGCCGCTAGAACGTGTCCTTGAGCGAGGAGAAGAATCTCCGGAACAGACCGCCCTTCTTGATCCCCTTTCCGTCCTGGGCCTCGGCCTTCGCGCCGTACACCGCCAGGCCCACGGACGTGGCGAAGATCGGAGTGGATACGATGTTGGTGAGCCCCTGCACACCCATGGGCTCCCCCACCCGGACCTGGTGGTCGAAGATGCCTTCCGCCACCTCGGGGAGGCCCTGAAGACTCGCGCCGCCGCCCGTCAGGACAAGGCCCGCGTTGATGGTCTTTTCGAGGCCCACGCTCCGGATCTCCTCGAAGAGGAGTTGGAAGAGTTCCTCGGCGCGTCCCTGGAGGATCTCCGCCAGCCGGGACCGGGGGACCATGGCGCTCTTCTTTCCGGCCACGGAGGGGACCTCGACCATATCGTCCTCCTCGATGAGGCTCGTGAGCGCGCAGCCGTATTTCTTCTTGAGGATCTCCGCGTCCAGGATCCCCGTCTTGAGCCCGACGGCGATGTCGTTCGTGAAGTGTTCCCCGCCGAGGGGGATCACCTTGGTGTGCCAGATGGCCCCTTTCTCGTAGACGGCGATCCCCGTGGTTCCGTGGCCCACGTTGATGAGGCCCACGCCGATCTCCCTCTCGTCCGGCGTGAGCACCGATTGGGCGTCGGCCATGAGGGAGAGGACCGGTTCGGCCACGCTGATGCCGCACCGGTTGACCACCGTCGTCAGGTTCTGCAGGCAGGTCACGGGGCCCGTGATGATGTGGACGTTTGCCTCCAGGCGGCTGCCCGTCATGCCGAGGGGCTGGCTGATCCCGTCCTGGTTGTCCACGATGAATTCCTGGGGGAAGGTGTGGAAGATCTGCTGGTCCTGGGGGAAGCTGATGGTCCTCGCCCCCTCCAGCACCCGCTGGATGTCCTCCCTCCCCACGAGCCGCTCCCGGTTTGTGACGGCCACCACGCCCCGGCTGTTGAATCCGCGGACGTTGCACCCGCCGACGCCTACGTAGGCCCGGTCGATGGAGCAGCCGGCCATGAGTTCGGCCTCCTCCAAGGAGGCCTTGAGGCACTCGACGGCCTCGTTCAGATTGGCGATGACGCCCCTTCGCATGCCTCGCGCGTCCGACTTGCCGATCCCGGTGACCTCCAGGACGCCGTTCTCCTGGACCTTTCCGATGACCGTGGCGACCTTGGAGGTGCCGATGTCAATGCCCACCACGTGCGGGGTGTCCTTAGCCATGTTGGGGCCCTCCTTCTCCGGACGGTGCCGGCGGATCTTTCTCGGGCGGATCCTCGGGTTCCCTCAGGACCACCCGTCCCGACCACCTGAGGTCCACGGTCTTTCTGTCCTTTGCGAATCGGTCCGCCCACGCCCGCGTCCGCTGAAAGCGGTCCCACTGCTCCGCCAGGTTCTCCGGGTCGACCACCAGGGTCCAGCCCTCGTCGGCGGTGAGAAGCAGTCCCGGCTCCCCCCGGGCCGCGGACAGAGAGGTCACCCGCCCGGCCAGCCCGATGCGGAGCAGGTCCGAGACGGCCGCCTGCACGATCGGGTCCGACGGGAGCATCCCCTGTCCAAGGGCGAAGTGCCCGCCGGCTCCCGGCGGCGCCTTCCAGGCGAACCCCGTGCCGTCGATCTCGAAGCACCCCTGGGGTGTGGAAAGCGTGCAGAGCGCCTCCCGCTCCTCCACTTCCACGATGAGGGTGTTGGGGAGGTGCTTTCGGCAAAGGAACCCCTTGAGCCAGGGGAAACGGGAGAGCCGGGCCGCCACGTCCTGAGGCGAGAGGCTCACGAGGTTCTTTCCACGGAGGAGGTAAAGCGCCTCCAGGAGGTCCGCCGGGGCGTGGCGGTTGAGGCCCACGACCTGGATCTGGCGCACGGCGAAGGCGCTGTCCTCCCGGAGCAGGTTCCAGCCCGTTCCCGCCAGGGCGGCGAGACCGGAGAGGCAGGCCACCGTGAGCACGGTGAAGAATGCGCGCCGCGCCGTCCTGCGGCGCTCCCTCCGTTGGAGCGTCGTTACGGCGGGCCGTTCCCGGCGCCCCGCCCTCAGCAGGGATCGCACCACGGATTCGGGGGAAATCATGCCCATACCTCCACCTCGTACTCGAGGGAGTGCCCCGCCTGGAGGGCCGCCCGCCGAGCCTCATCGCAGAGCCCCCAGGCGTCCTCGAATCGGGCCGCCCCGTGATTCACCAGCCAGTTGGCGTGCTTGTCCGAGAAGCCGGCGTCCCCCCGTCTGCGTCCCCGGAATCCGAGTTCGTCCAGGATCCGCCCCGCAAAATCTCCCGGAGGGTTCATGAAGACGGATCCCGAGGTAAGAGCGCCCTTGGGCTGGCGCTCGGTCCTCAGGGCCTGGTTGCGCTCGAAGGCGGACCGGATCTCCTCCCGGTCTCCCGCCTCAAAGCGCAACCTGCACGCCGCGACGACGCCCTTCTTCGCCACGTCCGTCCTTCGGTAGGCAAAGGAGAAGTCGGAGGCGGGATGCCACACAAGGCCTTGTCCCGGCTCGATGAGGCCGACTTCCCGGATCAGGGGCGCCATCTCGCATCCGAAGGCGCCGGCGTTCATGATCACGGCTCCGCCGACGGTGCCGGGGATGCCGCCCATCCCCTCCATTCCCCGCAGGCCCCGGCGGACGGACTCGGCCGCAAGGGCCGGAAGAAGGACGTCGGCAGCGGCCTCGGCCTCCTGGCCCGACCAGCGCACCGTCCCGCCCAAGCGCCGGAGGAGAACGACGCCGAAGGGGAGTTCGCCGTCGGAGGCCAGGACGTTGCTGCCTGCACCCAGGATGCGGAAGGGGATTCCCTCGCCGTCGAGGACGCCCAAGAGGGCCTCGGCGGAGGGCCAGGAATCCGGGCGGAGAAGGAAGCGAGCCCTCCCTCCGATGCGGAGCGTGAGGAGCGTGCGGACCTCCGCATTCTCCGCGAATTCAGCGTTCCAGGTCCGGGCGGCGGCGCGGAGGGCCTCAATCTTCATTGCGCCCCTCCAGGAGGGCCAGCAGGCGCTCGCCCACGGTGGTGATGTGGCCCGCGCCCAGCGTGATGACGAGATCCCCAGGCCTCAGGGCGGGGAGGATCGTCCCGGCCATGTCCTCCACCCGGGGGCAGTGGCGGACGCCCGAGTGGCCGAGTCCGCGGATCCTGCGGACCAGTTCCTTCCCCGAGACCCCCCGGATGGGCGACTCCGATGCGGCGTAGATGTCGGAAACGAGGAGCAGGTCCGCCTGAGCGAGGACTTCGGCGAAGGCGTCCATCAGGGCGGCGACCCGTGTGTAGCGGTGGGGCTGGAAAAGCACCACGACGCGGCCCCCTCCCGCCACACGGCGCGCGGCTTCCAAAACGGCGCGGATCTCCGTGGGGTGATGGCCGTAATCGTCCACCCCACGGACTGAGGCGCACTGGCCCTTTTCTTCGAACCTGCGGTCCGCGCCCGGGAAGGAGGCGAGCCCCTGCCGGATGGCGTC
>JBFLVU010000170.1:0-6066 GCA_040758175.1 Acidobacteriota bacterium | reverse complement strand
ACCCCGTACGGCTCGTAGTCCTTCCGGTCCACCACCTGGCACGACGCGTCCGTCACGATCCGCACCGTCCCCAGGTGGTCCCACGCGTAGAACAGCGCCCGCTGGCCCGCCAGGAGACTGCGGGGAGGACGGGAGGCCGTGGCGAAGCCGGCGGCCTCCTCTCCCAACCTCGGATCGTTCGAGACGGACCCGTAGGAGGACGGATCGGTGGAGGAGCGGGCGTGAGCCCCCGTTGAGACGGCGGCCTCCCTCCCCGGCGCGACCCAGGCCTCCGCGTCCCGCGCGTTCGGCCCGCGGGATGGGGAAGAAGAAGCGGACCTTCTTCGGCCCATAGCCTTGGGGGGTTCTTCCGGCTCCCCGAGGCCTCCCGCAGGTGACGCCGCAACCCGCGCATCCGTCTCCATGAGGCTCCCCTCTCCGGAGACTCTATCCCCCGTCCACGCGAGAGGCAAGGGCTCCTCGGGCTTTCCGTCCACACCCCCCTTTGCCCCTTCGAAACGCCCCTCTCCTTCCCGGAGGTGGGGCTGGAGCTCAGCGAGTCCACGTGATGAAAGCTTCACCCGCATCGGGGTTGAGAACTCGGACCGTCACAGGAACGCCGGAGGGGAAGAGGGCCTTGAGCCCACCGCCTCCAACCAGCAGGATCCTGGAAGTGTCTTTGTAATCGACCTGCGTCCATGGTTGTCCACCCACGAAAACCTGAAGCCCCGGCTGAAGGTTCGAGCCGGTCAGACGCAGGCGGAAGGGAGTGGTGATCTTCTTCACTCTGTCCAGGGCTGGAGGGACGACCACGGTGACATCCACCGGGATTGCCAGGGAGCATGTGTAAACGTCGTTTGCCCGAATGTGGAAGCCAAACGCTCCAGCCTGGGTGGGCGTACCCTGCAGAAGGCCCTCGGGCGACAGGATCAACCCCGGAGGCACGGAACCCTGAATCACGTCGAAGGTGTAGGGAGCAGATCCCCCGGAGGCAGTAAAAACCTGAGAAAAGGATCGGCCCACTTGGAGGACAGGAAGAGACAATGGGGTGATGTCTATTGAAGGACACAGAAAGGAAACGTCATAGGTCTGATCTTCCCCGCACCCGTAGGCGTCAGTGGCCCTCACCGTGAACGGATACGTTCCTGCCGCGATGGGGGTCCCCGACAGAACCCCGCCTGGCGCCAGGGAAAGACCGGGCGGGGGAGAACCAGAGGACTCCGAGAAGGTGTAGGGAGCCGTTCCTCCCACTGCCCCGATCGCCTGCGAATAGGGAACACCAACGGTACCCTGCGGGACGCTCGCGGGCACCAACGAAATGACGGGACACGCCACGGAAAGGGAATAGGAGGCCTCTCCGACACACCCGTTCGCGTCTGTTGCGGAGGCCGCGAACGCGGACTCGCCGGGCTGCGTGGGCGTCCCCGCGATCCATCCATCCGAGCCAAGTGACAGACCGGGCGGTATTTGTCCCGCCGTCAGGGCGAAGACATAGGGCCCCGTGCCAGCGGTCCCCGACAGTGCCTGCTGATACAATTGCCCGACGGTGCCTGCGGGGAGCGAACCGCTTTCAGGGACGATGGCGATGGTCGGGCAAACCACCCTGAGGGTCAGGGCCAGCCTGCCCGTGCAACCATTTGAGTCTACAGCGGTTACAGTAAAGGTGAAGGTCCCGGTGGCCGAAGGAGAACCGTCGAGAAGACCCGTCTCCGAGATCGACATGCCCGCTGGGAGCGCTCCCGAAGTCACGTGGAAAGCATAGGGGCCCGTACCGCCCGACGCGCTCAGGCTCAGTGCATAGGAGGAACCAACCGTGGCGTCTGCCAGGGTGGATGGGAGAATGGCCAACGCAGGGCAGGCTTGAACCGCCAGGGAAAAGGCGTGCCCGGCCCCTATGGTGGCGGGGTCCGGAACCCCCTGGACCTCTTGAGGCAGCGGCGCTGAATCAAGAGACCCGTCTCCCAACTGCCCCCGGGAGTTGTCACCCCATGCCCAAATGCTTCCTGCCACGGCAAGGGCCAGCGAGTGGCTCCCCCCGGCCGCGATGGCGGAAACCGCTGGCAGGCCCGAAACCTGCAGCGGAAGGGTGCTGTCTGTCCAAGATGCGTCCCCCGGCGCTCCACTCAGAGTCAAGCCCCATGAGAAGACCGTTCCGTCCCCACGCAAGGCAAGGGAGTGCACAGCCCCGGCCGCTACGGCCACGATGTTTGACAAGCCAAACACCTGAACGGGAAAAAGTCGGGAGGTCAGGGTGCCGTCCCCGACTTGACCGTGGTTGTTTTCCCCCCAGGCCATGACCGTTCCATCAGCCCGCAGAGCCAGACAGTGGTTCCCACCCGACGCGATGGCCACGATGCCGGTCAACCCGGGAACCTGAACAGGAGCCCATTGATTCAGCGTGTTTCCGACCCCCAGTTGGCCGTGCCAGTTGGCACCCCAGGCCCGCACCGTGCCGTCGGTCAGGAGGGCGAGGCCATGTGCCCAACCTGCGGCGGTCCCGCAGGCTGTAGAAATGCCGAGGACCTGCCCCGGAAGGGGCGAGGAAAAATCCAGCGATCCTTGGCCGAGTTCTCCCGTGCCATTGCTTCCCCAGGTCCAGACCGTGCCATCCTCGCGCAAGGCTGTGGAGAAGAGGCCCCCCGCGCTCACAAAGGCGGCGTCTTCGATTCCCAGGACTTTGACGGCGGTGTCCGTTCCGAGGTAGGTCCCGTCCCCTAGCTGACCCTGGTCATTGAGGCCGGAGGCCCAAACGCTTCCGTCTTCGTCGAGGAAGAGGGTGTGATCCGAACCACCGCTCCCGGCGCGTACTCGCCCCGTTCCCTGCGTCCGAACCGGAAGGCACTCCCTCCCCGCCCATCCCAGGCCCAGCTGCCCCATGAAGTTGTTTCCCCAGGTCCACAGGGATCCATCGGAGGTGGCGGCGAGGCAGTGGTTTGAAGCCGACAGTGTCACCGGGTTGGAGAGCCCTGAAACCTCAACCGGAAAGCAGAGGGTCGCGCTGGACCCGTTTCCAAGTTCGCCGAAGTGCCCGGATCCCCAGGCCCACAGCGAGCCATCCTCCGTCACCGCGAGAGAATGATACGTTCCGCCCGAACATCTTGTTACGGCCAGGCCGGCGAGGTCCGTGACGGGTGTCGGTTCGAGTCGATTGGCCCAATCGTTAAGACCGAGCTGCCCATTGGAGTTCATGCCCCAGGCGTACAACGTCCCCGCGCCACTAAGTGCAAGTGAGTGGAATCCGCCCGCTCTCACGGAAGACGCTCCAGGCAGTCCCATCACAGGTACAGGCAGGGTCCGGTCCGTCGTCGTCCCGTCCCCAAGCTGGCCGAAGACATTGTTCCCGAAAGACCAGACTGTCCCGTCGTTGCTCAGCACCAGGGAGAAGGCTCCACCCGCGGAAACGGCGCTCGCGTTGGAGAGGGAGACGATTCTCGTGGGAAGGGTTCTTTCATTGGTGTGCCCAAGGCCCAATTGGCCGTCCGCGTTGCCCCCCCAACTCCACACCGTGCCGTCCGCTCTGAGAGCAAGGGCGTGGTTGCCCCCCGCCGCGATCGCGATCACTGAGGTCAGTCCTTGAACGCGGGTGGGAACCCAGGAGGGATCGTGGGTTCCAATTCCCAGTTGGCCCCACGAATTGTTGCCCCAGGACCACACTGTTCCATCGCTCTGCAGCGCCAGGGAGTGTTGCCCACCCGCGGCCACTGCGGTCACATCGGACAACCCTAGGACTTGGGCCGGACTTGACCGCGGAGCCGTCGTCCCGATTCCCAAGATCCCCTGCGAATTGTCTCCCCACGCCCAAACCGTGCCGTCCTGAAGGAGGGCGAGAGAATGCCATCCTCCCGCCTCCACACCCACGACATTGTGGAGCCCCGTTCCTTGCATCGGAAGGGACTCAAACCCGAAGCGCCCGACGCTCAGTGGGCCGTATCCATTGTCTCCCCACGCCCAAGCCGGTCCCGTGGGTTGGGCGAGGGTATGACTGCCCAGGAAGATAGCCGCAAGCATCAGAATAAATTGCAACTTGAAAGACCGCGCTGCAAGACGGTTCATCTGTCCCCCCTATGGCCCTTAGCGCGCTCCGACCAAGGTCGGGCGTTCCCACCCAATTGAACTGAGCCCTCTTCTTTCTCGGGGAATCATATCAGCACCGCTTGCCTCGATCAAGTTTAGTCTCACGGAGAAGTGCGACGTCCTTGTCTGGAATGTGCCTGGCTAGAAGGAGAGGGACTGTCCCGGCATTTGTGGACCCACACGCATCGTCAGAATATCGTCACCGGGTATGCAAAATAGGTGGCTGTTCCTACTTTTCGAAGGAGGCGTCGAGGCGGAGGCGGAAGCCTTCGAGGAGGGCGGCGCGCAGGGCTTGTTGGGTGAGGCCGGGGAGGAAGTCCTTGAGGCCGGCGAAGGCGGCGCGGTAGGGGGCGGGGTCGGCGCCGGGGCGGCCGGTGGCGCCGAGGAGGAGGGCATAGTCCACGCTCAGGGGCACGGCGCCGTGCTGGAGGAAAGCGCGGCGGCCGCGGCGCTGGGCGCTTCCGACGACTTTGCGGCCGTGGACGAGGACCTCGTCGGCGGTGGGCACCTGGAAGCAGGGCGCGGTGGAGGTGGGTACGGCGCGGGCTTGGCGGCGGCTGAGGACGGCGGGGAGGCCCAGGCTCGCAAGGCCCTCCACGAGGGCGCCGGCGAGGACGGCGTAGGTTCCGCCCAGGTCGAGGCCGCGGAAGGGCTCCGCGCCGAAGGGGCCCGCGACGGCGTAGGTGACCTCGTCGTCGTGGAGGACGGCGAGGCCCCCCGTGGGCCGCCGCACGATGTCGATGGCGTTTCGTTGACAGAACTGCGCGTCGGCGGCGAGGGCCGGGTCCTGGTGGTAGCCGAGGGAGAGGCACGGCGGCGACCAGCCGTAGAGGCGCAGGACGGGGCGGGTCTGTCGGCCCTCCTCGGCGTCGCGGAAGAGGGCCTCGTCGAGGGCCATGTTGGTGGCGCCGTCGCGGGGGGATTCGTCGAGCAGGAGCCTCCAGGGTGTCATGGGGCGGCGACCTGCTCCTCGATCAGGCGCCTCAGGCCCCTCTCCTCGGCGGAGGAGAGGCTGTCCCCTCCCCGGTTCTCGAAGACGTACACGGGCAGTCCGAGGTTGACGCGGAAGTAGCCCTCGTCCTTCAGGCTCTCGCAGAGGTACTCGACGGCGAGGACGACGGCCTGGAGGCGGCGGGTGGCCGCCTCGCGCTGGACCCTCTCCAGGCGGCGCTTGAGGCCGTAGGGGAGGGAGCAGGTGTGGTAGAGGAAGGTGAGGTCCATGGAGGGGCTCATGGGGTTGTTCTCCAGGCCCCACTCGTCGTAGACGGCCACGGCCCGCATGGATTCGAGGGCTTCGTAGAAGGAGGCGCGGTACGGGGGGAGGCCCACGATGCCCACGCGCGTCCAGCGCTCCCGGCCCTCGTCCCGGTAGTCGAGGATGCCCCGCTCGATGCGGCGCTTCAGGCCCTCGAGGTCGCCCCTGGGGTCCATGGCCTGGGCGAGCATGGAGACGTAGTCGCGGGAGGAGAAGGCCGCCGTGCGCATCTGGAGCCCGTCGTACCGCCTCAGCACGGTACGCACCTCGTGCAGTCGCTGGACCACCGCCTCCAGGACGGCGGGGTCCACGCCGAGGCGCCTCCGGAGGGCCTCGAGGGCCTCCGAGAGGCGCTGGTCGTTCCGGAACAGAGGGAAGGCGAAGGGCACGGCCTCGACCCCCTGCTCGGCGGCCATTTCGATGGCCTTGAGCACCTCCTTGGGCACGCCCGGCTGGGGGTAGTAGACGGCCTCGATGCGGCGCTCGAAGATCAGGCCGTAGAGGCACCGCGCGTACGAGGAGTAGTTCTCGGGGAACCCGGCGAGGCGCGCGGTCTCCAGCAGGGCGGGCCGGTCCGGGGCCGTGAAGAAGGCGCTCCACAGGTTGACCGCCTCGTGGGCGGAGGCCACGATGGGTTCCATGGGAACGGGGGGAACGACTCCGATTCGCAACGCTTCCCCTTCAGCGCCGCCTACGCGGCGCGTCCTCTTCCACGGGTCATGGAGGGGCGCCGGATGCGCTCAAGGCTTCCGGCCCGA
>JBFLVU010000169.1:0-6083 GCA_040758175.1 Acidobacteriota bacterium | reverse complement strand
GACCCCGCGCGCCAGGGCGGCCATGTTCCGGGGGTCGAGGTGGTAGTGGGGGTTCCCGAAGGGGTGGACGTCCCCCATGGAGCGGTCCACTCCGCCGCGGGGGACCTCGATGGGCGTAACGAACCGGGAGAGGTCCACGTAGCCCCCGGCGCCCGGCTGGATCTTCCCGTTGCCCGACTGCTGAAGGAGGGGCGGGAGGAAACCGATCTCCAGATCCAGACCGTTCAGGAGGAGGGCGTCGGCCCTGTGGAGGGCCAGGAGGTAGCTGGGCTTGGCTTCCACGTAGTGGGGATCCTGGCGTCCGTCGGCGAGGGACGAGACCTCCGTCCGGTCGCCCCCCACGGCCCGGGCCAGCTGGCCGTACACGTCGTAGGTGGCCACCACCCGGAGGCGGTCCCCGGCGGCGGCCGATAGCGCCGAAAGGAGCAGGAGGACCGTCAAGGTCTTTCGCATGTTCGTCCTCTCATAAACGAGCCGGAGGCCCGGCTCAGAACGGGTGCGCCCCGTGGGGCCCCAGGGAAAATCCGTACTCCACCACGAGGGCGTTCTTGGGCCCCAGGACGGCGTAGTCCACGCGCTGAATCTGGACCCTCAGCTTCTGGTACTCGCTGGGATACCAGGTGAGCACGAGGGCGCCGCCCTGGTCCCTGCGGCCGAGCCCTGGGTACTTGACCCAGTCGGCCCGGGCGCCCAACGACCAGCCGCGGGCCACCTGCCAGTCCACGTAGGAGAAGAGCCCTTCGGTGCGCTCCGTCCACCGCAAAGGGGAGGCGGAAACGGCATGATCCGCCGCGGGGCCGTGGACCCCGTCGTCCCTCCTCAGGTACTCGGTCCGCCACAGGAGGGCCCGGTGGCGGTTGGAGAGCGGACGCCAGCGGTAGGTCAGGGACAGGTTGCCCAGCCGCGTGGCCCCGCCCGTCTCGTTCTTCCCCCCCAGGCCCGAGAGGAGCGCCTCCACGCTCGACTCCTCCGACAGGTCCCAGAAGTGGCGCCACGCCAGGAGGTAGGCGAGGTCCGAGCGCCGTCCGCCGAAGAGATCCTCGGATCGCCCGCCGAGCACCTCGGCGGTGATGTCGCTCAGCCAGGGAGTAGGCAGGATCTTGGTCAGTCCGAGCCCCACGTCGCTCAGGCCGTGGCCTTCCCCGCCCAGAACCGCGTTCAGCGCCAGGGGGCGATCGGCCTGGGGCCAGGTGTGCAGGTGGTGCGCGTTCTCCTTGCCGAAGCCCGCGTAGAAGCGCCCCGCCTTCAGGGTCAGGCCTCCCGGAAGTCCCGGAAAGACGGCGTAGGCCTCCTCCACGTCAACGGTGTAGCCCTCCGAGGCGGCGTGCTCCTCTTCCTCGTGACCCCTCTCGCCCCCGAAGCGGTCCGCCAGCGCCTCGCTGTGCCCGTGTTTGTGGAGGGCCAGGGACGCGAAGGCCCGGGCGTAGGGGTCGATGCTGGCGGAGAAGGACAGCTCCAGCTCCCTCAGCGCGGCGGCGTCGGAGGCCGTCCACCGCGAGTCGTTCCCGGCCGAGAAGGTGAAGTCGGGGATCACGGAGAGGGAGGGGTTGAGGAGGTTCGCCGCGGGGGGCGCGGCGGGGGCGGCCGGCAGGCCGGGGGCCTGGCGCCCGGACGTGGCGGCCTCACGGAGGGCGGCCACCTCCTTCTTCAATGCTTCGATCTGGGCTTCGTACTGCGCCGTGAGCTCGGCCATGCGGCCTTCGAGGGCGGCGAGTTTCCTTTCGAATTCGTCCGGTCCGGTCTGCGCCCTGGGGGCCGTCAGGACGGCCAGGGCCATGCAGGCCACCGGGAGGAGATGGGTCTTCCTCATGCGCGAATCTCCCGGAAAGAACGTGGCGCGTAGATTCTACCGCGATGGAACCCGACCCGGAGGCGGATCAGGCGGGGGGCGCCCGGCCCCTCGGGGCCTCGCGGCCCGCCGACACCGGGCGGCAGACGACAGGAGCCGGGGGAGGGACGGCCGGCGCGTCGGGCGTCCGCACGGAGAGCGGCTCCCCCGGACGGTCCGCGCCCCCGCCGGCGCTGGCGCAGACGGGGCAATGCCTCTCGCAGGGACCGATGCCCTCGCCCTCTGGGGCGGGATGGGCGTGCAGCAGGAGGGCCAGGAGGCCCGCCGCCAGTAGGATCGCAGAGGTTTTTTTGAGCTTCCCCATGCCCTGCCCTCGCCCACTATAACACGGCCCCCAGGGCGCCATTCCCCCGCGGGTCTTATGGGAAGCGTGGACTCGCCCTAGTCGGGAAGGGCCTCGTACTTTCGCCGCCGCCGCCGGTAGGCCGCCGCCACGGCGGCGAAGAAGAGGACGAGGACGGCCGTCCACAGGAGGCCAGGCGAAGAGAGGACCACCACCCATTCCCCCCACCAGGGGAGGTTCTTGGCCCACGCCCGGAAGGCGGCGTCGGGCGGCAGCCCGAAGGTCACGGCGAAGGCGGCGTCCACCGATCCCATCCGTCTCGCCTGGTCCAGAAAGGAGCGGAGGGAGGCGTCGTCCTTGAAGAGGTCGCGCACGAAGCCCTTGGCCAGGGCGTAGGAACGCCGCACGGCGCCCTCGCCCTGGGCGAAGTCCTCCTCCATTTGGGCGATCCGCCAGCGGCCCCTGGCCACGTCCCTCAGGGCGAGGGCCGCGTTCCACTCGTCGCGCAGGCCCCACTCCCCCGCGGCGCGCATGGCCAGTCCCTCGTCGAACCAACGGGGGGGTCGCTTCCCCAGGGCCCGGTAGAGGGCCACGTGGGAGACCTCGTGGACGAGGGTTTGCCGCCCGTCGCCGAAGGGATAGCGCCCGCAACGGGAGAGGATGACGACGATCCTCCCCTCCTCCGCCACCGCCGCGCCCGCGGCGAAGGGCGGAAGGCCGGCCCACTCGGGCGGCAGTTCACTCGGCACGGCGGCCACCGTCACCCGGACGGGCGCACCGCGAAGCTCCGCTGGAACCCCATAGAGGGCCTCGAGTCGGGCCCGCGCCTCCACGAAGGCGCGCTCGTACTCCCGGGGATCCGGCTGGCCGAGGGCCCCCAGCGAAAGCAGGACCGCCGCCGCCCAGATTGCCCCCCGTCTCATCGCGGCCTCCCGCGGGGCTTTACGGACGGCGCCTTCCTCCGCTCCTCCCGCAGAACGACGGTGTGGGCCACCCGGTCGTGGGGCATGCGGCGGTTGGGGTCGCGCCAGAGGGAGAGCAAGGCGAGGCCCAGGGTGCCGGCGATCTCGAGGTATCCCGCGAAGCGCTCGAAGCTCTCCAGGAGGGAGAGCCGCTCGCCGCCGAGGTGGGCCACCCGGATGCCCGCCAGCCGCTTCCCGAGGGTCCGCCCCCAGCGGGCCGTGAGCCACGTGAAGTAGAGGGCCGCCACGCCGAAGAGCGAGAGCCAGCGGAGGGGCCCGGGGATGACCCTCTCCACTCTGAAAGTGACTGTCTCCGCCTGATGTTTCAGCTCCTCGTGTTCCCCGATGGCCAGCGCGATGAGGAGGTGCCTGTCCATGAGGGCCTGAGCCGCGGCGTCGAGGTCTCCGCGCTCCACCGCGTCGGCGGCGCGGGGCGGAAGCCCCGGGGCTTCGAGGCGCACCAGGAGGGGCGCCAGGTCCTTCCACGCTTGCCGGACCGTCTCCGGGGCGACCTGGGCGTCGGCTCTTTGGAGGGCCCAGAGGGCCTTCACGGCGGCGGGATCAGTGACCAACAGGGAAACGTACGCCGCCGCCACGGCGACGGCCAGGGTGGGTAAGAGGAGGATCAGGTAGTCCAGGACGAGGGCCAGGAGGCGGCGTCCGGGGGAAGCCAGGGGCTGGCCCACGAGGGAGGGGGCCACGTGGAGGACGTCGGCGGTCAGCCGCCGGGTCCCGGGGCCCTTCCCGGCGCGGGGGGCCGGCGCCTTCGGCCTGGCCGTCATCGGGTCACGGCGCGAGAACCGGCGTGGGCCGGCCCTGGACATCCAACGCCACCATGTGAAAGAGCCCGGAGGTGCACAGGTGGCGGGCGCCCGTGGCCGCCTCCTCCCGGGACATCTTCACCTCCACGACCATGGAGGTCCGTCCCACCGTGAGGACCTGCGCCTCCACCACGGCGATGTCCCCCCACTTGACCGGGACCTTGAAGTCGAGGCGCTCGATGGAGGCCGTCACGCAGGTCTTGCCGGAGAGGCGTATGGCCGCGAGCCCCGCCGCGATGTCCATCCACTGGACTGCGCGGCCGCCGAAGAGGGCCCCGAGGGGGTTCGTGTCGATGGGCAGCACGAGGTGGCTGGCCGACGCCCTGCCCTTGGTCAGGTCCAGTTCCATGGTGGCCTCCCGATGGGAACCGCCGCGCTCACACGTTGAAGCGGAAGAGGCACACGTCGCCCTCCCGCATGACGTAGTCCCGTCCCTCGGACCGGTAAAGTCCCCGCTCCTTGACCTTCTTTTCGTCCCGGGAGCAGGCCACCCAGTCCTCGTAGGAATAGACCTCCAGCCGGATGAAGCCCCGCTCCAGGTCCGAGTGGATCTTGCCCGCGGCCTGGGGCGCCCGGGTGCCGCGCGCGATGGTCCAGGCTCGGGTCTCCTTGTCGCCGGCCGTAAGGAAGGTCATGAGGTCCAGGGAGGAGAAGGCGGCGTGGATGAGCTTGGAGAGGCCCGATTCACTCAGACCGTAGGCCGCCATGAAGTCCTGCCGGTCGGCCTCGGGCAGAAGGGCCATCTCGGCCTCCACCTTGCCACAGATCCTCAGACAGGCGCGGCCTTCGCGCGCCGCCAGGGCCTCCAGGGCGGAGGCGTGACGGTGGCCCGGCTCGAGCCCGGCCTCGTCCACGTTGGCCACGTAGATGACGGGCTTGACGGTGAGGAGGAAGAGGTCCGACAGGAGGGCCGCCTCCTCGGGGCGGACCTCCGCCTGCGCGGCGAAGCGGCCTTCCTCCAGGACCGCTTTGAGGCGTTCCAGGACCTCCATAAGCTTCCGGGCGGGCGCGTCCCCCGAGCGGGCGAGCTTGATCGTGCGCTCCATCCGCCGCTCCACGGCCGACAGGTCGGCGAGGGCCAGCTCGAGGTTCACCGTCTCGGCGTCGCGGACGGGGTCCACGGAGCCCTCCTCGTGGGGAACGTTCGGGTCGTCGAAGCACCGCACCACGTGGACGACGGCGTCCACCTCCCGGATGTGGGCCAGGAACTGGTTCCCGAGCCCGCCGCCCCGCGAGGAGCCCCGCACCAGGCCGGCCACGTCCACGAACTGGAGGCTCGTGGGGGTGATCTTCTTCGACTTGAAGACCTTTCCGAGGTCCGTCAGACGTGGGTCGGGCACCAGCGCCTGGCCGATGTTGGGGTCCGCCGAGGCGCCCGTGAAGCCGCCCACCTCCGCGCTTGACGCCGTGAGGGCGTTAAAGATGGTCGTCTTTCCCGCCTTCGCCGACCCCACGATGCCGCACGACAGCGCCATGTCTCCCTCCGGCCCGCGCCGCGGCCATCCTAGCACACGCACCCACAATACGGGGACACAATACGTATTTCTTGCTTCCTTCTCTTTAATTAGGGGACACAATACCTATTTTTCACTCTTCCCTTTTCTTCCTTCCCGGCTTTCTTGGCTTGAGAGCGCGGCCCAGGCGCGTTTCGAGCCTCTGGAGGAACCCCTCCGAGCCCAATGGTCGGCCCGTACGCTCGCGGCGCCGGATTACTTCCGCCTCGGCTTCGGCCTCCCCCAGCCCGCCCTTGAGCAAGGAGGCCCACTCTCCCGCGTTCCTAAGCGGCCTGGACGACCGAATGAGCGGCCCCGTCGCTCCTGCCAGGTGCGCTCGCGCGCTGCTCCACCGCCACTCTTCGGGACGTTTCACCAGCCGCGCCCGCACCGGGTTCCATTCGATGTACCGCGCGCAAGCCAACGCGTGCGCCCGCTCCATCGGGAACGACGCAAAGCGGCCCTGCCACAAATAGCCCCGCCATTCCTCCCGAAGGTTGATGAGCCGCGTGTACCGGCGGTGGGTCTCCCCGATCGCCCGCGCCAGCCCCTCCGGAGTGTGAGGCACCACCATCAGATGCACATGGTTGGGCATGAGGCAGTAGACCCAGACCTCCACGCCCTCCCGCCCGCACCATTGCGCGAGCAAGTCGAGATAGCCCGCGTAGTCCTCTT
>JBFLVU010000168.1:0-6126 GCA_040758175.1 Acidobacteriota bacterium | reverse complement strand
AGGGGCCTCCTCGTGGCGCGGGTGGGACTCGTCCATGAAGCGCCAGAAGAAGTGCATGACCCGGTCGAGATCGTCGTAGACGAAGAGGCCCGCGTCGCAGGCGTGCCGCTCCATGCGGTCCAGGAAGAGCCGCTCCTGGAGGTCCGTGAGGGCGTAGAGCTGGTCGAGGTACGCCTCCAGCCCCCCCGCCGCGATGAGGTGCGGATCGGCCCCCAGGCGGAAACCGGGGAACTCCCTGGGGATGGCGCGCCGCTCGTCCTCGGGGTGGGCCCACGGACCCTCCAGGCCGGGCGTTCCCATGCCCGTCACGAAGAAGCCCTCCACGGCGTCGGCGGGGTAGGTGCAGGGGACGTTGAAGACGCCCACCCTGCGGCCCGCCGCCGACAGGATCTCCCACAGGGCGGGGGCGCGCCGGTCCGAGGAGGAAATGACCCGTGGCGCGTAGGTCCCCGCATCGAGGGTGAAGAAGTCGAAGACGCCGTGCTTGCCGGGGTTCACGCCCGTGAAGGCCGTGGTCCACCCCGGCGGGGTGAGGTTGGGCGTCACCGACCGGAGGGGGCCCCAGGCGCCCTCCGCCATGAGCCGCTTGAAGAAGGGGAGGCGGCCCGCCTCGGCCCAGGGCTGGATCAAATCCCACGTGGCGCCGTCGAGACCGAGGACCACGAGGCGGGTCATGGGAGGCTCCTTCGAAGCTTCCCCACCATCTCCCGCTCCTCGGGTTCGGGGCCCAGGAGCCACCAGAGGGAAGGGTAGGCCAGGACCGCGAGGGCGGCGCCGGCGACGGGGTGGAGGAGAAGGGCGAGGGCGGCGCCGGACGAGGCGGAGAGCAGGAGGGCGAGGCACGGCTTGAGGAGGGTGCGATCCCAGGGGGAGATTTTCAGGAGGACCCAGATTTCCACGGCCCGGGCCACGTTCACCAGGCAGAGGGAGAGGGCCGCCGAGACGGCGGCGCCCAGGGGGCCGTAGCGGGGGATGAGGAGGAACATGAGGCCCAGGTTTCCAAGACCGAAGCACACGGCGTTGGCGAGGTTCACCTTGGGGTGTCCCGTCATGGTGATGAGGGTCCCGTTGGCGCCGAAGGCCCCCGAGAAGGCCTGCCCGAGGGCCAGGATCAGGAGGGTGAGGGCGCCCGCCGCGTACTCGGGGCCGAAGAGGGCCAGGACGTGCTTCCCCGCCAGCGCGAGGGGCAGGGCGACGAAGGTGGAGGCGAGGAAGATCCATCGCGTGGAGGTGCGGTAGAGTCGCGCGAGCCCATCGGAGTCGGCCTTCTCCCTCAGTCCCGAGAAGGAGGGTGCCAGGGAGGCCGAGAGGGCTTCCGTGGGCATGTTCACGGCCGTGGCCAGGCGCGAGGCGACGACGTAGATGCCCACCTCCGCCCGGCTCCGGAAGGCGCCCATCACCAGGACGTCGGACCAGAGGATGAGGTAGTTCATCAGGTTGAGGAACATGACCGGGATGGAAAAGCGCAGGATGCCGCGCCGGTCCCCCTCCGCGTCCCGTCCGGCGGGCAGGGCGGACAGGCGCCGCCTCAGGCTCCAGGCGCCGGCCAGGAGGACGAGGAGCGCCGCCGCGCCGAAGCAGACGACCACCCCTTCCACCGTCCGTGACACGCCGAGGGCGCCGAGGAGAAGCAGGGTGAAGACCAGCGGATGGGCCACGCGCTCGATGAAGACCTTCTCTCGGATCGCCCTGAGGCCCTGGAGCCCGCCCGCGCAGACGTTGTACAGGACGAGGAAGGGGAGCGCCAGGGCCAGACCCGCCAAGGGGAGCGCCAGGTCTTCCTTGCCGAAGACCTCCACCGCCAGCCAAGGCGCGAGGACCAAGAGGGTGAGGGCCCCGACGACGCCCGACACGAGCCCCACGCGCAGGACCCACGCCAGGGTCCACCGGAGCCTCGCCCACTGGGAGGTCTCCGCCGCGCCCGCCACGAAGTGGGTGAGGGCCGTGGGGAAGCCGAGGGAGGCCGGCACCGTGGCCACGGTGACCACCGTATTGGCCAGGCTGTAGACGCCGAAGAGGTCGGCGCCCAGCATGCGGGTCAGGATCAGGGTGTTGAGGTAGCGGACCCCGGCGCCGCCCAGGTTCAACGCCCCCGCCCAGGATCCCTGGCGGGCCGTGGCGCCCAGAGAGTCCCCGCGCCCCTTCTCCCCTGGAGCCTTCGCGTCCGCCTTCATCCTGTCCGCGCCCTGCGTCTCACGTCTCCCGTCTCCCGTCTCCCGTCCAACATCTAACGTCCCCATCGGTTTCCCTCGACACTACATGTATCCAAGTTCCTTGAGCCGGCCGGCGATCTCGGACTCGGCGTCCCCCGCCTCGCCCCAGGCCGCACGGATTTCGGGGCGCGAGGAGAGCATGGCGTCGAGGGCCGCCTTGAGGCGCCCTCCGGCTTCCGCCGCTCCGTCCGGGGCCGGCGTGCCGTCGCGCCGGTAGAGCGTCCCCTCCTCCAGGGCGAGCCCCCACTTGTTCTCCGATCCGGGAACCCGTTCCACGTGCACCCAATCGCGATCCCGCGCCGCCCTCAGGAAGTTGTCCACGTGTTCGGCGAAAACGACCGGGTGCCCGCCGTCCCGGCCCGCCGCCACGGCGGAGAGGTCCCTCCCCTCGTAGAGCGGCTCCTCGAAGCCGGCGAGGCGGGCGGCCGTGGGCGCGAGGTCCACGTGCTGGACGAGGGCGTCCACCCTCTCCCCCGCGTGCTTGCCGCCGGGAAAGCGGACCCGCAGGGGCACCTTGACCGTCGTGTCGAAGAGCTTCTTGTGGGCGCAGTAGACCCCGTGGTCGCCCAGGAGGCACTCGCCGTGGTCGGCGGTGAGGAAGACCAGGGCGTCGCCCCACCATCCCCTCGACTTCAGCACCTCGAAAAAGCGGCCGAGGCAGGCGTCCTGGTAGGCCACGGCGGCGCGGTAACGCTGGGGGAAGTGCTCCAGGGGGACCTTCCAGCCGTACTCGGGGAAGTCCGGACTGAACCAGCCGGCCTTCCGGAACTGCTCGCGCACGGGAACGTCCTCCCGGGACGGGGCAACGTGGCCGCGGAGGAATTCCTTCGGGGCCTCGTAGACCATGTGCGCGTCGAAGAGGTGGAGCCAGAGGAAGGCGTCGCGCCGCCTCTCGGGCCGAAGGAGCCACCGAAGGCCCGCCCCCAGGGTCTCGCCGGCGGTTGCCCGGCGTCGGGGGCCAAGGATCTTCCGCCGGAGCTTTCGCAGGAGCCCTTCGGGCCCGGCCCCGGGAAAGCGGGCGTCGCACGGGCCCGCCTGGTTCCCGAGCAGCTGGGCGAGGAAGTCCACGCTCGTGAAGGCCCGGGTCTCGAAGCCCCTCTCGGCAAGCCTCCGGCTCAGGGCGTGGGCGGGGAGGTCCTTCCGCACGTAGTTCGAGTAGACGCCGTGGCGGCAGAGGTAATTGGAAGTCAGCATGGACAGGTGCGACGAGAGCGTGTTCTGGCTCTGGGCGAAGGCCTCGGTGAAGGTCGTCCACTCGGGGGCCAGGGCGTCCAGGTTGGGGGTCAGGCCGGCGCCCTCCAGGTGGTCTGCGCGCACGCAGTCCAGGGTGACGAGCAGGATCAGCATCGCTGCTTCACTCCGCGCCGAGGGCCGCGAGGAGCAGGCCGTGGACGTCCTGGATGTGGGGGCGCTTTTCGGGGAGGTCGCGGTTGGAAAGGAGGAAGGCGTCGTGGCGCGTGTGCATCCCCGTGAAGTGGGTGCGGCCGAAGACCGACTCCTTGCGGATGTTGCCCTTGAGGTCGAGACCGTCGTTCGTCAGGAGCACGAGGTCGGGGGCCCTGTCGAACTCGGGCCCCTCGTAGATCGCCTCGGGGAAGAACACTTCCCGGATGACCGGGCGGCCCTCGTGCTCGAGGGAGAGGAAGAGGGCCTTCAGTTCTTCGCGCAGGGCGGGAGCCTGGGCCTCCTCCACGGTCCCCTTGGGGTAGCGGCCCTTCCGGTGGAGGTAGACGCGGGAGGGGTCGAGGACGAAGGCGCGGCTTTCGCCGGAGATGTCCGCGAAGGACTCGGGGGGGGCCTTCTCCCACTTCAGAAAACCCCTCTCCACGAGGAATCGGTTCAGGTAGACCTCGCTGCGGATGCCGCAGAAGCCGTGATCGCTCATGACGTAGAGGGCGTCCGAGCCGCCGAGCCGGTCCACGAGCCTCCCCACCACGGCGTCGGCCTTTCGGTAGAACTCCATGGCGCGGGCGTGGTTGGCGTGGGCCTCGTCCTCCACGGCGTCCCACTGGAAGTGCTGGAGCCGGTCGGTGCCGGTGATGACGGCCACAAAGAGGTCCCAGTCCTCGTCCTTCCAGAAGTGGTCGAAGGCCCGCTCTCGCGCGGCGAGGGTCTCGTCGAGATCGCGGTACAGGTGATCCGCGTCCTGGGCCTTGGCCGTGTCCACGTCGATGCGATAGCCCATCTTCTCCAGGACGGGGAGGGCCGCGGGCGGGTGGACGGCCTTCTTGAGGTCGATGGCCACGAAGCCCGAGACGAGGACCCCCGCGTGGGCGCGGGCGGGATAGGTGCCCGGCAGGTTGAGGACCACCGAGCGTTTCCCCCGCTTTCCCAAATCGTCCCAGAGCGGGGGCGCCTTGAGGTGGGGGTAGCTCGGGAAGTACATCTGGTAGGTGCCGGGCCTCAGGTCCATGAACCCATAGATGCCGTGGCGGGCGGGATTCACGCCGGTCATGAAGGAGGACCAGGAGACCGAGGAGATCTCCGGGAGCGAGGCGTCCATCTGCCGGAACCGCTCCGGGCCCGCCGCGGCGAGGCGGCCGAGGTTCGGCGTCACGCCCCGGGCGATGAGCGTCTGCAGGAGGGTGTAGGGCACTCCGTCCAGGCCCACGAGGACCGCGCGCTTCTTCTTCTCCGAAAGGAGCTTGCCGAAAAGAGACATGGGGCCTCCGAACGGGACATCACTAGGGGACTAGGGGACTGGGGGACTAGGGGACTGGGGAACGAGGGATCTAGGTGAGAGAGGAAGGAACCTGTTCGGCGCTCCGCTCACGTTCTGGTTTCCTGCCGGCGGATCAGCCCTTCCAGAATGGCGGCTACGCGATTGCACCGCTCTCCCTTTACGAGCGCAGCCCTCGGCAATATTCGCGGGAACACTCGTCATTGCCCTGCGCAACTGGGCTGTAAGGCCATACAGCTCTTCCTTCGGAAAGGACCTCGTAATCTAATAAACCTCTACGACCAGATCGACGGACTCCCGCCAGACATCGAGCCGCTCGTGGGGTCGCATCTCCTCTCCTAGTTCCCTAGTCCCTTGGTTCCCGAGTCACCAGTCCCTCCCAGCACGCATCGGGGACTTTGAGCCGGCCTTCGCCGATTCCGAGGCGGATGCGGGGGCGGTTGGCGCCGTGGAAGTCCGAGCCACCGGTGGGGAGGAGGGAGTATTTCTGGGCGAGGGCGGTGAAGCGGGCCTCGTCCTCTTCCGTGTGGTTCCGGTAGTAGCACTCCATGCCCTGGAGGCCGAGGTCCTTGAGGTCCCGCACGAAGGCATCGAGGGAGTCCGGGGCCTCGATCTTGAGCTGGAGCGGGTGGGCGAGGACGGCCACGCCGCCCGCCCGGCGGATGATCTCGATGCTCTCGGCGGGGCTCAGCCGCACCTTGTCCGCGTAGGCGGGCTGGCCCTTGGCGAGGTAGCGGTCGAAGGCCTCCTGGCGGCTCGAGACGTAGCCCTTGTCGAGGAGGGTCTGGGCGAAGTGGGGCCGTCCCACGAGGTCGCCGCCGGCCCGGGCGGAGATCTCCTCCAGGGTCACCTCGAGGCCCAGGGCGTTGAGCCGCTCCACGATGATGGGGTTCCGGTCGGCTCGGCACTTCTGGACGAAGGCGAGTCGCTCCAGGAGGCGGGGCTCCTCCGGATCGAAGCCGTAGCCGAGGATGTGGAGCGTGCCCGGCCCGAATTCGGCGGAGATTTCCAAGCCGCCGAGGAAGTCCACGCCTTCGCGGCGGGCCGCTTCGGCGGCCTCGGCCAGGCCCTCCACCGTGTCGTGGTCCGTGAGGGCCATGCGTGTGATCCCCGCCCCGCGCGCTTCGCGCACGAGGTCGGCGGGACGAAAGGTCCCGTCCGAGCAGGTGGAGTGCATATGCAGGTCGATCATCGTCTTCGAAGGAGCTCCTTGGTGTCGGGGAGAGGGAAGGA
>JBFLVU010000167.1:0-6155 GCA_040758175.1 Acidobacteriota bacterium | reverse complement strand
CGGCCGCGAGGCCGGCGCCCTTCTATTCTGCCCTGCTTTGAACTCAGCCGCCGTAATGGATGGCGTAGAAGATGGGGGCCAGAATCATGGCCACCACGCTGATGAGCTTGATGAGGATGTTGAGGGAGGGCCCGGAGGTGTCCTTGAAGGGGTCGCCCACGGTATCGCCGGTGACGGTGGCCTTGTGCATGGCGTCGTAGTCCTCCCCATACACCTTGTGGCCCTCCTCCTTCACCTGCTTCTTGGAGTTGTCCCAGGCGCCTCCGGCGTTGGCCTGGAAAATGGCCAGGCAGACGCCCGAGATGGTGACACCCACGAGGAGGCCGCCCAGCATATCGGGCGAGATGAGGCCCACGATCAGAGGGGCGGCGAGGGCCATGAGGCCGGGGGCCATCATCTTCTTGATGGCGGCGGCGGTGGAGATGTCGATGCACTGCGTGTACTCCGCTTTCCCGTCCGCGGCGCGGATGATTTTGGTCTCCTCCGCGTTGGGCTCGCGCTCCTCGCTCTCGGCCTTCTGGGCGGCGATGAGGGCAGGGCGGAGTTCGGGAATGTCACGGAACTGTCGGCGCACTTCCTGGATCATGTCTTGGGCGGCCTTGCCCACGGCGACCATGGCCATGGCGGAGAAGCGGAAGGGGAGCATGCAGCCGACGAGCAGGCCCACGAGGACGTAGGGGTTGGCGGCGTCCATGTCGATCTTGCCCTGCATCTTCGTGATGTAGGCGGCCGTCAGAGCCAGAGCCGTGAGGGCCGCGGAGCCGATGGCGAAGCCTTTGCCGATGGCGGCTGTGGTGTTGCCAACCGCGTCGAGCTTGTCGGTCCGGGCGCGGACGTCCCGGCCGAGGCGGGACATCTCGGCGACGCCGCCGGCGTTGTCGGCGATGGGCCCGTAGGCGTCGGTGGCGAGCTGGATGGCCAGGGTGCTGAGCATGCCCACGCCGGAGAGGGCGATGCCGTACAGGCCCGCGAACTTGTAAGCGACGATGATGGCGGCGCTGATCATGAAGATCGGGAGCGTGGTGGAGTTCATGCCCACCGCGATGCCCTGGATGACGGTGGTTGCGGGGCCGGTCTTGGAGGCCTCGACGATGCTCTGAACGGGCTTCTTGAAGGTAGCGGTGTAGTACTCGGTGATGAGGCCCACGGCGATTCCCGCCACGAGGCCGGAGACTACGGAGAGGGCCACGCCCCACCAGTGGTAGGTGGCCATCTTCCCGGTGATGATGTCCATGACCTGCACGTCGCCGGCCGGGATGAGCCACTTGATGGCGAAGATCGTGGCGATGACCATCAGGATCCCCGAGCCGAACGTGCCCATGTTCAGGCCTGCCTGGGGATTGCCCCCCTCTTTGGTCCGCACGAAGAAGAACCCGATGATGGAAGAGAGGATGCCGATGACCGCGACGATCAAGGGGAGGTACACGGCGTTCATGTTGGCGCCCTGCTGGAGCGCGCCGAGGCCGCCGAACCAAGCCACGCCGAGGATCATGGCCGAGACGATGGCGCCGATGTAGGACTCGAAGAGGTCGGCGCCCATGCCCGCCACGTCGCCCACGTTGTCGCCCACGTTGTCGGCGATGGTGGCCGGGTTGAGGGGGTGGTCTTCGGGAATCCCGGCTTCGACCTTGCCCACCAGGTCGGCGCCCACGTCGGCTGCCTTGGTGTAGATGCCGCCGCCCACGCGCGCGAAGAGGGCGATGGAGGAGGCCCCCAGGGAGAAGCCCGAGAGGAGGTTCAAAACGAGCATCATGGCCGATTCGCTCGTCTGCGACTCGGGATATAGGAAGGTGTAAAGGATGAAAAGGAGGCCGAAGCCCGCGATGGCCAGGCCCACAACCGAAAGGCCCATGACCGACCCGCCGGCGAAGGCCACCTGGAGGGCGTTGTTCAGGCCGTAGCGGGCGGCGGCCGTCGTGCGGACGTTGGCCTTGGTGGCGGTCTTCATGCCCAGGTATCCCGCGAGGGCGGAACACGTGGCCCCCAGGACGAAGGACAGGGCGATGAAGGCGTTGGTGTCCTCGGCCACGTAGTGGTTGGAGACGCCGAGCAAGATGGCCACGGCGATGACCACGACCGATAGGGTCTTGTACTCGCGTTTCAGGAACGCCATGGCGCCCTGTGCGATCCAGCTCGAAATGAGCTGCATGCGCTCGTCGCCCGGATCCTGTTTGGCCACCCAGGTCGCCTTGATGAAGGCGTATACCAGGGCCGCAAGGGCCGCCAGCACCGGAAGGTAATAGTACAGGAACATCTTCATGCGGATCCTCCCTTTCTTCGAAACCTCGCCGCGTCAAACGATTCCGCGTTCCCCTGTGTCCTCGGCTGCCCCTCCCAAGTAAACGCCCTCCTCCGGGTCCGGTCCCTCGATGTCATGGATCGGATCGGAAAGCATATGTGTCTGCGCGTCAGCTAGTTAGATGCGCCATGCCGGCGCCACCCCCCATGCGTCTCCAATATTGGCACGGCGGCGGGATTGGGTCCATATGGGCCGTGAAGCGGCGGGTTCGACTGTGCAATTTGCCCGAGCTCCTCGGGGCCCTCGCGAGGGGGTCGGGAATGCCTTCATCGTCCCCGTGGGGACGGACTGTTCGTAATGCATTGATCAGGCTGGACATGGCCAAAAGAAAATGGGAGCCTCCTGCGGGAGACTCCCACGGACAAGTGAAACAACTTGAACCGCTGCCCCTTGGAAGGGGAACAGGGTCAGTTCAGCACGAACCCGATGGTCTCGACCTTGCCGGGGCCGCGGGCGATGTCCAGGGCCTTCACCACGGATTCGTAGGGGGCCTTGTCGTCCACGTCCACGAAGAGGACCTTGTCCGCGCGTGTGGCGAAGATGGCGCCGAGCCGTTCGCCCAGGTCCTGCAGCGTGACGGGCTGACGGTTGATGGACATTCCGCTGCCGGCGTCGATTTGCAACACGATCGCGTTGCTCTGGCTGGGGTTGGTGGATGGAGGCGCCTTGGGGGGCACCTGGGTCGTGAAGCCCTTCTGGAGGATGGGCGTGATCACCATGAAGATGATGATCAGCACCAGGAGGATGTCCACCAGCGGCGTCACGTTGATGTCGGACATGGCACCGTGGCCTTTGGAGACGTTCATCGACATGGGACCGCGCCTCCCTTAGCTCTTTCCCGCCGTGCCGGAGGCGACGGCCCCCGCGGCGTTACCGGTGACGGGATTGCCCTTTTCATCCACGTGCTGGGCCACCAACCCGACGCCCTTGAATCCCACCGACTGGACGGTGCGGAGCACGTCCTTCACGTAGACGAACTCCACGCGCTTGTCCGCCTTGATGTACACGTCGCGGCCGGGGTTCCGGGCGTAGTCCTCCTGGAGGTTCTCCTGGAGCACGTCGCCGGGGATCCACTTGGCTCCGTACCAGAGCTTGCCGTCCTCCTGGAGGGAGATGTTGATGTTGCTCTCCTTCTCGGGCTGGGCCTCGGGATTCCTGGCGTTGGGGAGATTGACCGGGACGCCCTTCTGCAGCAGAGGGGTGACCACCATGAAGATGATCAGGAGCACCAGGCACACGTCCGCGAAGGGCGTGATGTTGATGTCGGCGTTCAGACTCTTCTTATCGCCAACGTTCATGCTCATGGCGACCTCCCGAAAGACCTACTTCTCCTCGATGCCGGTGACCTTCACGAAGTGGTCCAGGAGCTCCGAGGCCGAGTTGCTCATCTCGATGGAAATGAGGTCGGCCTTGTCCGTGAAGTAGTTGTAGAACCACACGGCGGGCACGGCGACGAAGAGGCCGAAGGCGGTGGTCACGAGGGCCTCGGCGATGCCGCCGGCCACGGCGCCGATGCCGCCCGAGCCGGAGAGGGCCATGCCGCGGAAGGCGTTGATGATGCCGACGACGGTGCCGAAGAGGCCGACGAAGGGGGCCGTCGCGCCGATGGTGGCGAGGGTGCCGAAGCCGCGCTTCATGTCCGAGGCGGTCTTCACGGTGGCCCGCTCGATGGCGCGCCGGGAGGCCTCGATCACGTTGTAGTCGACCTTGGCGGAAGACTCGGCCTTGAACTCGAGGAGCGCGGCGGAAAAGACCTTCGCCAGGTGGCTGTTCTTGAACTTCTTGGCGAGATCGATGCACTCGTCGATCTTGTTCTGCTTGAGGAGTCCGCCCACCTTCGTGATGAACTGGAGCGATTCCTTCTTCGCGGAACGGAAGATGATGTACCGGTCAATGAACACCCAGATGGACAGGAGGTTCATGAAGACGAGCAAGATCGCCACGCCCTTGGCCAGCCATCCCATCTCGTGCCAGAGGTCAATGATATTGAAACTCATTGCGCGGACTCCTTTCTGACAAATACCAACCGCAACCCTACCTGCTCGCAGAGAAATTGATCGTCACGATCCAGAACACCGAGACCCGCTGACCAGCCTCGGTCGTCGGGGGGGAGTACTTCCATTTGCGGACCGCGTCCAAGGCGGCCTCGTTGAAGATCGGGTTGTTGGACTGCAGGACGCGGGCGTTTTCGACGTCGCCGTTCTCGTTGATGATGATCTCCATGACCACGCGCCCCGAAAGGCCCATGGCCTGGGCGGCCGGCGGGTAGTTCGGATTGATCTGCCGGACCAGCTTGGGCTGGCGGATCGAACCCATGGGGAGGATCTTCTTCTCCGCTCCGCCCAGGGGACCACCGCCGAGGACGCCGCCGAGGACGCCGCCCTCCACGCCGCCTTCGACGCCGCCTTCGACGCCGCCCTCACCCCCCACGGCGCCGACGGGCATCGGGGGGGGGATCTTCTCGGGCACCACCGTCGGGGCCACGAGCTTGTTGGGATCGATGGGCGGCGGGGCCTGCACCTTCGGGGCCGCGACCTTCGGCGGGGCCGGAGGCGGGGGCGGGGGCGGAGGCGGGGGCGCCGAGCTGAAGAACGAAACGACGATGGGCGGGGGCTGAAGGACGTCCTGGGCGTAGATGCTGTAGAGGACGAGGCCCGAGATGAGGACTACGTGGAACACCACCGCCACCGGGAAGGAGTAGACCTTCACCTTCGACGGCTTCGGCTTTTTGGTCTCGACTAGGGATTCCTCAAACATTGAACACCTCGTCAGTTAGCGGCGGCCGGGGAGGGCGTCGAGGGAGGGGGCGTGGTGCCGGGCTTGTAGGTCCCCTTGCGGATGGCGAGGGCGATGTCGCGCTCCTGGTCGGCCATCCGGGTGAACTCGTCGGCCTGGGCGAGGAGGTCCCTCTTGAGGCGCCGGTCCTTCTCGTTCTCGGCGGCGTTCTTGGCGAACTTGGCCTTCTCGCGGAAGAGGAGGTTCTTGAAGAGGTGCCCGTTGAAATTCATGGGGTCCAGGCGCAGGGCCTTGTCGAGGGCCTGCATCCCGCTGTCCACGATCTGGGAGCGCTTTTCGTCGGGGTCCTGGTTGTTGTACGAGCGGTTCCAGCAGAGGGCGCCGATGAAGAGCCAGCCGTTGGGGTCGGTGGGCGTGAGCTCGGCCTTCATCTTCGAGTATTCGAGGGACTTCTCGAAGTTGCCCATCTTGCCGTACATGATGGAGAGGGTCTGGACGATGCGCGAGTCCTTGGGGTCCTTGCGGAGCTCCTGTTCGTAGAACTTCACGCCCTGTTCCAGGCGGTTCTGGTTGATGTAGAGGTTGATGATGTAGTCCTGGACGTCGTCGTCCTTCCCTACGATGTCCAGGTACTTGCGGAAAGCCTCCAGGGCCTTGTCCGTGTAGCGCTCGTCTTCGGGGGCCTTGGATCCGGGCTCGACGAGGCTCCAGTAGGAGTAGGCCAGGTACTTCCAGTTGTCGGCCCTTCGGGGGTTGATCTTGAGGGCGGCGTCGAAGTTCTTGGCGGCGTCTTCATACTTGCCGGCCTTGTAGGCCTTCGCGGCGTCCTTCATGAAGAGGTGTTCCCGGAGAGAGGAGCATCCGATGGCCGAAGCGCCCAGCCAGAGGGCCACCCCGAGCCATGCCGCCCTGCTCCCCCAACTTCGACCTTTCCATTGGCCCAAACGCATCGTCTTGGCCTCCAGGAGGTTTCCCCGTGACGGGAGTTGCGCCATGTTCTCCACCTTCGCTTTCACGATAATCCGGACGTGACGGCAGACGGGGAAGGCACTCAGGAGAATCCGCGAGGGTCCGAATCGCCGAAAGCCACCCAACCAGACCGGGCCGCCCCGAGCGGCGT